>JAIOPQ010000077.1:0-77500 GCA_021413825.1 Spirochaetia bacterium | reverse complement strand
GGGTGTTGTAGGACTAACAGGAGTCGCTTGAACGGCTCGATGGAGTTACCAAAGCAGCTTCTATCCGAACAGTTTGGAAAAACTGGCCAGAGACGGTGATAGCCCGGTAGGGGAAAGATGACTGCCCTCCAGTTAGTATCCTGAGTACGATCCAACACGAGGAATTGGGTCGGAATCCACGGAGACCACTCCGTAAGGCTAAATACACACTGATGACCGATAGTGTACGAGTACCGTGAGGGAAAGGTGAAAAGAACCCCGAAAGGGGAGTGAAATAGAACCTGAAACCGTAGACTTACAAGGTGTGGCGGCGCCATATGTGCGTTGCCGCGTGCCTTTTGCATAATGAGCCGGCGAGTTGTTTTACGTTGCAAGCTTAAGGCAGTTAATGTCGCAGGCGCAGGGAAACCGAGTCCAAATAGGGCGCATAGTAACGTGGAGCAGACCCGAAGCCGAGTGATCTACCTATGAGCAGGGTGAAATCAGGGTAAAACCTGATGGAGGCCCGAACGGGTCAGAATTAAAAATCTGTCCGATGACTTGTTGGTAGGGGCGAAAGACCAATCAAACTCGGCAATAGCTGGTTCTCCCCGAAATAGCTTTAGGGCTAGCGTCACATGTTCATTTGAGGGGGTAGAGCACTGCATGGATCAGGGGGCCTACAAGCCTACCAAACCCTAGCAAACTCCGAATACCTCAAATCCAGAATGTGGCAGTCAGAAGGCGGGGGCTAAGCTTCGTGTTCAAAAGGGAAACAGCCCAGACCATCATCTAAGGTCCCCAAGTTAACGCTAAGTGTTAAAGGAAGTGGGGGCGCTCAGACAACCAGGATGTTGGCTTAGAAGCAGCCATCATTTAAAGAGTGCGTAATAGCTCACTGGTCGAGTGCCTCTGCGCCGAAAATGTAATGGGACTAAGCGTTACACCGAAGGTATGGACTCCGTAAGGAGTGGTAGGGGAGCGTTGTAATCTGCAGGGAAGGTATACCGCAAGGAGTACTGGAGCGATTACAAGTGAGAATGCCGGCATGAGTAGCGATTATGGGGGTGAGATTCCCCCACGCCGATCACCCAAGGATTCCCCGGCAAGGCCAATCCGCCGGGGGTTAGTCGGCCCCTAAGGCAAACCCGAAAGGGGTAGTCGATGGGAAGCAGGTTAATATTCCTGCACCGCCATGGGTTCGTTTGAGCGATGGAGTGACGAAGAAGGATAAACAGGCAGAGCGTTGGTTTCTGTTCCTGGCTGTAGGCGTTGAGGGTTCCAGGAAAATCCGGGACCTGAGCTGAGGGTTGGGACGAGTGATCCTACGGGTAATCGAAGCTGTTGATTCCAGGCTTCCGAGAAAAACTTCTAAGTGAGAACTCGTGGTGACCGTACCGCAAACGGACACACGTGGGTAAGTAGAATATACTAAGGCGCTCGAGAGAACTCCTCCTAAGGAACTCGGCAAGCTAGCTCCGTAACTTCGGAAGAAGGAGCGCCTCATCAGGTGAAGGTCCTGCGACCGGAGCCAGATGGGGCCGCAGTGAAAGGGGGGTAGCGACTGTTTAACAAAAACACAGGTCTCTGCGAACTCGTAAGAGGACGTATAGGGGCTGACACCTGCCCGGTGCCGGAAGGTTAAGAGGATCCGTTAGCTTGTTTAACTTGCGAAGCGGAGAATTGAAGCCCCGGTAAACGGCGGCCGTAACTATGACGGTCCTAAGGTAGCGAAATTCCTTGTCGGGTAAGTTCCGACCCGCACGAATGGTGTAACGACTGCCCCACTGTCTCTGGAGGAGGCTCGGCGAAATTGTAGTGCCCGTGAAGATGCGGGCTTCCAGTAGCTGGACGGAAAGACCCCGTGAACCTTTACTATAACCTGGCATTGACCTTCGGTCGAATATGTGTAGGATAGGTGGGAGACTTTGATGCAGGGACGCTAGTTCTTGCGGAGTCAACCTTGAAATACCACCCTTATTCCGCTGGAGGTCTAACCCGCTGCAGAACAGCAGGGACATTGTCAGGCGGGTAGTTTGACTGGGGCGGTCGCCTCCTAAAGAGTAACGGAGGCGCCCTAAGGTCTTCTCAGCGCGGCCGGAAATCGCGCATAGAGTGCAAAGGCATAAGAAGGCTTAACTGTGAGACAAACAAGTCAAGCAGGTACGAAAGTAGGGCTTAGTGATCCGGTGGTTCTGTGTGGAAGGGCCATCGCTCAACGGATAAAAGGTACTCCGGGGATAACAGGCTTATCGCGCCCAAGAGTTCATATCGACGGCGCGGTTTGGCACCTCGATGTCGGCTCGTCGCATCCTGGGGCTGGAGCAGGTCCCAAGGGTTTGGCTGTTCGCCAATTAAAGCGGCACGCGAGCTGGGTTCAGAACGTCGTGAGACAGTTCGGTCCCTATCCGCTACTGGCGTTGGAGATTTGAGAGGTCCTGTCCCTAGTACGAGAGGACCGGGATGGACGAACCTCTAGTGCACCTGCTGTCATGCCAATGGCACCGCAGGGTAGCTATGTTCGGATAGGATAACCGCAGAAAGCATCTAAGCGGGAAACCTGCCTCAAGATAAGATCTCCCTGGACTTCGGTCCCTGAAGACGCCTCAAAGACTATGAGGTTGATAGGCTACAAGTGTAAGTGCAGTAATGCATTCAGCTGAGTAGTACTAATATGTCGTGAGGCTTGACCATATTACTCTGCTCTCAATCGCAAGATTGAGAGCGGTGTTGGTCCAAGTAACGCTCAGTTATCGAAAGATAGCTGCTGATTTTACGTTCATCGCTTGATAAGCGCGATGAAACGATGCAACCGAAATCCGGCGCTCCGTATGTCGCGCCGGTAGTTCTTCGCACCAGGCAATGCCGTAGTGCAAAGGATTTAAAAGAGAGAACCCGCATCACTGCGGGTTTTTTTTTGCCTGAAACTCAGTAGTTCTACGGTGAGAATCCGGTGTCACTGGTATTTCTACGGATGGTGAAATCCTGAAGTTCATTGTAGAATGCTTTGAGGGCTGCCTTTGACGGAAGCCTCCGGAGGACAGCCAAATGCGTTCGCTATTTCCAATGAAACGGATTCACAAAGTTATTACGATGACGATTCTATCCTTGCTGCTTGCAACCTGCGCGAAAAAGAAAAGTAGCGACAACAGCCTCATCATGAGCCTTCTACTTCTAACCGCCTTGAGTCAGACTTGTAGTGCCAGCGCCCCTGCGGACATCGTATTTGAAAGGGGATTTCCTGGCTCAAACAATACTGTCGCAGGTTTCAGTTTTCCGGGGGTGGGAACAGATTACACGGTCACGATCAACGGCGTTTCCGCAACCGGGATCACACTACCGAATGCAAGCAGCCTTGAATTCACAATGCCAACCCTGAGCGGAATCACAACAGAAAACACAACAGTTCCCATGATCATCTCGAAAGGCGGATCAGCATACATCTCAAAAACAGTGCGCTATCGCCCCTTGCTATCGGTTTCCCTCGGTCAACCCAATACGCATAACCCGAAAATCGACCAAAACGATGATTCTGCGTATTTCATATTTACTGCGGGAACTCATACCGTTTCGGCAGCCGTAACGAACAGTTCCACTTATAACTACGGCAACGACACAAACACTTCCCATATTCTCAATGCGTACGGTTACAGCGGAGCCACTCTGAACCTGCATTCGCTGACAAGCGCCACGGCGGCCTTCACAACGGTGGCGTCAGGGAATAAGGGGAGTTCTGTATTTAAAAAGATCATGCAGCTTACGAACGGTTCTCAGTACATCATCAGGGTCCAGCAGGTGAGTGGTTCTTGCCTCAATTTCAAGTTCGCGGTTGCAAAAGGCCAGATCAAAGGAACTGACGCAGTTTCTGAAATTGATTATCCCGCCTTCTCCAGTAATTTATGCTACGATACACTTGGCACCTCGAGCACAGGCAACGCGAATGATTGCTTTAGTAAGTACAACACTGTTGGCAAATACTCTAACAGTAGAAACGGAAGGTGCACCTATCCGTCCGATAGCGGGATCACAACCAGAAATTTCTATGGCCCTGGATATTCGACCGGCTACTCCGCCGGTGCCTGTACCCAGACCGGTGGAGGATCCTCGAACGAGATGGACGCCATTTTTGAGGACAACTGACGCGGAAGGTCAGCCTAAGTCCGCGCTCCGAATGTCGCGTCGGTAGTTCGTGGCACAGGGCTTTGCCGTAGTGCCAGGATTTCAAAGAGAGAACCCGCATTCACTGCGGGTTTTTTTTGGCCGGCGGCCCCGTTCCGCATGCGGCTCACATCCCGAGTGATCATTTCCCCATGTCTTTGCGAATCCTTCCTTCGCGGTCAATGTTGCGGTCTCGATGCAACCGAAATCCGGCGCTCCGTAAGCCGTAGTGCAAAGGATTTAAACACAGGAAACCCGCTTTTTGCGGGTTTTTTTGCCCCGGGGAAAGAATTTAGACGTCGCATCATAATGCTGTGCAACCAGAACCCCTGCTGCAAAGCGATACCAGAGACCGGAGAGAACTTTGAGATCCTCAGAGATAGAAGAAGTCTACCTTACGGTGCGAAAAAGGCTCTGGGCCTATATCCGCTCAATTGTCCGCGACACTGATTTAACAGAGGATATTTTTCAAAAGTCCTGGATGAAGGTCATTCCCGCCATTTCCAGTAAAGGGTTGAATCGCGACTCGTTGGTTCCTTATCTATTTCGAATCGCCCGAAATGAGTGCATGGACCATTTCAGGAAACGCACCAGGGAGGTCAAAGCCCTGGAAAGGATCGCCCCCGGCCAGGTGGCAAAATCCCAGGAGCAAACGGATCACTCGCTAGCCATACGAACAGTCATTGACGAATGCCTAAAAAATTCTGATCTCACAGAGTCGCGTCGGGAACTGTTGCGTCTGCGTTTGATAGGCCAACTTCCGGTTGAGGAAATCGCATCCCTGCTCGGGCTGTCGCGCAGTACCGCGTACAGAGAATTGGCTGCTTCGATTCAGTTCCTGAGCAAGGCCCTTGAAACCGCGGGAATCGGGCCGGAGATTTTTCAGGAATCATGACACGAAAGTGCGATTGGAGCGTTGAATATGGAACCGGTTGCAAATAGAGACATGAACATGGACAAGTTGACGCAGATCATTCTGAAACAACCGCCGGCTGAATGGCCTCGGGGCGTGCAGCAAGCCATAACCGATTCACCTCCAGAATCTGTTGATGCGGCCATTCTAGCCAGGATACGCCAGGAACCAGAAAGCCTGGCTATCTTGCCTTTCAAACGTTTTAGATTTCCTCTGGCTGCCGCGGCCACTCTAGTCATGACCCTTGGCGCTTTTGTCTGGTTTACATCGGGACCGGGCCTTGCTGTTGAGTATGCTGGCGCAGTCATTGTTCAACGTCAGGGGAAAATCGTTCAGAGATCAGAAAGGGTTGCAGAGGGTGATCATTACACAACAGGACCGCGCGGGGCTGTTGTGATGAAGCAAGGGCGCAAGGTGTTTCGACTGTTGGCTGATTCGCAGGCAATCTTACGGAATACCCGTCCCCTTCAGGTCGAGATTCTTGAGGGAGCTTTGATTCTGGATTCGGGCGGAGAGCATAATTTCACGGTGCACTGGCGGGGCATGGAGTTGAAGCCGCTCGGTACGCAGGCCAGGATAGAGGTTCGCGGAGATATTCTGCAGGTGTCGTTGCTATCCGGAGCATTCGCACTCAATAACGATTTGCAGACCTACAGAATAAACGCGAATGAGAAAGTTCTTGTTTCGTCTGAAAAAATTACCCAACAGAAATTGAGTCCCGCAGAAATCAAAACGCTTGAAGCACAATTCGAATGGATCGGTGACACTTCAGCTGCCAGTCTATCGTCCATTGCTTCCATTAGAAAATTCTATGGTTCGATCCAATCTGTGCGGTTGCGCGATGGAACACAGCTGATCGGATTCTATTTTGTCCGGAATGGACAACCGTTCCTGCATGCCGAGTCAGGTCTGATTTCGCTTTCGTCAAAACAGATCCAGGAGATTCAGCCAATTCTCAGTGAGGTGGAAACTAGTGAACAAGAATAGCGCGCTTGACCATCCTCCTTTACTCTCCAGAACGTTAGTTGCCATTGCTTCAGTTGCATTCGTCTTCTGCGCATCATGTACAATTCAGAAATTTGAATCACCCGGCTCGCCGCAACGGGTAGTATTGCTTGAAGGCTCCGGCAATACCAGTTGCCGCGAGCATCGCACGCATCACCGTTACTATGCCCTTTTTGGAGCAATCCCCCTCTATACACCGCCGCTGGATTTGTCTGACGCAACTCGGTCGTATCGCATCACCGAAAAATCCACATGGTTGGACGCAGTCATTACGGCAGTATTCGGATTCTTGCTTTCACTTCGGCGCGATACCGTTGCAGTGGAAATATGCGATCCCGGTATGATTGTATTGTCGCCTGCAAAGATGAAAGAGAGGCTTGAAGAGGAAAGGGAGAAGATCAACAAGGAGGTTGCAAAGGCCCAAGAGGAAAAGTTAAACGCTATTCTGGATGCGCTGAAACCGGATCCTAAATTGCCAGAGCTACAGGCAGTGTTCTTGAAGAACGGAGAAATTCTCAGAGGAGAGATTTCTGAATCGACAACTTCAGAGATATTTGTTCGCACTAGCCAGGGCGAAACTCGGAAAGTGCAGAGAGCGGATGTTGTTCGCATTGTGTATCTGTCGAAGGAGCACTCATGATGAATGTGAAAACAAAGGCGCATGCCTGGTTCCGGGGACGGCCCTTTTAGCTAGAAAAATGAGGCGAGTGTCCCTGAAGGGGCGCACGATTTTGTGCCAATTCTAGCTCCTTTTCCGTTCGCTGTTATAACCTGGGGCGACAACCAGCTCTTATTGCGGTAAAATCAAAGTGCAATGGGAATTGGAAAGCAAATCTCGAGAGCCTTCAGGGTCGAAACAAGCGGTCGAGTTCTTAGAAAACTCATGGTCCTCTGCATGGTTACGCTCTATCCTACATACTGCAAAGTAAGCAGCGCTTGTATCGACGTAGATCCATCCTGTAATGCTGCCGCTGCTGGATTGCTATTCGATTTCCACATTGCTCACAATAACGCCGGAGTCTTGCAATGGACACGCTTGCTCGGGGTTGCGGGTGTGCAGACTGAGGCACGTGCAGTGACAACGGATGCTGCAGGTAATGCATATGTAACTGGCTTTACCGATGGGAATCTCGACGGTGGGACCCTGGCCGGGATCAGAGATTTGTTTCTGACAAAGTACGATCGTAAAGGCGCCCGAATCTGGACGCGCTTACTCGGCGTGGCCGCAGCGGATAGCTGGGGATTTGGGGTTAGGGTAGATCATTCTGGCAATATTTTTCTGACCGGGGGAACCGCTGGCAACCTTGATGGCCAGATCAAGAGCGGAACGTACGACTTGCACCTGATCAAATATGATTCCAACGGCAACCGCCAATGGACGCGACTGCTCGGAGTTGCTGCTGTACTGTCGGAAAGTTTTTCCTTAACTCTGGACCAGGCAAGTAACGCGTACATTTCCGGATATACAGACGGTAATCTGGATGGCCAGATCCGCACTGGGACAAGAGACCTTTTTGTGATCAAATACGATTCTAACGGAAACAAGCAGTGGACTCGCCTGCTCGGCGTTGCCGCGGCGCAGACGCGTTCATATGCCATTGCGCCAGATGCCGAGGGAAACCTGTACGTTACCGGTTCAACGAGCGGTGCTCTGGACGGCCAGAGCTTTGCCGGCACACTGGATCTCTTCCTTGTCCGGTTTGATTTGAATGGCACAAGAACGTGGACTCGATTGTTGGGTGTGCCAGGGGTAACCACGGATGCACGTGCTGTAGTTACAGATGGTGGGGGCAGCGTGTATCTAACTGGCTTCACGGATGGCGGACTTGGCGGTGAGACGCTAACTGGGACCAGAGATCTCTTTCTGGCAAAGTACGATCGCAGCGGCGCCCGAATTTGGACACGGCTACTTGGCGTACCCGCAGTGGTTACCTGGGGATTTGGTGTTACGACTGATGTTCTGGGCAATCTCTACGTGACTGGCGGAACGGCTGGCAACCTTGATCAGCAAACAAAGACCGGGACATGGGACATGCACGTCGTCAAGTACGACGGAAACGGTACGCGTCAGTGGACTCGACTCCTTGGTGCACCGGCCGTCAAGGCTGAGGGGTATGGAACGGAAATTACGACTGACGGAACTCTCTACAACGTGGGCTATACCGAGGGAAACCTCGGGGCTGAGATTCAAACAGGAACGCGGGATCTATTCCTGAATCAATACCGGTGAACTGCTAATTACACTGACCCTCCGTAGAAAATTTCACTTTACTCGCATTTTGCTTCTTCGGTGACGGTCGGGATTTCTTTCAACCAGGGATACTGGTTGGCCAGGTACGCCGTAAGTGCCTCACCGCTGCCTTCGGTTTCAAGAATGCACTTGATCTCGTCATTGTCTCGATCATCGACAATAACCATGCTTCCAAAGTTCGTGATTTTACCCGGAACTCCAACTGTTCGGATCGTGAAAGGTATAATCTTTTCTAGCTTCATTGTTTGAATCGATTCGTTGATAACGAAATCGCCCACTCGTGATTGTACGAAGCGCACACCCGGGGTGGCTTTAAACGGAGCGCCGGCAGCCGTGATTCCATTCTTAGGCAGATCGAATGACATTGAGGCTGTGGGGCCTTGAATGGCAGCTTTCCTATTTTGCTGTGGCAGAAATCGAATCAAATAATCCTGTGAGATTGGAAGGTCTGTTTTTTTCCCGGCCGGTACTGTGACTGGTAGGCTGACGTCGGGATCATAGGGAGCGCCAGCGTTACGCATCGATTTTGTATAGAATTCCCGAAAATCTCGCTCGGAGCGATTTCCATCAATTATCGTGAAATATTTCAAACGAAAGTAAGCAAGGGCCTGCCCTTGATCCGGAGTCTCGTTCTTCTCCAGTATCAACCCAGGCTGGAAGTATGGTGATTTATTCAGTGCATCTTTGAAGGTGCTACAGCTAGTGAGAACGAATACAACAGATAATAAGCGGAGCTGGCCAAGTTTGAACATACGACAGACCGCCTAAAGTCTCACCTAAAACACAAGACGGTAGCTCAAATCGTGCCCGATCTTTTCTGAAAACTTGCGTATTGACTTCGCAGTCATTGCTTCACTGATCCCCGACGGCAATAATGTTAAGATCCATCCCGTCAGGGGCAATTGTTCGCCTTTCACTCCTCCGAAAAACGGCGGTGGTGTGTAGCTGATCTTTGCTTCGAGCTTTCCTGTTTCCTGGAGAAACTTGTAAAGCTTACGAAAAAGGATAAAAGAAGAATCCGCATAGTGTGCAGACCAGTTGCTCACGGGAATAAAATCAGTGAGATGAATGAGCTGGTAGTTCAACTGGACCCAGAAATCTTTTCCGGACATTTGGATTGGCTCATTATCGATCACCCGGTGAAAGTGAACTTCTTTGAGATTATCGCGCTCCGGGTTTTCTTTCAATTCTTGGAAGAGCGCATTGTCATAAAGCAGGCGTAGCACGGAAGGGAAAGCCTGCACGTGATTCCATTCCGATGGATCCATCAAGGGTTGCAGACGCGGAATCTTTTCCTTAGCCATTGCAAAGGTATTTGTCCCAGTTCCGAGTATGGAATGCAGTAGCATTACTAGCGGCGAGTGCCCCGGGAAATAATGATGCGTGTACTCATAGCAATAGTAAAGATGATCAAGGAACGAACCATCGGCGTGTTCCACATCAAAATCGCACTCCTCTGTCAAAAACCGTAAAAGCTTTTCATTGATAGGCGGCAATTTTTTGGACTCGGATTTTGCGCTGTACATTTGTTCGATCGAACGCGCTGTATCGGCATCCCAGGACACGTCCTTGGCAATGCGGGTCTGGATTACAAGCCTGGGCAGATTGCCCTCCAGGGTATTAAAGATCGTCCTGTTCAGGTCAAAGTTCTGGATGGGACGTACCCGGGTCTTTTTTGCATGATCTGCAATGCCACCTGTGGCGATGGCCGCTTTTCTTTGATGACTGTGTTCTGGGACTGTACCTGCGCTTTGTTTCACGGTTATTGAATTGCTCATCATCGGGGATTGTCAACCATTTGGAAACCACGGGGAGTGACAGGTCGAACGTCAGGCTGCATCGTTTTCCACGCTCGATTCCTCACGATTTTCGCCTGCACATCCCGGAGACCATCGTGCCCATATGTCTCCAAAAACCAATAGACCTTTTAGATGCCGGAAGCGGTCTTAGTTGTGAACCGGCGTTCAGCAACCATGCGCATTGCACTGAAATCGCTCCCTATCTGCCTATTGCTTATCGTTAACTGCGCTCGGAGTTTTCCTTCAGGGCATGACGAATCGAGCCGTAGTCTCACGGTGATGGCACTTACCTGGCTCACGCAAGCAACGGGCACTCGACAGCCGCGTTTTGCGTACGCTGCCAATAGTGCCTCAAACAATATCTCGATGTATTCGATTGATGCCACTACGGGTGTGCTTACTTCTATTGGAACGATTGGTGCAGGAACCGTTCCACGGCACGTCGTTGTGGATGCTGCTGGTCGTTTTGCATATGCTGTGAATCAAACGTCCAATAACGTTTCCATGTATCGAATCGATTCAGTGACCGGGTTTCTAACGTTCACTGGAAACATAGCAAGCGGAACTACACCCTACTGGATTGCACTGAATCCGGCTGGCACATTCGCTTATGTAGCCAACCAGACAACAAACAATGTTTCCATGTACACGGTTGATCAGAGCACGGGAGTATTGACGTCTAACGGTGCCGTTGGAGCGGGAACTACGCCGCGTGGCATAGCCGTGGATTCATCCGGGAAATTCGCATTCGCGGCAAACAATACCACGGCCGATGTGACGATGTACACAATCAACTCTTCGACCGGAATTTTATCATTCAATGGCACTATCGCTGCAGCGGCGGCTCCACATGGGATTGCCACCGATCCGACCGGACGGTTTGGGTATGTGGCTAATTTCGGCGGAGGTAATATCTCGATGTATACAGTGAATCAATCGACGGGTGTCCTTACGTCGATTGGGTCTATTGCCCTGGCAAATGCATTTCGGATGGCGATGAGTCCAAACGGCCGCACGTGTTATGTAGCGGCTGCGAACATTGCCATGTTTGGAATTGATCAGACGACTGGAGTACTAACTTCGAATGGAACCATTGCCGCGGGAACAGGACCATCAGACATAGCGGTCGATCAAGCAGGGAAATTCGTCTATGCAACGAACCAAACATCGAATAACATCTCGATGTATGCCATCAATCAATCGACGGGTGCCCTGGCGTCAACTGGCACCGTTGTGACTGGAAACACACCCATCGGTGTTGCCATAGCAAATTATTGAATTGTTCAACTGACGGGCGATTATAAATAGTGCACACCATGAAACAAATACGAGCCGGGTTGGTTCTCACGTTGCTTGTTTTGTTGCCAGGTCTTGTAACCTGCCGGGCTCCCACTGATTGTTCGGCCGTGGACGGTGATTGTAGTCCATTGATTGTTGCATTCCTCTTCCAGCCAGTGTACAAGGCTACCGCCCGCTTCGTGTATTCAACTGACACCGGGAGCAACTTAATCCGTGCCGTAAAAATTGATTCAAAAACGGGCGCAGTTCTTACGAACATAGGAACTTTTTCCACAGGAACTTCGCCGAATGTGATGGTTATCGATCCCTCGACCAGGTTCCTCTACTGTGCCGACTTCACTGCTGACACGGTATCGGTCTTTTCGATCAATGCGAGCACTGGCACACTCTCGCTCGTCCAAACGCTCGGCCTTGGCGCCGGTGCAAACCCTGGAGGCCTTCTGATTTTTTCAGACTACCTGTTGGTCAGCCAATCGAGCGCTGGCTTTAGCAATGTTCAACTGTATCGACGGGACTCTGGTACTGGTATGCTAACCACGCAAGGCTCAGCCGTCAATATTAGTCCCCCCGCAAATTCACAACCTCGTCAGGGGATGATACACCCGAATGGCCGATTCCTCTATCTGGGTCTGGAAAACGGCAACGCGGGAACCGCACAACTTACAGTAAGCGGTGCAAGTGTTAGCTACAATACCAATATTACACTGTCGACCGGGACGAATCTCTATGATGCAGTGATGACGTATGATGGACGCTTCGTAGTGGTGAGTGTGCTCGGGGGCACGGCGAATGCGTTTGTGTACAGCATTGACTCTGCAACCGGTGCTCTCACACAAGTCAGCACGATCGTTCCGGGTGGCCTTGTTTCACATGCAATTGTGGCGCATCCGTATCTGCCTGTAGTCTACATGGGTTTTGAAAGTGCAACCTCCAACCTTCAAGCATTCCAGGTATCAAGTAGCGGCGTGCTCAGTTTGTTTTCAACGGTTACAATTTCAGCCGGGAACAATAAGGCGCTCGCAGTGGATCCCCAGGGTGGCTTTCTCTATTCGGTCAACTCATCCCAGGGCTTTGTCCTCGCACCATTGAACCCGTTGACAGGGGCCTTTGCCACATCCGCCGCGAATGCGGTTGCACCAGGCGGGACCCCACTTCACGTTACGATTGCGTCCTATCCGCAACCTTACTACTGAGTCGACAATCTTGGGCGATCGAGATGGCGTTTCGTTGTGACGCCATTACCTTCAAGTCTGTGATCCAGAATGCTCGTGTTGGCTCAATCCGGAATTCCTGAAAATGTTGAAATCTTGCGCGGCGAGATTTCAGAACCTACGACCTCAGAAATAATTGTTCCAGGAAAGGAAACAAAAGTCGGACACATATCGTTAGCATCGTCTATTGATCACGAGGACTCGTGAGGATAGGTCGGGGCGATCAGCGTTGTCTACCCGTACCGGGGTAGCTCGCGGCTGTTCGAAAAAATGATATGGAATGAGGTCGGATTCGTTGTTATGGGTATGATGCGGAAAGTTTCGTCGTTGCTAGTCGCATTGCTGTTGGGCGCGCAATGTTGGGTCGGCATGAAATCTCCAAATGATGAACCATCGATTTCGATTAGCACGATGCTGGGGTTGGCGGCTGCGTTTTCGATTCGAGATGCTGCAATGAAGAATGAATCGGAAGATCCTCCACTTGCGCCCCTCGTAACTGCACCTACACCTGGGGGCCTCCCACCCATTGCCTTTATACCGATTGATCTGCAAACCGCCGGACAGCTTTCGTCCGTTAGCGGGATCGGGTCTGATGACACCAACGTTTATGTGGGATCAAGCGATGATGTGCTTGCCTTCAACAGAGCGAGCGGGGCCAGGACTGTCCTGGCAAGCAGCGGCTTTGTCCGCCCGGACCTGCCGAATAGGCCTTCGTTTTCCGAAGCTAGATACTTCCGTCGTGCTGGAGACTATCTGTATTTCTTCTCGAATGAAGACAGAATCGAGCGCCTCTTTCTCGGTCCGGACAAGAGCGGAGTAATTGAAACAGTCGTGCGTTCAGAGGAGAATGGCGGATTCAACGGAATCAAAAACCTGGCGGGGAATAGTCGTAGCCTGTTCTGGATTAGATCCGTCGATGAGTCTAAGCATAGCTTGCTCATGGCGAAGAGCCTGACTGACGATTCCTTACCAATATTCCTGGGCAGTTTCCCGGGCGAGCTCAAAGTCATTGCCGCAGATTCAGTATTGTACCTGGTGGATCGGCATCCTGCGGGTTTTCCCCTCAACAGCTGTGCCCTCAAGCGGTATGAGCTATCGACAGGAGTTCTGTCGGTTCTGCAAGCCTCTATCTCTTGCCCGTTGGGTCTACAAACGCTTTTGACATCGGATCGCTTCTACTGGGCAGG
Source organism: Spirochaetia bacterium (assembly GCA_021413825.1). Taxonomy (GTDB): domain Bacteria; phylum Spirochaetota; class Leptospiria; order Leptospirales; family Leptonemataceae; genus JAEUSB01. The sequence continues at coordinate 63,698 of JAIOPQ010000077.1, read as the reverse complement.
CGATGACAAAATATACTCCGTGTCGCACTCGTCCACAACGCCGCAGTTAATTCACTCGGGAATTCCGCACATTTACAGACTGGCGGTTGAAGGGCATCAAATGTTTGTCCTGCAGCACAGCTATCCGGCAAGATATGCGGGAAATATCTATCGGGTGGATTTATCGTCTGGTGATACTTCTATGGCTGTGACGGGTACTGACGTAGGAACCGGGACTATAACGAATTTGCGTTTGCATAGTGGCATTCTTTATTGGGTAACGCGACGCGGCCTGCATCGTCTTAATTCTGATGGCAGCTCACAGACCCTCTATTCGAATGATGGAGGCGAAGTCACCCTCAGTGGAGGGGACTCACGAATTATTGCGATTCAAGACAACCTCGTGGTGCCTCCCTTAGACGTCTCTGGCAAGTGGTTGTCCCACCAAGTTGGCACGGGAGTGAACACCCTGATCACATTCTCCCCGAACTTTGCAGGCGGAGACTTTTTTGGAACTGACGGTATGTCCGTTTATAGCACCAACTACCGCGGGATCTCCAGGGCCCCAGCGGATTTTCGCCTTCGCAAGCCTGAGACCGTTTTGGCGAACGTGCGGGGATTGCAAGGCCTACTGGTCAAGGATGCCTGGATCTATTGGTCACAGAGCGATTGGCCCATGGGAACTCAACGAATCGGTCGCGTTCAGACTGATGGATCTTCACCCCAGGTCCTTTTCACGGGACGGCATTTGGGTCTGGAATTGTACAACGATCGAGTCTATTTTGTCTGTAATGACTGTAGCATTCCCGGCTGGGCTCTTGTTTCTATGCCGTGCGAGGGGGGTGGCATTAGGGCAGAGGTGCAACTGGGAGATGCTCCGAGCGCTCTCACCCGAAAGGGCGATATCTTCTATCTTACGGATCGCATAAATTTCCAATATCGCCTGTATGCAATCAATATACCACTTCAGAGATCGGTTGTCGTATCAGACACAAGGTCCTCGTCCAGCTTTCCTCTGATTGTTTCGGGTGCTTTTGTCTATACCTTTGCTTATAGTCCAGAACGGTATCAGATACTTGACTGGAATCATTACGGACCGGCCCAGGCCGTTCCGGTTGCGGGGCGTCGCGCTCATGGAACCGACAATGCAATATACTGGTGGGGGGGAGATTCTCAGCCATTTAGAAAAATATCGGACTAGTACATCCGCTCCTGCTCATGAATATCGCCTAACGTTTAGACGGCCTGAGTCGCTGCAAGAGCAGAATCCCTGCACCACTCACAATCACGAGGAGAATGGCGGGAATCACGAATCCAGAAGAACCTGCGTTCAGCAAAAATGCTCCCAATTGTGAACGCTGCGAATCTCCGATCCGTTTGATGCTCACGCTTTCAATTTGCACGGAAGCAGACTCGGAAGCGGACCCCTTGTCGATCCAGCTAAGATCCAGACGCCCGGCTCCCTTACGCAGGTCAAGGGTTGTCTTTGCGGATTTTGCCTGGGTGGAAGCGGGAACGTTCGCCATGGACTCAACCCCATCTCCCGAAACTTTGATTGGGAACGTCGCGTAGCCTTCGGGAAGTGCGCCCTTGCTGGTTGCTTTCACTGTAATCTCATACTTACCGGATTCCAGATCTCCAAAACAGAATGAAACAATTCCACCGGGTTCGTTTGCGTAAATCCGGGCTGTGTCTCCATAGTAGCGGCCAATCATCCGACAGAATTTTCCTGACTTGAGCGAAGTGGATGGAGCAGGTGGAATTGCTTTTGACTGTGTGAGCGTAATCGCCTTGATCTGCAGGTTTGCATCGTATTTGCCTTCAAGATAGGCATCGTTGGTCCACCGAATCGATAGATCTGAGTCGCCTTTATCTATCCAGACCGCAACCGTTCCTGAGTTGTAAGCAGACTCGCTCGCCTTTACACTCAATCCATAGGCTTTCTGGTCACGCTCATTCGTAATGCTCACATAGTAAGCCGCGTAACCTTCCGGCAATGGGCCGCCGTAATTCATAGCCGTCAGTTTCAGCGAATACCAACCGGGTTTACAATTTCCGCGAACTCGCAGATAGAGCTTCTCATAATCCCAGAATGTATGGAATCCTTTTTGCTTGATCGTTTTCCCTCCGGGCACCTGCACCGGCGTGGAAGGCGTTTCGTACCAGCGTCCTTGTGTTGTATCCAGTGTGATGCTGTTCTCACACGTCTCAGGATTGTGACCGGACGGTTCTTTTTCGCAGCGGAAGTTATTGTTTTGTTTCCAGTTCTCGCTCCCTTCGCTTACGTTAAGCGACGTTGTGGGGTAGGATTCGTCCGGATCGATTGGGTCTGATCGGAGTTGTATCCAGCGCGGGCAGCGAGCCTTTGCTGTTGCTATATCCACAGTGCCATAAGTAATGGCCTCTACGAATTCATTTGGCTCGCCTGCGCGGTGTATACACAATGCAACGGGGGGATAGCTGGAAACATGCTGGTTGTAATCGTTTATGACGAGGGGAGCAGCACAGGAATAAGCTCCCGTGGAATAGGCTTTCCAGTTCCCCGGCCGTAAACTTTCCACAACGCCGGGTCGCATAACGGTAGCTCCCTGGATCGTGTCCAGGCTACGGAGCGCCGGTCCAGCCGGGATCATACAGGTATTCTCCTGTGGATTGAGTGGGTAGGAGCCGAGTGAAAAACGGTAATGGCCCTGTCCCCAGCCCTGTCCGATACTTTCGAAATAGGAAGGGACGCAAGGGCCGGCCGCAGTTTCAAACTCGACTCCAAGGAAGGCTCCCGCTGCCGAAATATCGCCTAACGTGTTAGAGTCACCAAGCGGTGTACCATGTTGATCTTTGAGGGCCGATGAGACAAGTACCCGGTATGTTGAGTTTGGTTCGAAATAGGTAACGTTCGGAGAGTAGTTCCCGTTCGCAAAATTGTCTACGGCCGTTTGCTTGTTCTGAGAAATTGGACAGACGATGTCATTATTAAAAAGTAAATCTACCACACCCGATTCAGGGAGATGTTTTCCATCCACCGGATAGATTTGAAGGGATGTTAGGGTAAAATCCTCCGGCGTTGGCGCTGGAGGTAAGACGACTGGAGGTGTGGTTGGTTGGATAGGTTTGCAGTATGTTGTGAGTTCGTTAATCAGTTCTGCAGGGAGCGGATAGATCACACTCCAATCCCCATCCTGGACCAATCCGTTGCCCCGGTGGTTGCGCGTAATATTCTTACAATTCTCCTGAATAAACGTTGCTACGGGATCTACGCTGAAGGAGCGGTAGGACCAGTATGATACATCTGGTTTAGCGTCGGGATTGATGTGGGACAGGCAGGCAGCGAAATCAGGGGGTGTCGAAAAGGGCGCGGGCTCGCAGTTAATGGACATTGCCTGTTGGCCGATGAGATCTTCCGTAAGCCTTTGGATTTCACTTGTCGGCACTGCCTGGCTAACAGACGTTCCCGTTGAATCAGACGGACTCACGGCTGCGGGATTGCCTCCGCCTCCAGCAAGCGCCAGGAGCAAACCGGAGCTTGAATCCTTAGAGCCGCCGCAGGTGGCGAGTGAAAGAATGAGACAGAATATTGAAATCGACTTTGTGCGCATCATCACCTTAGACAATGAAACGAACGCCAGGAATTGCGCGTTTTCCAGGAAATTCGAGCGCAACGCAAAAAAACTGGAATGGAGAGCCGTACTGCGGCGAAAGCTGTAGCCGTAGTCGGTTATTTTCTGACCTTCGCACAAAAGCGCGATGCCGTTTTCTCCCCACATTGAGTGACTGAATTTGCGTAGCGAGTTCACGTTGACTTTGGTTCCTTTCTGGGATTGCTCTTTGCTTCTGCCACCTCTTCGGGGAGACGATGCTCCCGGTCTGGTGCATCCTTGGTGGCCAAACGCAGGCTTGACACTGCCAATCAGTCAATTCTCTATCGCTAATGTCACTCATTAAGGCCCTCCTCGAAAAACCGGCAAAGCTCTCTCCCGCTTCTAAGTTTACTTATTTGAACGGAGTTCTTTACATGGGTTCCGGCATTTTGTTAGTCGCATGGCCCGGCGTTGCACAAACGATTTTCCAGGAAACGGCTTTTGTTGGACGCGAAGAAGCTCTACTACGAGTAACTGGTCTCACGCTCGGTGTGATTGGCTGGTTCTATTTCTTTGGGGGACGATCTGGAGCATCGCAGATTGTAGCCGCATCCGTTGTTGATCGGCTGATATTTGTCCCGGCTGTTTTGATACCGCTCGCCCTGATGGGCGTATTTCCAAAACTGCTTTTGACCTTTGGTCTTCTGGATCCGACACTTGCAGTGATTGCCTGGGTGCTATTCAGACGTAGAGTTTGATCGCCTAACGTTTGAAAGGCTGAGACGCCGTAAGGCGTGTCCAATCGCTCTCAAAGCTTCTTGATCTGGGCGTTTAAAGCAGCGATCGTTTTGCGAATCTGCGCAACGTTCTGTTCAATGACAGCCACACGCATTTCATTGCTTTCAACCGGGGCTTCAATGCCCTGCGCTTCCATATCCAACCTTGCTTCTTCTTCCTTCGCGTTCTCCATTGCACCAACGATGATTCCGAACAATAGGTTGAGCGTTGTAAACGTTGTGAGCAAAATAAATGGGATGAAAAACATCCAGGCGTTGGGGATCTTCTGCATCACCGGGCGGGCCACGTCTGGCCATCCTTCCATAGTGAGGAACTGAAAGAGCGTAAAAAAACTCAAGCCAAGATGACCAAAGTGCGCGGGCTCAACTTTCCCAAAGAAGTTAGTCGCCATAATTGCCGAAACATAGAACATCACAAACAGGACACCGCCAACAGAGGCAGTTCCCGGAATAGCGGCAAACATTCCGTTGATGACGCGGCGCATGGAAGGAATTGCAGTAACCAGGCGCATCAACCGGAAAACACGCAAAGCTCGCAGTACGGAAAGTGGCCCGGAGGCAGGAACTAGAGCAACAGCAATTACCAGGAAATCGAAAACATTCCAGCCATCGCGAAAGAAACGTAGCCGTTGTGCTATCAGCTTCAATCCAAGTTCAAAGCAAAAGATGAACAGGCAGACATGATCCAGAATATCAATTATGTGACGCAGGTCTCCGGGTAGCTCTTTGAACGTAAGGACCCCGAGTGCAATAGCATTAACCAGGATTGTGCCAATGATGAAACGCTGGAAAAATTGTTTTTCCGGCAGAGATAGTATACCAGCGATCATGTTCATTTCCTCTTTGATTTTCCGCTTTTGATCATGTTTGCCAGGGCAGTCTGGAGTTTGTTTAGCTCTGCCGCCGCGTCTTTTACACTATTTTCGATGACAGCGAGTCTCACTTCAATAGTCTCAGCTGGCGCTTCAACACCCTGTGCTGCCAATTCTTCCCGCGCCGCTTCTTCCTTGGCCTCTTCCATGGAATTTACTACAATGCCGAATACAAGGTTCAGGGTTGTGAAAGTTGTCATGAGAATAAATGGAATAAAAAACAACCACGCAAGCGGCATGGTTTCCATTAGTGTCCGCGCCATGCTAGGCCAGCCCTCTGTTGTCATCAGCTGAAAGAGCGTAAAGAAGGTGGCACCAAGTCCCCCAAAATTTTCTGGATCCGCTTCGCCAAAAAAACCAATGGCCATTACTGCTGCCACATAGAAGATAACGAGCAGAATTCCTGCAACCGACGCAACCCCAGGAATAGACCCAAACATTCCAGCGATTACCTGACGCATGGAAGGGAATGCTGTGACCAATCGCATCAGACGGAAAACTCGGAGGGCGCGAAGAACAGAGAGTGGCCCTGCCGCTGGAGCGAGTGCAATTGCAACAACCAGAAAATCGAATACGTTCCATCCATCGCGAAAGAATCCCAGACGCAGGACTATAAGTTTCAACAGGATCTCAACGCAGAAAATAACCAGGCAGGCGTGATCCAGCCAGTGCAGAAAATCCACGACAGCAGGGTCGAGGTTTGGTGCGGTGAGGACACCGAGGATAGCCGCATTCAGCAGAATGACGCCGATAATTGTATTTTGAAATCCCCGTTTAGCCAGTAGGGCAGCAATCGCGCTCATAAACTCTCGCTTGTTGAATAATTCCGAAGATATTCGTTGCTCCGATATTGCCTTGTCGTGCAACACATTTTTTTGTTTCCACGAACAGCCAGTTAGTCGCAGGATTTGCAAGGGTATCAATGGGAGCTAAAACAGTTCACGTACGCATAACTACGCAGTTAGAGGGATGGCTCATGGAACCCTCATGAAAACGAAATCACATAATGGTCATCGACTAACGGCTGAAGGAGTTCCTGAGGAGAGTAATCTGTGTTATTTGCATGCGCCAGCATGCTTCCAGCGCAGTCCGCCACCAGGCAGGGGAGCATTGCCGGTTCGGCCGTCGCAGAGGCAGGCCTCCATTGGAGTAGGGTGGATAGCCTGTGGCCAGCATCTCAATATTCCGGATCCCTCGCAACCTGCGGCGTAATACGGAACCTCGTTGGCGTCACAGACGGACGATGCTGTCCTGCTTGTTTCGCATTGCAAGATCAAGAGGATTGCGATAATCGTGGCCCATTGAACCTGGAAGCTTACAATCTTAGGCATTCTGATTTTCAAAAGCGGCCCCGTGCTGGTTCCCATCTCTGCCAACCTTAAGCGAGTTGAACGCGGCTGCAGTCCGCGCTCCGTCGCTACTTCATGAAATGTTCGCGTAAATCTTTGATTGAATCAGCTGCTTTAGCGCGCTGCTCAGGTTTCAAGACTGCGTGAAACTTCACGATTTTGTCAAGCATCAGGCTCTCCATTTCTGCATGAATCGCGTCACGACGCTTTTGCAAATCCTTGAGTTTGCTTTTATCCATTGAATCGGCGCGCACCAGGGTCTCAAATTCTGTTGCAATTTGTTCCATCTGGGGTTTGTTCGATTTAACTTTTGCCACAAGCTCATTGCGGATTTGATCCAGTTCTTGTTTTTGAGAACTGTTCAAATCTAATTTGCTGTCTATTTTTTCTGTGATCCACTCGGCGCGTTTTTCCAGCGAACGGCCTGGATGGCGGCAATTTGCTCCAACCAGTACCGCAACAGTCGCGATAGCGATCAGGGCGTACATTTTTTTCATCCGATTCTCCTGTGTGATTTGACAGGTAAGACCGGGGAACTATGAGAAAGGTTCCTAATTCCGTCTGAAGGGGCGAAAAGAAAATCCAATAAGTCCAATTAGCGACAGCCATGTCAAAAGGCTAAGTACGATGCAGATTTTCAAAAGTATTGGATTGTATGTAAATAAAACCGTATGTTTGCCGGGATTCAGGACCACGCCTCTATACAGCAGGTCTACCGGCAGAATTTCCGTCTCAATTCCGTCTACATGTGCCTTCCATCCTGGAAAGAATTGATCTGTCAGCACCATGATTGACTGGCCACGGCTCTCAACTTCGATTTCAACACGTTCGGATGAGTAGCTGGTAAATTTCCCAGGGCGCATAACGTCGGCTTGATCTTTCTTCATTTTTGCCAGACGATCAATTAATTCTGATTTTCCTTCAACGATCAACGTCACTCTGGGGTCAAACTTAGAATCCATTAGTGCCGCAGCCTCGGCGGGTGATTGAGCTATTGTAAATGAATTGTGCAGGAAGATTCTGGGAAGAGTTCCTTCTAGCTTGTACGCACCGAGCGTGGCCTTCTCGCTGATGGTTTGAGCAAGGTCTTTCTGATTAACCCAGTCCGGATGTTTGCTCAATAAGAACTTTGCAATGGGATCTTGAAGTTGAAACCCTTCGACTTTGCGCAGCGGTAGATCATTGTGTCGCGACAGAGTCTGTGCTTTGAGCTCTTCAAAGTGGTCCTTTCTTGAAAATATGTATTGCACGCCAGCAAGGCGGTACAGGTTGAAATTGATTTCGCGCTCCTTGCCAAGGATGTAATAGTCACCAATCCAAATGAATTTAGGATCAGGCTCATGGTTTACAGAGAGCTGATTCTGGTACAAATAGGATCGATACGTTCCCATTCTATCGTATGAATTCAGCTGCGGTATCTGTGCCAGCATGCCAGCGTTCTGGCAAAAGTTGGCCTCAAAGTTACAGATAATTTCGAAACGATCTTGCGGCGTCATCTTCAGATCAGTCAAGAGTCTGGACCTGAAATCCCTGACGTACTGTGGAAACTCATAGGGGGGCAGATACGTGAGCTCAATCGCTTTCCGATCAAAAAAGAGAAAAAGCGGAGTTAACAGGAGTAGCCCCAGTGCCATTCGCAACCAGAAACCATTCCTGCTCTTGCTGATCGCAATTAGTCGCTGTAAAAATCCCGGCCCTGTTCCTGGCGAGTAAATCTGCTTGTGGCGCCATGCCAGGATCACGCTTTGCAGCCCCACTCCAAGGAACATCGCGCATGAGAATATGAACAGGAACCCCATTCGCTTGGGCATACGGAATTGAGATCCAAGGGGATTCATGTTGAAATACAATTTAGAAAACGGGGTCGTTTCTCCAATGGTGGCAAGATAGTAATAAACAAAGCAGAACAACATGAACCCAAGCAATGTGCGACGGCGTTTGAGACGGAATGCCAGGAGAATAGAGGCCAGGATTGTAGCCAGAGCGATCCATTCCGAAACACCATCGACGAATAACGTCCGCATTTGTAATAACTCGAAAGGATTCCAGAGGTTTACGTCCGTTGAACGGAATTGAACGTACGTAAGGCTCGACTTTGTGAAGGGGCCCTGGCTTGCAGCCTCGTATACTCCCTCAAGTTGCCCCAGGATTAACATGATAAATACAACGCCAGCCAGACTTTCCAGGAGAACCAGCCTGGCGATTTCTCCGTACTCTTTGCGAAGGAATCGCCTGATCTTTTGTGTGATCAACAGCAGAGCAATAAATTCAATCGTGTAGTAAAGCCACTGAGCCGCCCCGCCCAGGAAAGCCAGCGCAAACAAAACTGCAAAATCCAGCGCAGTTCTGACCTGGAGCCGATCAGTAAGGTGAAGGGCGCATAACGTCAGCCAGGGCAGCCAGCAAAGGGTAGAAAGGACCGGAGTATTCCAGTCTATCCATCCAACAGAGTACAGAAAGAATAGTAAGGCACCACCTGACGCGGCCAGCTGATGAAGCTTTAGATAGCGCAGCAGAGCAAATACTCCAATAAGTGCTATATAGAGCGCCAGGACGAGTTCAGCGAAGATTCCTTTTTCCGGGCCCAGGAAAAAATGCAGGATTAGCCTGGGTGGATAAAATATGCGATGCTGCCATGAGCCAGTGAAAGCCATTCCCGCTGACTGGTATGGATTCCAGTAAGGTATCTCAAGTTGAGAAAAACGGAAATCAATGTACGCCTGCCAGGGATAATCCTGGTGGATGAAATCATTCCACATGAAGTTTGTGCCGGGGTTAACGCTCCCCTTAAAGAAGAGAAAGCAAACAGGGAGCAGGAGGAGCAAAAGGATGCCGCCTCGCTTCTTTAGAAATCTGCCAGTCATCACACAAACCGCTACGGGGACCACACCAACGAAAGCAAGCGCAGGGAGAGTTACAACTCAATTCTAGCCAGTAGGGTTAATTAGTTCCGGGTTCCCAGACGGAAGCTAGAATGAATGAGGGCGGATCGACCGTATCGATCCGCTTCCATCCGCACTGACGTAGTAGATCGCGCGTTTCTGCTATCCGGTTTTGGTACCCAGCCTTGTAAACATCATCAATCACATAGATGGTTTCAATTCGGTTTTCCGCCAGGGTCTTACGGATCTTTTCGCACGTAGTCTTTTGCTGTTCCACAGGATAGCCCCGCAGCTTGCCGGGCTCCATAAAAAGATCCAGTAAGCCAGCATGCCTGAGAGGAGCGTAACGCAAAATAGGCGAAAGTCGTGGGTAATCTGCATCCACGATTGCAGCGCCAGTGCGAACTTGCAAAAAGAAAGTGTGCTTGGAATCAAGGTCTGGTGGAAGACCCATGACGACTGAACCGGGTTTGGCGCGCGCGGCACGCTCAAGTGTCTGCGGAAATATCAAGGAAGGTTTCTGAAAACGATTGGCATCCCAATGATTTTCGAATGCAATCAGAACGGGAAGCAGGACGGCGAGAAACTTTAGGCGAGCAGGTGTTAGGTGAACGCGAGAAAATGCGTAGTCAACACCAACGCCGGCCATTACGCATAAGAAGATCAGGGCCAGAAAGAAGTATCGATCCGGTGCCCGATCCGCCTGTAGAATGGGAATTGCCTGCTTGAAATAGTGATATGGCATTGTGATCCCGGTCTGCGTTCCACCAAAATTAAGATGAGTCCCAGCGTAGAACATAATTCCAACGAGGCCTATCAGCGCAAACGTCCATCGCGCGAACACATTGGACTTGAACTTAAAGAAACCGAAGCCCGCGAAGATATAGATCAATAATCCAGGGAAGATGTGGTTGTGCACACTCATCGTCCACCAGGGGAATAGCAATTTGAATGTTGTTTGATTTACACCTGGCCTGAACGGTCGGGTTACATCCGGATCAAGGGTGCCTAACGGTAGAAACGGGTAGGCGCCAGCAAATTCTTTTAGCGCGATCAGGTAGGGCAGAGCCAGAACCAGAAACGTTATGCCAGCGGCGCCCGCTCCCACGTATACCCATGGATGTTGCAACATGGACTTGTTTCGCAGGACATACGTAAGGCCAAGTATACCGCCAATAATTGTAAAATGCAGCGAATACGTCTGGCTGCTCAACGCCAGCAATGTGAGCATTACTCCCAGAAAGATTCCGTTCCAGGCAGCCTCGCGAACGGTTTTACTCTTGAGCAGGCGGAGCAAGGCGTACAGTGAGCCGATTGGCATTTCCATGCAGCCCAGATGCAATCTTGTTAGATTCTCGAGATGAATGGTAGAGAGGGTCAGAAATATACCTGAGTAGAGCGCTGCGCGGTTTGAAAAACCGATTTCGCGGCAAAAAAGGAACATTGCGACTCCGGTCGCGGCAATAGAAAACTGAATTACCAGGAAGAAAGAAACGGGAATGGAAATATCCTGTGGCAGCCAGGAAAGCAGTACATAAAAGATGCCGTAAGGCAGACTGAGAGTTGCCAGAGCAAGGTTGGCTTTTTCAGGATAGAATAGAATGCTTGAATAGAATGGTGAATGCAGATTCACGATTGAATCTCTTAGCCACCAGAAGCTCCAGCTGAATAGAAACGTATCCGTAGTTGAGTCTGCTGGCAGATGTAACGGGAAGCGAATGAGCGGCCATGTTGTGATCGCCCCAAGCGCAATGCAAGTTGCCGCAACTTTCCAGAGGGCCGTGGCCTTTGTCGTTTCCTGGTTTGCCGCATTTGCCATGCATGTGTTAACGAATGCCCGCTTGATTCTCGCAAGCATCTTTTAAACGGATCTGTTTGAAATGAGATGACTTTTGGCCAGGAGTTAACGCCATGGTTTGCGTGGGCGATCAAAATATGGAACTGTTATCCCGTCCTGTGCGCTGGTTCGCGCGTGTGGCTGTGGTTATGTTTGTTTTACTCCTGGGATTTTCATTGGCTTTGAATCAGAGAGAAAGTCGTGCACGCGGAGCGGACTTGCGAAATTCGCATAACCTGCATGGTGAACTGGTTCAAATAAAGCCGAAGATAGGAAATCAAGAGCGCCTGCCGTTATATACGGCCCCGGGCTTTTTTACCGTTGAATCCGCCAAATTTATTGAGTACGAATTGTTTCCCATCAAAGTTGAGTGGGTGTCAATTCCTCTCACCGAGGCAAAACAAATCGTGCTTGTGCATTCTTCGCATCCGGATTTCGCCCGAGCTGGAAACATTCAACGCACTGAGCACTTTGCCCTTACAGGTGCGCAATGATAGCTCGAATCATTCATATTTCCTTCTATTATCTAAGTCTGATTCCCCTGACATCGTTTTTACTGTTTCGCTTTTTGCCTCCTGGTCAGGTGGATCTGGCCAGGATCCTAATGGCTGTAATCCTTGTTCTTCTGATTTTGCCACTCTGGATACTCCTCAGGGGAATTCCTAAGTCGTCGTTTCATCTCCCAAAGAATTGCATCTGGTTCTGTGTGGCGTTTGTGCTGGGGCTTGCCTTTCTAATATGGCGTATTTCAATTCATACACAGGGCATGACGGACGCCTGGCAAATGTGGAATATGAAAGGCAAGTTTTACTTTGTTTCATTTGCAACAGGTCAGGACTTTCGTCTGGTTTTATCTGAATGGTTTCATCCAGGTTATCCGATCTTCTTTCCACTGCAACTTGCAGGATTGGCAATCCTCTTCGGGAGTTGGAATCCGGTTATTCCCGTTTTAGTTGCAGTCGCATACTATTTGCTCATAGCCCTGATCTTCCTTGAACTCTCGCAGAAAATCCATTCTGCTTCACCGTATTGGCCCAGGACATTGAGTGACTTTGGGTTCTTGCTTGCAATCGCTCTGCCTGCTTTGCCCGGAATCATAATGGCAACAGCAGAGCAATGCGCTGATATTCCGCTCGCTGCATTTTTATTGTACGCATTTCGCCTGACGGTTTCGCCATTGGATTGGCAATCACAGTCAAGAGCTGACTCAAGTCGCATGCTTGTGCTTCTGGGACTTAGCTGCGGTGCAATTCTTCACATCAATAATGAAGGTGTCCTTTTGATGATGTTCGTTTTGCCAGTCTTTGCCTGGGTGCATCGGTCGCGTTTGAAGCTGCCTCGAGGCGCTGTGGCGTTTTTAGGACCCTTGTTCATGTCCGTGCTGCTGCTAGTTTTATTTAAGGCCAACGCACCGGAGCTGCAGCCCTACAAATTTCAATCAGAGCGTGTAATTCATGATGTGCTCGATCTGAGTCGCTATGCCTTTATCATAAAGGGCTTTCTGGCCTTTCAGATTCTGACCGCGTTTTTTGCGCCGTTTGTGGCTGTATTTCTAGTTTGGCAGTATCGTAGAGGAGATTTTTTTCTGTTCCTCCCTTTGCTTCTTAACTTTGCATTTTACCATGCATTCTTTCTGATTACGCCCGATGATCTGCCCTGGCACTGGATCAGCGCCTACCATCGGATCAACATTCAAATCATGCCTGCCTGGTTCTTTCTGGCGGCAGCATCCCTGGGCGGTGGGATTGCGCTTCAGAATGTGCAGAATGAATGATTTTTTCGATTGATCGCAGAGGCCAGGAAACCACGTTTTCCACCTTGAACATTCTGGATAAAACTACATGAAAGCCGTCATCCTGGCAGGCGGTCTGGGATCAAGGATCAGCGAGGAAAGCTCGGTTAGACCCAAGCCACTCATTGAAGTGGGCGGGAAGCCAATGCTCTGGCATATCATGAAAATCTATTCGCACTATGGTGTGAACGATTTCATCATTTGTCTTGGCTATAAGGGCTACATGATTAAGGAATATTTTGCAAATTATTTCCTCCATATGTCAGACGTTACCTTCGAACTCGCAAATAACAAAATGAGCGTGCATCAGCAATATGCTGAGCCATGGCGCGTTACTCTAATCGACACGGGCGAAAAGACTATGACAGGCGGTCGCCTCAAGCGAGTTCGGGAACATGTAGCGGGCGAAGATTTTTGTTTAACGTATGGCGACGGCGTAGCTGACATAAATATCGGAGAGCTCATTAAGTTTCATAAGGCCCACGGTAAATCTGCAACGTTAACCGCCGTTCAACCGCCAGGACGCTTTGGGGTTCTGCGTCTTGAGAAGGATACCATTACTGCCTTTGAAGAAAAGCCCAGCGAAGGTGGATGGATTAACGGCGGATTCTTTGTGCTTTCTCCCTCCGTTATCGATTTGATTCACGATGATGAAACGATATGGGAGCGCGAGCCCATGGTAGGTCTTGCGGCGGATGGCAACCTAAAAGCATATTTCCACGATGGGTTCTGGCAACCCATGGACACACTGCGCGATAAGCAGCATCTGGAAGCACTCTGGGAAACTGGAACGGCGCCCTGGAGGGTCTGGTGATCGATTCAGCCGTCTGGTCGGGACGCCGCGTATTTTTAACAGGTCATACCGGTTTCAAGGGTTCATGGATGGTTGTGTTTCTGCACAAAATGGGCGCGCAGGTAACGGGCTACAGTCTTGTCCCTTCCACGGATCCATCTCTTTTTATAGAAGGAAATATACAGCCTCTAATGGCCAAACATCATATTGCTAACGTTGAAGACCTGCCAACGCTGCGCCGGGCCATGGAGGAATCACAGCCAGAGATTGTATTTCATATGGCAGCTCAGCCACTCGTTCGCGAATCGTACGTGAGACCTGTCGAAACATTTCGCACAAATGTAATAGGCACCGCTAACCTTCTTGATGCGGTACGGACCACTGGTTCTGTGCGGGCCGTTGTGAATGTAACGACAGACAAGGTGTATGAAAATCCAGAGCATGCCCAACCGTTTGCGGAAGATGAGAAGCTTGGCGGTTACGATCCATATTCTGCAAGCAAAGCCTGTTCTGAAATAGTCACGGCCGCATATCGTCAGTCATTTTTTAATCCCGGAAAATATTCAGAACACAAAGTAGCCGTCGCAAGTGCCCGCGCCGGAAACGTAATTGGAGGCGGAGACTGGTCAGCAGATCGTCTGGTGCCAGATCTGTTGCGCGCCCTCTTAAAGGATGAGAATCCATTGGTTAGAAATCCAGTCGCCGTGCGGCCCTGGCAGCACGTGCTTGAACCTCTCTCCGGATACTTGATGCTTGCAGAACATCTATTCAAACAAGGCGCTGCGTTTGCTGAGGCTTTCAATTTTGGTCCCGATGCGGATGATATGCAACCAGTTCTAAAAGTTGCAGAATTAATTCTGGATGTTTGGGGCAAAGGCCAACTCGACGTTCAAAAGGCGCCTAACGGTCCGCACGAGGCAGGGGCACTGCTGCTCGATAACTCTAAAGCAAGAAAGCGCCTTGGATGGACACCAGTTTGGAATTTGAAAACTGCTCTCACTCGCACCGTTGAATGGACCAGACACTGGCATGAAGGCAACGGTAACCTAATTGATCTCATGCTCCAGCAAATATCGCAATACGAATCTGACAGAAACCAATAGAGGCTTGATCCTGGAAACAAACCAAACACAACTGAAAATTGGCGACATATGCCGTGTACTATACTCTAATCAGGAGCGATTGGCGCTTGTGGTCTCAGTGGATGCGGACGGGTTGCAGGTATCTTTCGCCACTACTCCGGCGGAAAACACATTCAATGTAGTTCCCCCGGACTTCGAAGGTGATTTTCAGAATCTTGCCTTCCCGGTAAAGGTCTCCGCATCGATTCCCACTCCTTCCAACGATTCGCGAGTCGGTTGTCTGGCTCCATCCGCTATTGAAAAATTTCTCCGCCGGTTTATTGAACAGCAGACCAGAAACTACTATAACGCAGTTCACAAACCAGGACAGGATGCGCCGTTCGTTGCTGGCAAAACCAGGATCACGTACGCCGGTCGTGTTTTTGATGAGAGCGAAATGGTAAACCTTACCAATTCCGCTTTGGATTTCTGGCTGACGAGCGGTCCATTTTCTGCGGAGTTTGAGAAACGTTTCGCTAAACTGGTGGGTGTGCGAAAGGCTTTGCTAGTCAACTCAGGTTCCTCTGCAAACCTTCTTGCTTTCTTTACTCTGACATCACATAAATTGGAAGAGCGCGCAATCGAGCGCGGAGATGAGGTTATTACGGTTGCTGCGGGGTTTCCAACCACGGTAGCGCCAATGCTTCAGTACGGAGCTAAGCCAGTTTTCATAGATGTTAGCGTCGACGATGGGAACTACAATGCAGATGTCTCAATGCTTGAGGCTGCGCGATCTGGTCGCACCAAGGGCGTGATGATGGCGCATACTCTAGGAAATCCGTTTGATCTAAACGCAGTGCGCGATTTCTGCAAGAAACACAATCTCTGGCTTGTGGAAGATAATTGCGATGCGCTTGGGACCCGGTATGAAGGGCAACTAACGGGGAGTATTGGCGACCTCGCAACGTCAAGTTTCTATCCGCCGCATCACCTGACAATGGGCGAAGGTGGAGCGGTATATACCGGAAACCTCAAGCTTGCAAGCATAGCAGAGTCAATGCGCGATTGGGGTCGAGACTGCTGGTGTGCATCCGGAAAAGATAATACATGCGGAAAGCGATTTGAATGGGAGCTTGGCGAACTTCCAGCCGGATATGATCACAAATATATCTACAGTCATCTGGGTTTTAATCTGAAAGTTACGGATATGCAAGCAGCGATTGGTCTTGCACAGCTGGATAAGCTGGATGAGTTTGTTGGCTTGCGCAGGCGGAACTGGCAAACGCTTCGCGATGGCCTGGCCGATTTACAGGATGCCTTCATTCTGCCCACAGCTACAAAAGGTTCTGAGCCTAGCTGGTTTGGATTTGCGCTTACGATTCGTGAGGATTCCGGAATCAAACGGCGTGAACTAATCGACTATCTGGAAGCAGAGAATATTCAGACCCGTCTCGTGTTTGCTGGAAATCTAATTCGACATCCTGCATTTGATAAAATGCGCAAGACTGGAACGGACTACAGGGTAGTCGGAGATCTGAAAAACACCGACAGGGTTATGAATCAGACCTTCTGGCTTGGTGTTTATCCTGGAATGCGTTCAGGGATGATTGAGTATATGATCGATAAGATCCGTAAGTTTGTACGACGTTAGTCGACGAGAGGTATTTTGTTTCAAAAACGTTCCTTTGCTCTGTTCTTGATTGTGGGTGTGATGAACACGGTTTTTGGTTACGCCGTGTTTGCTCTGCTCACTCTGACGGGGCTGCATTATTCAATAGCAGCCCTCCTTGCCACGGTGATTGGTGTGTTGTTCAACTTCTTCACAACAGGAAAAATCGTTTTTGAAAATCGTTCTCCTGCGGCTATCGTTCGTTTTGTAATTGCGTACGGGGTTTACTATGTTTTGTATGTACTCTCAATCGGATTCTTGAAGCACCTTGGCGTTGATTCGCTTATTGCTGCGGCAATCGCTCTGCCGCCGCTATCAGTCGTTTCATACCTGCTGAGCCGGGAATTCGTGTTCCGCGACCAACGCCGCGATTTGCAATGAAACCCATTTCAACCGAGGATCTTGACCACGTCTTTGTAAAAACAAATGAATTGTGGGCAACGTTAGGCGGTAAAAGAATCTTTATTACAGGTGGAAGCGGGTTTGTTGGCAGATGGTTGATCGAGACTGCCCTCTACGCACAAAGGCGCCTCAATGTTTTCCTTTCTGTAGATACCATCACCAGGGACCCGGAACAATTCCGGAGAAATGCTGCCCATCTTGTCGGCAATCCTGCGTTAAAAATTCACGCAGGTGATCTTGAAGCCCTGGGACAAATTGAAGGGCCCTATGATTATGTAGTTCACGCGGCCGCGGATACGCACGTTTCTCCTGAACGTGCGGACGATATTCTTGCCAGTAGTCTCACAGGAACTCGTGCGGCGCTCGATTTTGCCAGGCGAGTTAAGGCCACGGATTTTCTATTCACTAGCTCAGGAGCCGCGTATGGCCGCCAACCTGTTGACATGTTTGGACTCGCTGAGGGGTATCAAGGCGGGCCGGATACTACCAATCCATCTTCAGCGTATGGTGAAGGCAAGCGCCTGGCCGAGCTGATGTGCGCAAGCTGCTTTGCGCAGTCAGGCCTTCGCACAAAGATCGCGCGGCTTTTTGCGTTCATTGGACCGCATCTGGCACTCGATCGGCAATATGCAGCCGGGAATTTTATTCGTGACGCTTTGCGCGGTGAGACTGTTCGAATCGGCGGGGATGGAACGGATCGTCGTTCATATCTGTACGCTGCCGATATGGCCATCTGGCTCTGGACCATTCTATTTCAGGGTGCGCCCTGTAGATTATACAACGTCGGTTCCGGGCAAGAGATCAGTATTCTGGATCTGGCCCAGGCGATCGCGAAATTTAGCGGGAACGGCAATCCGGTATCAATCGCACAAGCATCTGTACCTGGTCGGCTGCCGGCCAGATACATTCCAGATATCGCCCGCACACAGACGGAATTGCAGTTGCAGGAATGGGTGCCGCTTACGGAATCAATCAAGCGAACCATCGTCTGGTTTCAAGACCAGATCAGCAGCAATGCTTAATAATATGCCAGATTTTGATGCTCGTAAATTAAGAAAGACTGTCCTCGAGATGGCATACGCCGGCTCGACGGTTCATATTGCTTGCGCATTTTCAATTATTGAAATCCTGGCGGTTTTGTATCGATCTCACTTGAATCTAGGTGATAGTAGCATAAATTCTCCGGATCGTGATTTCCTGGTCCTGAGTAAGGGCCATGGTGTGATGGCGCAGTATGCATGTATGCGCGAACTTGGCTGGTTGACTGACAAAGACATCTTCAATTATTTTGGAGACGGAACGCTCCTGAAGGGGCTCTCAGACGGACACGTGCCTGGCCTTGAAGTAACGTCGGGATCTCTGGGCCATGGACTTTCTGTAGGGGTTGGATTGGCGCTATCAGCAAAGAGAAAAGGAACGGCGCAGCGATGCTTTGCAATAGTCGGAGACGGCGAATTGAATGAAGGGCCAATCTGGGAAGCCATGCTATTCGCCGCGCACTTTGAGCTGAGCAATTTACTTGTGATTGTTGATGCAAATGGATTTCAGGCTATGGGACGTGTAGATGAGGTTATGAGACTTGAGAGCCTCTCCGATAAGTTTAGATCATTTGGATTTGAAACGCGCGATATCGATGGACACGATGAAACGTTGCTTAGCCGCACAATTGACGATCTGAGGAAGATTGATTCAAAGGCACCGCGCGCCATTATAGCCAGAACGGTTAAAGGTCGGGGAATTTCCTTCATGGAAAATGATAATCGTTGGCATTATACTCGCCTGAGTCCAGAAACCTATGCGGATGCAATCAAAGAACTCGACGTAAAGGGTTCTGCGTGAGAACTGCATTTTCAAACGCTCTGGTAGCCGCCGCAAAAGCGGATTCCAGAATTCTGTTGCTCACCGGAGATCACGGCTACGCATTGTTTGACGATTTCCGGTCTGCATGCCCCGATCAATACATCAACGCCGGGGTCGCAGAGCAGAACATGGTCGGTGTGGCTGCAGGTCTTGCAAAGGGTGGATTTCATCCATTCGTGTATGGTTTGAGTGCATTCGTTCCAATTCGCGTTCTTGAACAAATCAAGATGGATGTTTGTTACCATGAGCTTCCAGTGATCTTCATTGGCGATGGAGCCGGCGTTGTGTATAGCACGTTGGGATCAAGCCATCAGAGCACCGAAGACATTGCAGCCATCCGTTCACTGCCCAATATTTCGATTTATTCTCCGGCAGACGCCTGGGAGATGGCAGCGTGCATGAAGCTTGCCATTTCAAGTTCTTCACCGGTATATTTGCGTATGGGCAAGGCGGATCTTGGAACCATCCACGATTCGGTTCCATCCTTCCAAAATGGAGGGCTAATCAACGTGAAACAGGGTCGATCGCAGTTGGCCTTTGTTGCCACCGGTTCAATGGTGTTTGCTGCAAGAGCTGTTGCAAATCTCTGGCCCGATGTGGCTGTTTGGAGCGCACCTTCCATCAAGCCCATCAATGCAGATGCAATTACGGAAATTGCAAGACAGCATGAACTCATAGTTACATTCGAAGAGCACTCAGTGACAGGTGGACTGGGTTCCATTGTGGCCGAGATTGTTTCTGAGCGTTTTCCGCGTAGAGTTCTTCGGATTGGCATTCAGGAAAGATTCTCGCAATTCTGCGGCACATACGAGTATTTAATGCGCGAGCACAAACTTGACGTAGAGTCAGTTGTTAAAAAAATTAGAGATTATTTGCTTTCGCAGGGCATGTCCGATGACTTCGGAGTCAGAGCCACAACTTCAAGATGAAAAAGAGACGCATCAGTATCGTTACTCCTTGTTTCAATGAGGAAGCAAACGTTGAAGAAGTATATCGCCAGGTAAAGGCAGAGTTTAAGAAGCTCGCTGCATACGAGTATGAGCACATTTTTATCGATAACGATTCGCGAGACAGTACTGTTCAGATTCTACGGGGGCTCGCAAAGAAAGACAAGAACGTCAGAGTTATCGTCAATGCCCGGAACTTTGGGCCACTGCGCTCCCCATATCATGGCCTTCTTTCTGCGAATGGAGATGCCGTGATTTTGCTTGTCGCAGATCTACAGGATCCGCCGGCGATGATTTCAAAGTTCACTGAGCAATGGGAAGCTGGGTTCAAAATAGTTCTGGGAATCAAAACTTTACAACAGGTCAGCTCACTAAGAACAACACAGGATTTGGTCTGTACGACAAGCAGGTCATTCAACTTCTGCGCAGCCTTGAAGATGCCAATCCGTATCTGCGCGGAATGATTTCAGAACTTGGCTTTCCCAGTGCCAAGATCCCGTATAAGCAACCGGCACGTGCGGCCGGGAAAAGCAGTCATAACTTCTACGTGAATTATGATTTTGCAATGCAGGGAATTGTGAATCATTCAAAACTTCCGTTACGGATGGCAACGTTTTCCGGATTTATTCTGTCGGGTGTTTGCCTCTTAATCGCGCTCGGTTATCTTGCAGCCAAACTTCTCTTCTGGAACGACTTTCAGTTGGGCATTGCGCCGCTTGTAGTTGGTGTTTTCCTCTTCGCATCGGTTCAGCTCTTCTTCATAGGTATTCTTGGAGAATACATCGGCGCGATTCATACCCAGGTGCTGAAACGTCCTCTTGTAATAGAGAAAGAACGCATCAATTTCGACTAACGTTTGGTTGTCCAGTCCAGCAGACAAGAGCGCATTTCTCGCTAAGATAATCTAGCGATCGGTTTGGACGAATTGTGATTTCAGGTGATTGCTCGCTTCTGTCTGGTTCGTTTCAATCCAAGGATTACTAGCGCAATCACTATTGCATAGCCGACCAGTGAAATTAGAAACGTAACATAAAGGCTTCGCGGGCGATATAGAAATTCAATTTGATGCGTTCCTGGACTTAACTTAACTGCGCGAAACATTACGTTAGCCGGAAAAATTTCGCTGTCCTGGCCATCCACTTTGCACTCCCAACCAGGAAAGAACTTGTCGTTTAGGACAAGGAAAGAATCTCCCGCTGATTCTGCGTGAATCACAATTCTTTCGGGTTCGTCTACGATGAACTCCGCACGTTTCAAATGATCCTGCGGTTTAATGTTTGAAGGCACGGGTAGTAGGTCGCTTGGAATTTCAAGGACGGTTTGCTTCTTTGGATCAAACGGAGGTTCAAGAATTTGGGCACTTTCGCGGGCACTTTTACTGACGACAACTTGATTTGTCAGATAAGCACGCGAAACAGCTCCTTCAAGCTTGAAGATTGTATACAGCGATGTGTCTCCGGGTAGAAGTTGCGTTAGAAGTTTCAATCTGGCTTCGCCAATTTGTTCGAGCAAGATTGCTCTTGTGGTATCGTCTGGGATAGTGTTTACCGCTGAGACCAAACCAACATGGCGAATGTTTGCCAGTGTATCGGTATCTGTTTTTCTCCACAGTTCTGAACTTCCCATGATCCACTTCACGGAACTAATTTGGAGGAGCCTGAGCGCTGAGGGGTCAGCGAACGTTTTGATATTAATATTTGTTTCGCCCAACCACAAATAGCCTGCGGGTAGGTTTCGCAATTCGCTGGAGACCAGGCGGGAAAAAAGGTATGACCTGTAGGTGTTGGCCGGTTCATAATCAGAGAGGCTTCGTCTCCGAGCTATCATCCCTGCTTTTTGACATGGCTCCAGTCCAAACCAGCAGATTGTATCGTAGTGATGGTCGCTACTCTCGGGAATGGCTTTTTGGATGTTCTCCGCGTAGTGATTGATATGTTTGGATACGTTGATAAAAGCTTGAGTTTTGAATTGTTTTCCAGGTAGAAGCAAGGATCCCATTCCAAGTACAAACGCTGCCTGGATTGCAATTCTCAGGGTCTTGTTTTGGATGCTCTGCCTGAGGACTGTAAAGGCCAGTGCAATGAAAAATGCAGACGGAAATAGTAGCAGAAACAACGCTCTCTGTGGAAGACGAAACGCAGAACCCAGGGGATAGTAGTTAAATATGAAGTTAGCAAAAAGGCTTCCTGTTGCAAGCAGAGCAAATGGAATGAACACGGCAAGCATGGTGACGATTCTTTCCCTGAACCATCGCAAGCGCAGATACCCGACAAATACGGCCGCACAAACTATCAATGCAAACGCATACGCCTGGATCGGATAGCGCACTTCCGGAGCCTGCCCCGGTTGCGGTGGAGGTATTTTCCCGCCTTCGTACAGCTGGGGTAATAGAGAAAAGATTGAGCGACTCCCAAAGGGATTGAACTGCTGGATTGTAACGCCCACTTCACTTCGCAATCCGCGCGAGAACAGTTCAGAAGCGGAAAGCAGTTGGGCAGCAGAGATGAGTGCGAATAACGTCATAGCAACCATCAGATACGTTCCGTACAGCCGAGGCTTTGTGAATATCTTGCGACGGAAGTGGTAGGCGCCAAAAACAAAAACTATACCGGCTGCATGCGCAGCGTAATACGCATACTGAGGGTAACCGCCATAAATCAACATTGAAAAACAAAAGCCAAGAATTGCGGACCGCAGCATATCCGGTTGGTATAAGAACCGGCGAATTGACCAGATACAGACTGGAACCCAGGCAAACGTCGCAATCACATTGAATGCTGCAAATGCGCTGAGAAATTCAGTTGAAAGCATCACGGTTGTAGCGCCCAGCATAGAAGCCATGCGCCGCATACGAAACGACCGGAGCATTGCGTATGAACCCAGAACCGTAAGACAGAAATGAAAAATCACTTCGAGGAATTGTCCGCGATCCAGGCCAAACACTACGGTCAAAAACAAACGAGGAGGATAGATCAAGCGCGCCTCAAGGGTTCCAATCATTGGATTCCCGGCGGATTGATATGCATTCCAGAGCGGTAGCTCACCTTTGAGCAAGCGCTCATTGAAATACTGCTGCATTGGAAGATCATAGCTTAAGTTATCCGCAAAATTATATGCATCATCCAGCTTGTTTAGATTTGAACGCGTAAGAAGGAATAGGGCAATGAAAAGGGCTAGTAGAAGAAGGGGAGTCCGATGCGACGTAGCGGCCCGGCGAGCAAAATCAAACATTCCCAATGCGCTCGCCTCCGAGCACTCAAGCAACCTTTTTTTCGTTGATCCGATTCCGCTCGCGTTTCAGGGAAATAGCAAGGAGCAAGATTGCCAAAAGCAAGGCCAGGCAACTCGCATACCCTGCAATCATAAATGTCCTTGGAATGTAGCGGAATTCAATTTGATGTGTGCCAGCAGGTACTCGTACGGCTCGAAAGAGTAGGTTGGCTGGGAGAATTGTACTGCGTTGTCCATCGATGGTGCATTCCCAGTCCGGGAAGAACTTATCGTTTAATACCAAAAATGTTTCGCCGGCAGCTTTTGTTTCCAAAGTAACGTGCTCTGGCTCATCTCGCAAGAATATAGCAGATGTTAGGTGATCGGACGGGTCGATGTCTTTCAGTTTGGCTTGATCTCCCGGTAACTCAATGATCGTTTGATCCATTGGGTTTATTTGTCCGTTCAGGGCAACCGAGCTCTCGCGCGCCGTCAATGTGGGGAAAATCCGATTCGTCAAGTAGGCCCGTGGCAACACAGGTCCTTTCATCTCAAACAAAACATACTGATCTAGCTGATCTCCCATGGCCATTTGAGCAGTAGGGCCGAGCGTCTTTGCTACAAAGTTCGCAATCGCCGGACTCTGAATTGATTCCGGATTCATCCTGAAATGATCCTGGACTTTCTGTTGAGTTGCCCTGTCTGCCCTGAGCCATAATCCACGATTGCCCACTATCCACTTTACGGAGCTTACACCTAACAAACGTAATGCCGTGATGTCTCCCAACGATTTGTAATCCAGGTGAGTTTCACCCAGCCAGATAGTTCCACTCGATCGGTTCCGGATATCTTCCGACAGGATTGAGGATAAAAGAAAAGAGCGATACGTATTTGACGGCTCATAGTCAGATAGGCTGCGCCGTGCAGAAAGCATTCCGGATTTCTCGCACGGTGCAAAGAACGGATTGCAAGTAGAATCAAACCGAAAGTCACTCTGTTCCGGGATGCTGCGCGCGATGCTCTGTCCGTACCCGTCGATAAATTGGGAAACATGGATGAATGCAATCGCCACCAGGGATTTTTGTGGCAGCAGAACCAGGATGACCGTCAGCACCAGCAAAGCTGATTTGATCTGCATGGAAATGCCCAATATTCGAAATCGACGGATGAAACGGCTTACGTTTTGAATGAATAGCGCTATGCCAATGGCGCAGGGTATTAGCAAGATATGGATGGAGCGCTCCGGGATTCGAAACGCGGAACCCAGCGGATAGTGATTGAAGTACCATTCTGCCAGCGGTGCTTTACTCCCCATTGAAAGGATTGCAAACGGGATTGCAAGACAGAGCATTGCAATGACCAGGAACCTGTTTCGCTTTCCCCAGAGACCACTGCCCAATCCAAGTAAAATCAGTCCTGGAACAATCAGCTTTGTTGCGGAATTTCCACCAAGTAAATCTGGAAAAATACCCGAGACTGGACGACCGCCGACGCGGTTGAACTGATCCAGCGTAACACCAACCTCACCACGCAATCCCAATCTGAAGAATTCAGAAGCTGCGATCAATTGCGGCGCAGTTAAGATTGCAAATAGGCCGATCGCAAGCATAAGGTACGATGCCGTGGTCAGTTTCTTGTGAATCAAGTTCCTTCGATTCTCTATCAACGAATAAACAAATACGAGGCCGCATGCATGCGCGGCAAAAAAAGCATACTGCGGATAGCCGCCATAGAGTAGCATAGTGAAGGCAAGACTCATGCAGACGGCGTGGGAAACGTTAGGTGCCTTTGTGAAGTTTCGA
This sequence comes from Spirochaetia bacterium, assembly GCA_021413825.1. Taxonomy (GTDB): domain Bacteria; phylum Spirochaetota; class Leptospiria; order Leptospirales; family Leptonemataceae; genus JAEUSB01. The sequence goes on along the minus strand of JAIOPQ010000077.1, from coordinate 38,871 downwards.
ATGGTGTAAATACAAACGGGTAACCAGGCAAGGCAGGCCAGAAGATTCATTAATTTGAACGTGCCGAGAAATTCAGTCGAAAACACGAACAGCAATGCTCCAGCGGAGGCGCCCGTGAAGCGGAAGCGAAACGAACGCAACATTAAATAGGATCCAAACATTCCCAAGAAAAAATGAAATAATATCTCTACGAACTGCCCCCATTCGAGACCCAGCAGGACTGTAAGTATCAAGTGCGGAGGATACAATAACCGCGCTTGTAGTGTACCTATAACCGGATTGCCAGAAGAAGCATAAGGATTCCAGAGGGGCAGTTCTCCTTTCATTATGCGATCATGGAAATACCGCTGCATTGGGTACTCGTAGGTAACGATATCTGAGAAGATATATGATTGATCGAGGCCTTTTAGATTTGAACGGGTAAGTAGAAATAGCGCGCCGATTAGAAGCAGCGCAACAGGTGCGTACTTAAATTTCGCGAACTTTCGAATCTGCACCATGACTCATTGTTATTGCCAAAGGGCCGTAGCAACTTGTTTTTTATTCAGGGGATGTAGGTTGGCGGACTCATCTTGGGCGCATCATTCGCCGCGCAAGGACCGTCTTGATTCCAACGTAGCAGGCGGTAGCATATCCAAATAGGGAAAGAATTAGCAATGTCAGGAAGGCGCGTGGTTTGTACGCAAATTCAATTGTGTGCTTTCCGGCCGGAACCTGAACAGCGCGGAACCCGAGATTAGCAGCGTGTATTACTGTCGGCTGGCTATCGACGGTGGCTGTCCAACCTGAATAGAATTTGTCGTTGAGGATCAACATGGCATCCCCGGAAGATTCGCTTGCAAGGACGATGTGCTCTGGTTCATCAACCTCGAAATGTACACTTCTCATGTGATCGATTTCTTTAGTTCGATTGGTCATGAGAAGGGGCGTATCCGACTCAACAATGGTTACCTGCATGGGGTTGGCCGCTTGGAGTAGCGCGAAACTGTTTTTGGCATTTGGACTGTAGCGAATTCGATTGGATAGATACGCCCGCGGCGCTACTTCACCATCGATTTTGAAGATGTGATACAGGGGGAGCTCACCGCCAAAACCTTGCAAGAATTCAGTAGTGAATCCAGAGCCGTAGCGCTCTAGCATCAACTTCTGTGCCGCATGATTTACGATTACGCCTGCAGGTTTTCCTATTCCATTCGCAAGCATTTGGGTACGAACTTGTTCGCTCGTCTGTTTCCAGAGCCTCGAATCGCCTAAAATCCACTTAACTGAACTTGCTCGAAGCATGTTCACAGCCGAAAGGTTTGCGAGGCTAACAAACGTAAGATTCGTTTCTCCCAGCCACAGGTCAAAGGCGGGACCGTCGCCAACTTTTTCAGACAGCAAGCGTGCGAGTAAGTAAGATCGGTATGTGTTCGCGGGCTCATAATCATTCAGGCTCAAGCGCCTGGACACAACTCCTGCCTTCTGGCAAGGTTCCAGAAAGAAAAATGCGCAGATGGAATCGAATCTAAATTGATTTTGCTCGGGGATTGCTTGCTTAACGTCTCCAGCGAAAGTTCGGATAAGTTCAGTCACGTGCAGAAACGCCTGCGTTCGAAGGCGTTTCTGCGGCACAACAACGGCTAAAAATACAAGTATCCAGAGACCCAGAAACACCCGTGCGCGCAGGAGGTTATGGCTCTTTTTACGATCGCGTTTGGCAATGGCTTGAGTCAGCAATGCGAATACGAATGCGCACGGAAAGAGCAAAACCCATGAAGCGCGCTGGGGATACCGGAACGCAGAGCCCAACGGATAGTAATGATAAAACCAATCTGCAACAGGGGTGGTCCCGGCCATTGCAAGGAGAAAGAACGGAGTTGCGATGAGACAAATTGCAAGGATTCTACTTCTGAAAACCGGCAGCCGCCAGTAACCAACGACCAGACCCAGCACCATGATCAGATTCAAAATCTGCATGTGTGGCTTGTAGACTCCCCCAATTGCCTCCGGAAGAATTTGAAGTGCCGATCGACCACCGTAAGGATTGAACTGTAAGAAGCTAAGCCCCGCTTCGCCTCTCCAGCCCTGGGAGAAGAATTCAAACGATGCGAATAGCTGAGGGCCAGTGATAATCAAAAGTAAAACAGCACCTAACAGCGAGTAAGCGATGAATCGTGCGAAGTGCCGGACGATTTGCCTTCGCTTGATGCAGGCGCCTGCAAAAAAAAGAATCATGCAAGCATGTGCGGCAAAGAATCCGTATTGTGGATGTCCGGCATACACGAGCATAGAGTGTGCAACTGCCATTGCGACGACATGCGCAAGCGTCTGCCTTTGCAGAAAGCGATTGATTGTGGCCAGACAGACCGGTACCCATACGATTGTCGCAATCAAGTTCTGTGTCACATTGTAACTGGCAAGGTAATCGTTTGCGAGAAGGAAAGATAGAGCGCCAACGCAAGCCGGCCCAGGCCGGAACAAAAACGAACGCAGCATGAAATAGGTTCCGAACAAACCCAGGGAAAAATGGAATAGTAGCTCGAGCAATTGCCCCAGGTCCAGGCCAAGAATTAGTGTCAAGAGCAAACGGGGTGGATAGAGCAGACGATGCTGCAAAGTTCCGATGGTTGGATTGCCCGCTGACTGATAGGGATTCCAGAGCGGGAGTTCGCCATTTCGCAAGCGTTGGTTAAAATATTCCTGGGCCGGCCAGTCCTGTGTCACGTTATCTGCAAACACATACGAGTCATCGAAGTGACCGAGGTTGGATCTGAAGATAAGAAAAAGCGTGCCTACCGTGAGGAGTAGAAGAACGAAGCCGTGGGTCGCAAGTATTTTGCGGGGAAACCGAAGCATCCCTGATTCTTGCTCCAATGGGGCAAGGGCAAGGACTTTTTGCTTTAGCAATTCTTGTTGACAGCATGAAAAAATCCCCGTCAATTTGTCAGTCTCAATCGCATGCAGTTTCAGTCGGCTCAGTTTCTATTCTTCTTTGCTTTCGTTTTCGTAGTCACGGCAATCCTGAATCGATTTCAGAAATCTCCCTGGCCCAGAAATCTAGCACTCATTCTCGCCAGTTATGTTTTTTACGCTGCGTGGAAGCCCGCATACTTGCTTCTAATCCTGTTTGTAACGCTGTTCAATTTCTTAACAGGTAAAGCGATTCTTTCAGACAACGCCCGGCAACGCCAGGCAGTTCTGGCTTTCGCAATTACCGTAAACCTTGGCTTACTATTCTATTTTAAGTACTTTGCGTTCGCAGTTCATTCCGTGCTGACAGCTCTGGGTTGGATTGGTTTTGCTCATGATGATATCGTGCTGAACATTGTTCTGCCAATTGCAATTTCGTTTATTACTTTTGAGGCCATTAGTTACAATGTTGATGTCTATCGCGGTAACTTTGCGCCGGAAAATAACCTGCTGTCGTTTGCACTGTACTTTGGTTTTTTTCCACGTCTGGTTTCTGGTCCCATTGTAAGGCCCTATCAGATTCTACCACAGCTGAAGCGTGTTCACAACCGGATGCATCTCCGGTCCGGAATTTTCTTAATCTTGCAGGGGCTCTTCAAGAAGGTTTGTGTTTCGGATCTGATTAGCTATTTCCCGAACGCAGTCTTCAAGAACCCTGATGCTTATTCCGCACAGGACATACTTTTGGCGACAATGGCTTTTACGGTGCAGATATACTGCGATTTTTCCGGCTACACAGATATCGCAATTGGTGTTGGGCGCATGCTGGGCATTCAGCTGCCACAGAACTTCAAGCTTCCGTACACTGCGTTGAACATTCGGGAATTCTGGCAGAAATGGCACATAACGTTATCAACCTGGCTGCGTGATTATTTGTACATTGGGTTGGGTGGGAATCGCACGGGTCACGTGTATCGGAACTTGTTTTTAACGATGCTGCTCGGTGGGCTCTGGCATGGCGCCTCCTGGAATTTCGTAATCTGGGGAGCATTGCACGGTGCTGTACTGGTCGGCTACCACTGGTTTTCGCGTTGGCGTCCTGGGTTTTCGCTTCCGGCACCCGTGGCGTGGACATTAACGCACTTAGTTGTTGTAGTTGCCTGGGTGTTCTTCCGCGCGGAAACCGCTACTACCGCTTTCAAAATGATTGCCGGGGTGTTTCAACCAGGGCGTTACACGGGATTGTTCAACAGCGACGCTGGCATGGTTCTCTATACAATCATCGCTTTCTATGCAATTCATCTGGGCGCGGCTTTACTGAAAGGATTCCGCAGACCCGCCTACAAACATGGACGTTATCTTCTTGGCGCCTATCAGGCCCTTCTATTTATCTCAATTCTATTCGCTATCAAACCTGATGATACACCGTTCATCTATTTTCAATTCTGAAATTATGCGTGGCCTGAAGAAAAACATCCCCCTGGGGTTAGTTCAACTTGTCTCAGGACTCGTTCTGGTAATGGCTGCGCATTATCTGGTAAAAAGTTTTGTAGATAAGACAGCATTCGCACCAGGGTTCTTTATCTATGCGCCCGGTGGGGAATCCCTTGCGTACGAAGAGTTTGAAAAGTCTCGAGGTCGCAAGATCGCATTTGTAGGAAATTCTGTCATGGCAGCCCTGGATTTCCCGAGGCTCCGCACAGTAATCAAGCGCCACTACGGTGATGATCTTGAGGCATTTAATTTCGGCAGACCAGCGCAGGGAGTTGGCGACTACCGTGTCATACTATCTCGACTGAAAGAACTTAAACCCGATTTGATCGTAATGCAGATTCACGAGATTTCGATTGCCGGGCAGGTGTTTCGCACGAATGTTCGCGGTCAGATTGTATATCCCTCCGTTCTAGAACGCATTGGTCCGCATTTGTTCCTCGGCGCATATGGTGCGGAAGGTTTTTTTCAGTCTCCACTCTATCAGTTGCCACTATATCCGTATCGTGATCCGTTCAGGCAGACACAATTGCAACGTTCGATCTACTTTGGATCAACTCTTCACGATCGTCGCAGTAGATTCTGGCGGCATACTTTTCAGGGATCAGATCCCTTCCTCGGCACGCCGCAGGATGCGCGAAGCCCTGCGCCTGCTGCCGTTCCGGTCGCGCCCAACGGCAAAGTTAAAGGCTACGGGATTGAACTGAATGATATGCAGGTTTCCCTGTTTGAGCAAATGCTCGAGGACCTAAAGGCAACTGGAATACCGTACTTAGTGTATTTGCAACCCGTACCTCCCGTAATGGCCGACGCGCCCACGGGGGACTTCTTTCGTGAAACGTTGCGAAAACACGGCGTCGTATTTACTGATATCAGGAACGATTATCCGGAAGACCTCTTTACAACCATGGCAGTCCACATGCGCGATTCGCGTCATATGTTCGATTTGTTATTTTCGACGAAACGCGAAGCCTTATCCGGTTTTTCCGAAATCCAATGGAAAGACGCAGGGTTAACAACCGATGTTCGTTCCCGATTTGATATTCGAGATTTCGACGAGTATGGGTTATTCAAGCAGCTAAATATAGAAGGGGATTTGAAGCGGCGGGACTACTTTCTTTTTTCAAATCAAAACCTGTTGAAAGTTCGCGAGGGTTCGCCCATCAGAATGGGGCAGCAGGTTATTGCCGATTTCGCGGCCGGAGTACCCGTTGCGATTGAAGATGAAATGCATTTTTGGGGACCGATTCGTGTAATAGATCACCTAAAGGTCGTGCACTTGAAAACAGGCCAACCTAATCTTGACGACGAGCCGTTCTTGAAATCGCTGCGTTTCTATTCCATTCCAATAAGAAGCGAAAGGATTCCCTTACTTTTCGAGGTTAGAGTGAATGGAATCGCAATTGCGGAACTGGGATCAATGGAAGTGGTGATGAACTCCGGATATTGGTATGTGGACTCTGAGAAAAGCCGCATAACCTTGATTCTCCCTCCGGGCGAACCGGTTCGCGATATTCAGGCCTCGTTTATTGATCAAGAACGAGCTCTGGGAAAACGTTTGAAAGCACTTAGCTCTTTGAAGTAGAAGATTGGCCGCGAAGTTTTGCCACGGCCAGCAAAATAAAAGCGATCAGTACAATGCCATACACAACGAGTGACACAATAAATGTGATCTGGAATCGTTGATCCTTGTATACGAATTCTACTTCATGCACGCCAGGTGGTACCTGAACGGCCCTAAAGAGAATATTGGCCGCAAAAATCGTAACATCTTTCCCATCGACCTTGCATTGCCAGCCCGGAAAGAACTTGTCATTCAGTATCAGAAACGCATTCCCTAGGGTCGAGGTTCTAATGACGACGCGTTCGGGCTCATCGAGCAGGAATTCTGCAGGCTTGAAAGAGTCTGATTCTGAAATCAGTACATCCGGCTGGATTGGTCCTGCTCCCTCAATTACTGTTTGTTGTATTGGATTGAAGGGAGGCTGCATCTTCTCTATACTATCTTCCAGGTTCGTGGCGCGTTGCACCCGTATCGTAGTGTAGGCGCGGGGTAAAGGACTTGCGATTGAAAATACTTGATATAGGGGCAAACCCTTCTTAAAATATCCGGACATCATTGCGAACGCAGCATTTCCCATTTGAGCTTTTGCGATGTTGAGCTTTCTAGAATCTTCGATGGCTCCCGTCTCCGAGACTGTTCCTGAGTTACGTACCTTTGATCGCAACCATTCAGGTTTTGTGGACCATTCCATGCTATCTGCAATAACTCGATCCACGGAGGCCGCTCGCAGAAATTCAAGGGACCGGGTGTCGCCTAACGTCCCAAACCCAACCATTGCGTCGCCCAGCCAGATTGCATCGCGTGGATTATTGCGTATCAGATCAGAATGGAGGGCTGCGTATGCGTAGAATCTGTAACTGTTCGACGGTTCATACTCTGAGAAGCTCCGCAGCTCTGCCATCATACCGGTTCGCCTGTAAGGCTCGGTCTGAAAGCCCGTAATTGTAGCGAAGCGATGATTACTCCCTGCTGGAATGGCCTGCTTTAAATCATGAACGAAAGCGTTCATGTAAGGCGATGTGTGGAGAAACGCATGCGCTCGAAAGCGGTTCAGCGGAAGTAAAATGCCGGTCAATGTAATTGGAACGAGCGCGTAAAGCAAGTAACGCTGCAGTCCCTTTGAGCTCAATAGAACATGGGCGAGAGTTGCAATTCCAAATGCGCAAGGGAATAGAAGTATATAGAGCGCTCGCATCGGTGCTCGGAAGGCTGACCCAAGGGGATAGTGATTATATATCCAGGTGGAAAAGGGTGTGGAAGTTCCCATTACGAGCAAGATGAATGGAATCATGATGACTATCATCATTATGATATGAATTCGGAGTCGGCTGAGTCGAAACCAACCCAGAATAAATCCGCCAAATATCATTGGAGCAATTGCATGGAGGAAAGGAGTCTTAGATTCTGAGTATAGCCTGGTAAAAATTTCTGAAAGCGAATATCCTGAGAATAAGTGAAACTGTTCCTGACTGACTCCGACGACGCCCCGAATGCCAAGGGCAAAAAATTCAGCTGCGGTGAGTAGCTGCGGAAGTGAAATCGCAAGAGCAAGCAGAAGCGCCAGGCCCAGCAGCAGGCAGAAACGCACCGGGCTGCCGAGAATTCGATTTCTCCTGGTATAAGTAGAAGTGAGAAACACGGCAATGCATAAATGCAAAGCGTAGTATGCAAACTGTGGATAGCCCGCATAGAGTAGCATGGCAAATGACATGCCAAGCAAACATGCGTTCACCAGAACGGGGCGTATTATAAAGATGCGAATTGAATAGAGACAAATAGGAACCCAGGCGAGCGAAGCAAACACGTTATGCGAGTATGTAGCGGATAGAAACTCCACAGAGAGCAAAACAGAAACAGAACCGGCAGCGGCAGCCAGAGGTCGGAACGCATACGTTCGCAGAAATGCATATGTTCCGAGTACTCCCAGAAAAAAATGGAAAACAATTTCCAGGAACTGGCCCCACTCAACTCCAAAGATGAGCGCAGGAATCAGTCTTGGTGGATAGAGCAGCCGCTGCTGCAATGTACCTATCACGGGATTTCCCGCAGATTGATACGGATTCCAGAGTGCCAGATCGCCATTTGCCAGGCGCTGATGAAAATATCGAACTACAGGCAGCTCAAAGGAAACGTCATCATAGCTCTGGTTGTGCATCATGTCTTCAATTGGATCAAACCGGATCAAATCAGAGCGAAAGTAAAGGAACACAAGACAGAGGATTACAAGTAGGAAGGGGGTTCGTCGGGCGAAAGCCGACAGGCGCGAAACGGACATGGTCGATTGGTCCTCTGCACACCGACATGACAACCGTTTTTGAAGCAGGTCAGAGTTGCGGAATCGCGTTCATTCAAGCATTATTTTGCGCAGGAATCCTGAGAATGGTGGTATGATTCAGGCGGAAAAGGAATTCTGACTTGGGCCGCCCAATGAATGAAAAGTCGATATTGCTCACGGGCGCAACTGGATTCGTGGGCAGTCACATCGCAGAAACCCTCTTGTATGCTGGTAGGAATGTAGTTTGTTTGAAACGCTCCACTTCAGATACCTGGAGATTGGCTGAGCATACTAAAGGCATACTCTGGCATGACATGGATACCGATCCGGATTTCACAAAGCTATTCGCTAAACACTCTTTTGAAGCCGTGATACATGCTGCCACAGCCTACGGCAAAAAGGGAGAAACCAATTCTAGCCTGTTACTATCGAACGTATATCTCCCGTTGCGCCTGCTGGATCTGGCAATTCAGAATCAAGTTTCCTTGTTTGTGAGCACAGATACTTTTTTCAAAACCTCCGTCCACAATTACTCTTACATGCAAAACTACACGCTTTCAAAAGCTCAATTCTCTGACTGGATGAAGCTTGCAGGTGATGCAATACGAATCGTTAGTCTTTCGCTCTTCCAGGTTTATGGTGAACGTGATTCTGATACCAAGTTTATCACCAACTTGCTTTTGAAATTGGGCAAGAACGTACCTTCAATTGACCTTACAGAAGGAAAGCAGAAGCGAGATTTTGTTTATGTAAAGGATGTTGCAAACGCATACCTGGCGGTTTTGCAGGGATGCGCCACGATTAGCCCCGGTTTACATTTGTACGATGTGGGTACTGGAATTGAAACGGAACTCCGTTCGTTTGTTGAACTGGCTTCCGCGTTAAGTCAGAGTAAAACCAGCCTTAATTTTGGTGCAATCCCCTACTTAAAGGATGAGATTTTTTCTTCACGGGCGAATGTAGAGAGATTCCAAAAGGCTTTTGACTGGGAACCCCGGTTTGGGCTATCGGATGGACTGCGCAATACGGTCAACTGGTTTGCCGCGAATCAGGCGCGCTACTTGTGACTGCGCTTCCGGAATATTTTCAACCCATTCAAAATCAGAACAATGCAGCAAAGCCCATAACTCAGAACTGAGACAACTAGTGCGACAAGAAGTGTATGCGGCTTGTATTTGAACTCGATCTCATGATCGCCTGACGTTAATCTCACCCCGCGAAACAATATGTTTGCAGGTAATATGGAGGCTGGCTTCCCGTTAATGCTGCACTCCCAACCAGGAAAAAAAGTATCGTTCAGCACAAGAAAAGAATCTCCCTTTGTTTTTACGCGTAGCAAGATGTGTTCGGGCTCATCCGATATAAAATCGACCGGTTGGAATGAGTCAGCGGGTGCAACATTGTTTGGACTTAGCGCAAGGTGTTTTTGAGACTCAAGGGTGGCTTCAATTACGGTTTCCTTGAGTGGATCAAAGGACTCCCTCATCTTCTCTGCGGCCCGATTTGGATTTTCAGTAAATAGAATCCGATTCGTCACATAAGCCCTGGGCAAGCTTGCATCGATCTTGACAACTTCAAACAGCGAATCATAACCTCGAAAGTAGCCCGTGAGCAGTTGTAATTGCCATGGATTCATATTCCTGCTCAAGATATTTGCCACTCTGGAGTTCGGAATGTTTCCAGAAAAATGTAATTCAGGCGTGGCTTGAATCCGCTGCTTGATGCCCGGGGCAAGTTGTTTCCAGAACAGGGAATCTGCTATGACCCTGTTTACCGAGCTAGCTTGAAGAAATCGAATCGAAATCGGATTCGCAAGGTCGGCATAGGTCAAGCCGAGGTCTCCCAACCATACTTCGCTGGCAGACTGGTTGCGCAGTTGCTCTGAAATGAGCTTTGAGAATAAGTAGTAACGGTAGCCGTTTGAAGGTTCGTAATCTGAAAGGCTGCGCCGATTAGAAAGCAGGCCTGCTCTTCTATAGGGCTCGGTTTGAAAGCCCGTGATCGTTGCGAAGCGATTCTGGCTACCTTCTGGCATCACCCTCTGCAAATCTCCGGCGAACGTGTTCATATAGCCTGCGGAATTTATGAATGCGTGGCTATAAAACGTTTTGTTTGGAAGAAGAATGGCGAGCAGCAATGCGACCACCAGCACATACGAAATCCTTGCGAACGACAGGCGATTTTCCAAATGCGCAGGTCTGAAGGTTGCGAGACCCTGGCAGAGCAGGGCCAGCGCAAACGCGCAGGGAAAAAGCAATAGAAATAAAGCTCGTACTGGGTGGCGAAATGCTTTGCCTAAAGGGTAGTATTCGTAAACCCATTGTGGGAAGGGCGATCCTCCGGGTCCCATAGCTAGCAAAGCCGTAGCCACGGCGATCGCGAGCATTACAAGAATTGGGAGGCGCAGCCGAGGCAATCGCATCCAGCCGAGAGCAAAACCACCTATGACCATCAGTGTAGCAACGTGCATATAGAGTCGCGTTGCGGTTCCGGCGTAAAGCTGTGGAATCAGGGCGATCATTGGATGCCCGCCATACTTACCGAATTGTTCAAAGGTGAGTCCGACGGCTCCACGGATTCCCAGTCCAAAAAACTCACCCGCGGAAATGAGCTGTGGCGCCGTGATAGTGGCGAATAGCAACCCGGAAAAGCCGAGAAGCGCCAGCAATCTAGCGCGTATGCGCCACATTCGCTTGCGAAATGAGAAAACACCTGCAAGAAAGACAGCAACGCATAGATGGAGCGCATAGAACGCAAACTGCGGATAGCCAGCATAGATTAACATAGAGAAAGCCAGCGCCAGGATTACAGAACTTGAAGGGGAAGGATCAATCAGGAAGCGTCGAATGCTCCAGATACAAACTGGAACCCAGGCCAGGGTTGCAAAGACGTTATGCGAAAATGTAGTGTAGTGAAACTCCGATGCAAGCATTACCGATAGGGCTCCGGCGAATGCTGCAGGTTGCTTCAGTCGAAACGAGCGCAACATTGCATAAGTTCCGCATACAGCCAGGAGAAAATGAAAAATGATTTCGAAAAATTGTCCGCGTTCTAGCCCAGCAAGGGCGTATAAGATGACTCGAGGCGGATAGAGTAGTCGCTGTTGCAGAGTCCCGATTACCGGGTTGCCTGCCGATTGATACGGATTCCAGAGGGCAAGCTCGCCTTGCATTAACCGTTTGTGAAAATACTGAACAATGGGTAGTTCAAACGAAACATCATCATAGTTTGTGTTGGTCGCAAGGTCTGCGCTTGCGTCAAAGTGCACCAGGTCTGATCGCGAATATAGAAATGCGAGGCATGAAACGAGCAGAAGTACTGGAATTGCACTTCGCCATCGATCAAATGAATGCATAGCTGATTCAGGGTTTGATCGTGCCCGTGGCAATCTTTTTTGAATGGCGACGAGCGAGCATGAATACAAAAGATGCAAGGGAAACCAAGAGAAAGAGATATGCCACACCTGAAAGAATCAAGGTTACGTAGAGGCTATCTGGTTTATATACGAATTCAACAGTGTGCTTGCCCGGAGGCAGTTGCACGGCGCGAAACAAAACGTTAGCCGCAAAGATTGGCACTGGCTTTCCGTTGACCAGGCAGATCCATCCCGGAAAAAACTTGTCGTTCAAAATAAGAAATGCATTTCCATATGTTTCGGTTTCAATTACGATTCGTTCCGGTGAATCAGCGCGAAGGCGCACAGGTTGAAGATGATCGCGAGGATCGGTTCCGCTTTGGATCTTGCTGGCCGGGATTTCCACAACAGTCGGCGAAAGTGGATTGAAAGGCGGTCCCATCTTTGCTGCGCTTTCTTTTGCATTCGAACTGATCGCGATGCGATTGGAAATATAAGCGCGCGACAATGGATTTTCTATTTTGAAAATTTGATAAAGAGCCGGAGGTTCTGCTGGTTTCAGGAATGAATGCAAGGCCGGGTTGATCTGGCCCTGGAAGAACTTTATCAGCCGGGAGTCTGGAATGCTTCCAGCCTGTTTCACGTCTGCGTTCTGCCTGATTTTCGCTTTGGTTATGGCCGGAGCCGCTTTCCATGCAACCGAATCACCAAGCACCCAACCAACGTTAGCAGTCCTCAGAAGGCGCGTAACGTTTGGATCTGCGAGCCCATCGTAACTAACCTCGCTGTTTCCGAGCCAGACCCACCCTGCATTCTGGTTACGCAGTTCGGCGGAGAGTAGGTTCGCTAAAAGGAAGGAGCGATACGTGTTTGAAGGTTCGTAGTCAGAAAGACTACGTCGCTTAGCCAGCATTGCAGATTTTTTGTATGGCTCAGTGGCAAACCCTGTGATATTCACATATGCTGCTTCCCGCGATGGGATTGCGTTGGCGATGTCATGAGCTGCTTCTGTAGCATACGGTCCAATATGCTCAAACACCTGGGGTCTAAAATACTTCCCAGGTAGAATAGATGCCAGAACCGCCGATAAAATGATCACGAAGGCTGCTATGCTTCTTGATTGAGAGTTTAATGGAGTTTTTCTCATTAAATGAGTTAGCGCTGTGACAGAAAGCGCTACGCCAAAAACGGCCGGAAAAAGCAATACGGATCTGGCGCGAAACGGAACGCGAAACCTTGACCCGAGCGGGTAGTAATCAAACACCCAATCGGCAAAGGGGGAACCGGTACCCATTGCAAGCAACGCAAAGGGAATCGCTACCAAAAGCATCGTGATCGCTGCTACACGATATCGTTTCTGCGATACGCCCCAGGCGAAACCGCAAATGATTAATAATGCCATGACATACGTGGATTGGTGAAATGCAAGAGCCTGCCACGAGCCCATGATTCCTTTTTCCCCAGTGAACATCAGGGGCACAAGGCTCCAGATTGGCCGACTCCCAAGGTTTTGAAACTGTTCTCTGGTCACTCCAATTTCTCCACGAATGCCCTGTGAAAAGAATTCACCCGAACTGGAAATTTGCGGAGCAACAATCATGGCAAAGAGTATCACGGCCAGAGCTAACGGCATTGCGAGCGAGCGAATGCGCGCTACCCCGCCTCGCGCAATCAATGCAGCCGCAAAAATAATCAAGCAAGCGTGCAGTGCGTAGTACCCAAATTGAGGATAGCCAGCATACAGCAGCATTGAGAACGCAATTGCAAGCCTCAGTGCGCGCCAGTATGTTACTCGAATGGTGATTTGCTTAACAACCAGAATACAGACCGGAATCCAGGCATGTGTTGCAAGAACGTTATGCGAGTAGCTACTCCCAAGGAACTCCGCGGACATTAGCACGCAAGTTGCACCGATTACAGCAGGACCTGGTTTGATTCGGAAAGCTCTAAGCATTCCGAATGTTCCCAGAACGCCCAGCAAAACATGAAAAATGATCTCCAGAAATTGACCACGCTCTACGCCGAAGATCAGAGTGAAGATCAATCTTGGTGGGTATAGTAACCGCGCCTCAAGTGTGCCAATGGTTGGATTGCCAGCCGACTGATCCGGGTTCCACAGCGGGAGTTCTCCTTTGTGCAATCGCTCGTTGAAGACCTTCTGCATTGGAAAATCGTACGAAACGTCATCGTATTCCGATCTTTCGAATACTTCAAATGCCGGATCCACGCGAAAAAGATTGGAACGGTACATGAGAAACAGTGCAGTCATGCCCATGATGCATAGCAGCCAGACTCGCGAGGACCTTCCGCAGCTTTGCATTTCTCTGAATCGTGTTTGTGACCAGCTGTGCAACCTATTTTCGCTCGCAAGGGGCCCGGCCATTGAGCGAACATTTCAAGTTGACAGCGTGGCTAGCGCGCACGCTTACTTGCACCATCGATGGCTGTCAAAAAGAAGTTACTTTCCATTATCATTCCGGCCTTCAATGAAGCAGACAACATCGAGCGAACCTACAAAGTTCTGCTGGAAACTTTAAAAACTCTTGCCCGCAAATACGATTATGAAATAATTTTTACGGACAATCACAGCACGGATGACTCATTCGAAATTCTGCAACGACTGGGTCGGCTGGACCGGAGGGTTAAGGCAATCCGCTTTTCCAGGAACTTTGGTTACCAGAAATCAATCCTTACGGGCTATCTAAATGCATCGGGGGCTGCGGCAATTCAAGTGGATTGTGATTTGCAGGATCCACCTGAAATTATTATTGAGTTCGTTCGCAAATGGGAACAGGGAGCCGCAGTAGTGTACGGCGTGAGACGTACAAGAAAAGAGAATTGGCTCATCAACACCCTCCGAAAATTATTCTATCGCATTGTTGCCGTTTTGAGCGAAGACACTCTGCCAGTTGACGCGGGAGACTTTCGCCTTGTTGACCGTAAGATAATCGAAGAGTTGAAACGCATGGAAGATGCAACGCCCTACCTTCGCGGAGCCATTGCGACCATGGGTTATGAGCAGATCGGAGTTCCATACGATCGTGCGGAGAGAGATATTGGTGAGAGCAAATTTTCTTTCTCCGGTTATTTCAAACTGGCTGTGGATGGTATCGTAAACCATTCCGTTATTCCGTTGCGAATTGCAACGTATGTGGGTCTTGTAATCTCGGTGATTACGTTTCTGGCGATCATTGTGTATATCCTGCTCAGGATTTTTGTGGGAGCAAACTGGCCATCCGGATTTACGACTATTACCATATTCTTGCTCCTTTCAATTAGTTTGAACGCGCTTTTCCTGGGCGTCATTGGTGAATATCTGGCGCGCATATTTAAACAGGTGAAGAAGCGATCCCTCACTCTCGTTGAGAATACTGTCAATTTCCAAAATAAGACTTAGTATGAAGAACTTCATTCTTGTTGTTAGCTCAATTGCAATCACATACATCGTGTTTGAATCTGTGTTTGTTCTGGTCGGGAGTTCACCATATCAGCATGGACGCGTTGCCGAGTTTCAGTGGATTGGCCAAAACCCTCTGCGAGGATGGGTAAATCGTTCGAACTTCAAGCATGGAGATACTTTCTCAACCGATGCGCGCGGGCTTCGGAACGTGGAGCTGGCCAGCAATGGATCTGAAACAATTGTTTGCATGGGCGATTCCGGCACGTTCGGAACATGGGATGATGGAACCTGGCCGCGTTTTCCAGACTATCCAGGTGAATTGCAAAAGCGCTTGAATCCAGAACAGTTTAAAGTCGTTAATGCTGGCGTGATTGGTTATACATCATCGCATTTGCTCCGGCAGTACATGTTGCAGATCCGGAAAATGCACCCATCGAGGATTGTTATTCGCGTTGGCTTTAATGATCATTCACCGGCATGGGATGTTAGGCTCGCTGTGCGCGAGCCTACGGAATTCTGGAAACAATTGCTGTTGTATAAAATGAGCTCCACTTTTACCGTTCAGACCGCCGTTACCCTACGCCTTGCCTTTAAAGCGCCCCGGGCTGGCCTTGAACCCTGGAACGATATCGATCAGTTTCGTTTTCACTTAGAAGCCTTGATTACTAATGCAAGGAAAGATGGCGTACAGGTCATCCTTCTGGATTATCCAATTAGACCCGCCGGTTTTCCGAAGCGGGATGACGGTAAGCCGTTTCCAGAAAAAATCTGGGGTGTAAAGAACCACGAAGAGTTGATTAGATTGCACAGCCAGTACAATAGAGAGATAAAACTGACGTCCGAACGTATGAGAGTGCCATTGGTTCAAACGGGACATCTACTCGAAGATATTGGGCGAGCAGGTTTTACGAGCACGGATATTGTTCATCCAGGACCTGAAGGTTACAGGTTGATCGCTGAAGAACTGTCTGCTTTCATAAAAGCAAATCCGCTGAATGTTCAAAGTGGGTCCAGGCCATGAAGACCAGGGTCCTCGCACAGAATCTTCTTTTGAGCTTTGTGTCTGTTTTGTTTACTTACGTAATCTTTGAAACGGCCTACGCTCTTTCGGGCTATTCGCCGTATCGTTCAACAGGTCAGACATTTCAATGGCTGGTTTTTGATCCGATTCTTGGCTGGATGAACAAACCCCGTTATAATCATGATTGGAATTTTATTATAGATAAACGTGGCTTCAGAATATTGCCAGACGCGCCGGCTGAAGCTCCGCGCACAATTGTTTGTATGGGTGACTCTGGCACGTTTGGATTCTGGGCTGATGGAACCTGGCCTACCTTCCCGGACTATCCAAATCAATTGCAGATGATGCTTGGTAAATCCACGCGCGTCGTGAATGCCGGAGTGATTGGATATACTTCTTCGCATCTTGTTCGGCAGTACATGGTGAGTGTGCGGCAACAAAAGCCATCGTATATTTTTGTGCGTATAGGGTTCAACGATCATTCGTCGAGCTGGGATGTACGGCACGCCGCCTACGAGCCCACAAGTCCCGTTAGGCGATTTTTAATCTATTCCATGGGTTCTACGTTTACAGTTCAAACGGCCATCAAATTGCAGCAAATCCGCCAGGCTCCACATGCGTTTGAAAGACCCTGGAACACTCTCCCGGCCTTTGAGGAAAATCTAGATCGCTTGATCCGCTATGCCCGGAATGATGGTGTGAAGGTAGTACTGATCGATTATCCAATCCGGCCAGAGGTTTTCCCCGGTCGGGTTGAACAGGATAAATTCCCAAAAATGGGATGGGGCGTTAAAGACTATCAAGGTCTGCTTGCATTACACCGCCCGTACGCTCAGGCTATTGCAGACACAGCCAGGCGGAATCAAATTCCCCTTATTCAGACTGCAGATGAGCTGGAGCGATTTGAAAATCAAGGCTTCTCAAGCACTGACATTGTGCATCCAAATCTGAAAGGTTATAAAATGATAGCACAGCGAATTGCGGAGTACTTGCAGAAGAATTCGGGGCAGTAGGTTGAAAATGACTGCAATCGCGCGCCCTTTGGTTATAGAATTTCTTAGAATCTTGATATGCTTGCAGGGCATTCTTCTGCTGTCCGGACGCACATCTGGAATCTACCTTTTCTTTGCCCTGGTCTGTATGGGGTCCTGGTATCTCTATTGGAACCGTGTCGCAATTCGGAGCCGCCTGGAGACTCAAGCGGTTGCGGTTGGAATTCAGATTCTGGGATCTCTTATCATTGCCGTTTTTCTGATTCGATACACGGAGGATCCTGCATTCCCGGTGCTGTCTCGAGTGAATCCCTGGATGTTCCTGAGCCTTCATCTCCTCCTGACTCTGCTGTATTTTATCTTTTCCAGGAAACAACAAACTGAGTCGTCCCTTGTCAGGGAAGGACTGGTTGGCTTATTAACCCTTTCCCTTTTCGTATTCTATTTAAGTAACGATACACGCCTCGTGTCCGCGGATACACGCGGGAATGCGCTTCTACCATTTACGCTTCTGAACGGCAATCTTGCACTCGATGAATTTGTAGGATCACCCAGGGTGCAGCACGATGACGCGGGCCGGGATCTTGTTGCCCGCGACCATGTTAAGGTAAGTTCGTCTAACGCTCTTGGACATTTGCTTGTAGCCACTCCGGCTGGCCCTACGACTGAGTCGGGATATATTCTTCATCCCTATTATCTGGTGCCTCGGAATGGAAAATTTTACAGCATTTTCCCCATTTTGCCTGGCTTGGTAAACACAGCGGTGCTCGCGGCGCTGAAGGGATCCGGCCTAATGGAGAAGTACATTCAAACATCGGAACCTGCGAACGCCGTTGGAGTTGTATACGATCAATCATTTCGTTTGCAACGCATCACGGCAGCGCTGCTTGCTGCCATTTCTGCGGTGCTCTTATTCTCCTTACTCGCGAATTGGCTATCAGACGTGAAGGCTTTCTTACTTGCGCTGCTCTTTGCAATTGGTTCTGCCCATTATAGCACCAGCAGCCAGGGAATCTGGCAACACGGAGTAGGGGAAATTCTTGTCCTTGGCATTTGCGCGATGCTTCTCCAACCCAACAAACCACGAACGCATGTTATAACTGGTTTATTGCTTTCTCTACTCGTCGCGACCCGACCCAGCAATGCGCCGCTTGCAATTGTCTTCGCGGCAGGCTGTTTGCTACAATCGCCTCGATCTGTGTTTCCATTGGCTCTTGGTGCGTTACCAGTCATCCTCGCTCTGGGTATCTTTAATACGATCCTGTTTGGCAATCTCGCAGGGGGGTACGGATTGCTTCGTGGATCTGATTCAAATTCAGCAAACCTTTTTGGCTTCCTGGGAAATCCATTGAGTGGTGGTGCAGGCCTTCTATTCAGCCCGGGGCGCGGGCTATTTTTCTATACGCCATTCCTATTTTTCGCCGCGCTGGGTGCTTACATCGGGCGAAGGCAGCGCCTTATCCAGATTGCCGCAGCTGGGATTGGGGTTCATGTTATTGCGTTCGCGTTGGTGCCTTTCTGGTGGGGCGGAGCTTGCGTTGGCCCCCGATACCTGGTCGAAATACTACCTCTGTTCTTTATACTGCTGTTCCCGTTGGTGGAAGCCTGGAAGAATGCAAGAGTTGTACGGACTCTTTTCTTCACTCTAGCCCTTGCTTCTATCGTTGTGCAGCTGCTATTGGTGTTAAGCGAGCGTCCATTCGTTGTATGGAACTCGAATCCTCACATTAATTCAAACCCGGAGCGTCTCTGGAGTTTCAGGTATCCCCCGTTCCGGGAAACACTGCATCCGTTTGCGCCGGCTCTGTTCGCTAGTTCTCGATTCTATTCTGCGTTTGAAGAAGCGCAAAGGGATTTGTTTGAAGAAGACGTTATTCGCTCATCTGAATCAGAATCAGGATACCTGCGTGTTAAGACAGACATCAAAACAGAAGGGGTCTGGATAGTTTTAAAGATGCCGCTATATTTGCGCCGGGGTTCCTACACTGTTACGATTCGAACAAGGGCGACCTCAAAATCCGGAACTGAACTTAAATTAGTTACAGAAGGCGAATCGTCGCTGGCGCCAATCTCCATTGCGATTCCGGAATCGGATGGCTTCCAACTGGTCTCAACAAAGATTGCGATTCAAAAATCAAGCCTGAAATCGTTCAGCATTTTGGCGAAATCAAATGCAACAGTCGTGCTGGATTATATCGAAGTAACAAAGGACCGATGAGGGGCCTACCCACAGGACAAGCCGGACTATCACTGAATATTGGTTAATCCTGGGCATTTGCATTCAGTCCTGGTTGCAGATTCTTCAATCGTGCAGAGCAGCACCGGTGGCCTTGTGCGAGTGAAAATCATCTTGAGGGCGCCACCTTTTTCTGGCCATGTTCCCGTAATTTCGCCGTTTGATGTTTCTCCAGCGAAGATCCCTACAAAGTAGTATCCGTCATCATTGGGGATACTTTTCTTGCAATGATCTTGGAAGAGCAACTGCCAGTCGTCAGCGGCCATGCGTGCGTCCGCTGGGAATGCTCGCTCCGTTAGGATCGGTCCCTGTGCTCCCTTGGGCGCCATACGCATACCAGACAGTTCGATTATCTCCAGGGGAATCGCGCCTTTGTGTGGATGTTGCTGTATGTATTCTAGAACCACAGGATGCTCGTGGATTGCTTTCACCACATCCTTCTGGCCACATGCGAAGCCAGTCATTAGAAAGATTAGCAAAAACCGTTTCATATAAACAGGCGGCAGATTCCGGTTCTGAAAGCCAGTAATTTTTGAATCAACTAACGTGCGTAAGCTGTACCGCGGGGAATGTAGATATAATACATTTCAGGAGTGTATGGGGTGCCGGGATATTTGCCGACCAGCGTGTACCGAGCGTCGATCGCACTTGCCTGATCCGGATTGATTCTTTCCAGATATTGACGCTTGGCTTTGTTCGCTTCGTTTGCCGGAAAGTTGAGAGTAATGATGTCAATCTTGCCTTTGCGGAGTTCATCCAGCAAAGTTTCATCAGAGCGCTTGTGGTTTCGAATGTGCTGGTTATAGAGAAATGGATCATCAATCACCAGGTCTACGCGATCCCCAAGTCGCGGGAAGTGTCCCGTGGTTCCACCGATTACGCGCGGTTTACCGCCATGAGAAGTGACGAGCGTATCAAGAGCAGCCATGAATGTGGCATCGCGTTGAATATCATTCTGATCCGGTCTCCCTTTGTAAGCGTACGGATCATAGCGCTTGAAAATGAGCGCGACAACAATAATCAGACTCAAGCGCACCATCTTCTTCAGGGTGCTCGCATCCGTTGTGGGTCGATTCAGAGCCGCCGCACAGCCATACAGTACGATTAAGAAGAGCGACAGCATGGGTTCACTGAAATAATGAATATAAGCCCCGGCCTTCCCGGCAGCAGGAATATGAAATAGGAAACTTACTATGCAGTAGATTGTAAGCAAAGGTTGTCTTGCGTATATCTGAACAACAATGGCAGTAATAATGAACGGCAATAGTCCAATGAACTGCCTGTACGGTTCAACTATGAAGGCACGATTGGCGTCAAAGATTGCAACGTTGTAGAAAACGAAATGCTCAATGAATCCAGTGAATCCAAAGCGCAGGCCCCAGAGACCAAGAATCAGTGTCATCGCCGCAAATCCGGCTATCGCAAATCGAAAGAGCTGCCTGCGATCGCGCCAGAGCAAAAATATACCAACTGCGATAGGAGCCGGAAGTGAGCTTTGCTTGTAGCAGAGAGCGAGCGCAAACAGAACGCCAGCAACCTCGATTCCCTTTTTGGCGTATTGTGCGCGGAGTGCAAAACAGATTCCAGTCAGCGACATTGCAAGTGCAATTGAATCGGGCTTGGCGTTGATCCCATAGAGCAACATGCTTGGCGGGAATAGAACGGCACATCCGCCGAGGATTGCAAAAATCCGGCTTCGCGTGCCAAGGTATACTACATAGCAACCGGCCAGAAAACAGACGGTCAATCCCAGAAAGGAAAGCAGTCTAAATGGCAAGAACGAGTTCTGTGCAATTGGTGTGACTAGCTCCGCGAAAAGATAATAGATAGGTCCGTAATTTGCCGCAACGAACGGCAGATCACTGGTTGTAGGATAGAGCAGGCCGCCGGACTTCAATACCTGAATTTCGTGAAGGATTACACCCTCACCGTAGTCAACCTCTCCTGGATAGATCGTCATCGAAACCAGATACCGGATTGTGATCAGTACGCCAAACGCGAGATATGCAACAAATGCATACCCGAAATAACGGATAACCTTGTCCCAGGATATCTTTTGCAGGAGAGCAGTCAAAGTAGTTCGCCAGAACTGCAAGCGGTCAGTGAGTGAAGTCCGTTCACCGTTATTTTTTTGGAACATAGACCCAGAGGTCGCCTTGGGTAAAGCCTGTGCCGGGAAGTTTTTTCCAGAGATCATAATTACGCACCAGAGCCCGGCATTGGTCGGCTGAAAGTCTTTCAAGGAAAGCATGATCAAACTTGAGTTCGTCACCTGGATCAAAGTGAGTTATCACCAGGTCCACCGAACGATCCTCAATTGCCGAGAGGAGAAAGTCTCTGAGTATAGCCTTTTTCTTTACATGCTGATTATAGAGAAAGGGATCGTCAATGAAGATTTCAAAGTCAGATTCCAGGCGTGGCAAGGGATCGGCAAACGCGGAAAACGCTTGCAGTCTGGGCTTGTTATTCTTTCTCAACTCCTGAGCAAGGTTGCTTAATTGTGAGATGGCCTGAGCATCACGTTGTGCGGCCATGGCATCTGGCGGTGCCTTGAATCCCCTGGGCTTGATCATTAGTGTAAAGCCAATCACGGCACAAAGTGCTAGTATATTCTTCCAATTCCAGGCGACCAAAATCGGAATCAACCCGCATGCGATAATGAGGTTAAGCGCCATAGCTGGCTCTGATAAATAATTGAGAAAGGAGCCGGCCTTGGCACTTGCGAGCATGTGGAACACAACTCCAATGACAAAATAGAGGAGTAGTTCTTTCTGATTTCGTACCCAGGCGCAGATTGCGCCAGCAATCAGGCCGAAGCCAAACAGACCGAAGAAGGCCTGAGGAAGCCGTTGATATATCTTCCAGTCAATTTCAGCAACGTTATAAAACAGATAATGTTTGATCATTGGCTGGAAGCCAAAGGCAAGACCAAACATACAAATTAGAATTCCAAATGCAAGAATCCCGGCTCCCACAAAGTACATTGCCTTTGTGCGATCGCGAACCAACAGCAAAATGAAGATTGTAAGCGGAGCGGGGAGCATGCTTTGTTTCACCAGTCCCGCCGCCACAAATAGAACAGCGGCTCCGTAGACTCTCCTGCCGTCTAAATTTGAAAGAGCCAGGGCAAGTCCTGCGTGTGAAAGCCCGAGCGCCAGCGAATCTGGTTTGTTAGAAATTCCAAATAGCAGAACAATGATGGGTGTAAGCACCAGTAACGCAGCAATAAACCCCACGAACTTGCTGCCTGTCTGTTTCACTGCAATTGAGCCCAGCGAAACCGAAGAAAGAATCATTCCAAGGAGTGAGAGTATTCTTCCCGGGGCATACGACCCAGGCTGAAACCAGGAAGCAAGCGACACCAGCGTGTAGAACAAAGGCCCGTAGTTAGACGCGCGAAATTGACCACTGGTTTCGCCAGGGTAAACCGGCGCACCTTTCAGAATCTCATTGGCTTCATGGAGCACAACGCCTTCGCCGTAATCGAGGGCGCCGGGAAATGAAATGGCTCCCAGCCAGAATCGAATTGTGAACCAGGTTGCGTAGACTAAATAAATTGCCAGGGCAGCGTGGACGAGGCGTAGTATGGCGGGATAGGGAAACCGTTTTTCTAGAGCAGTCAGAATGCTACCGCCATTCAGCATGACGGTTGTTTTTCTCCGGCCCGAATCGCTGTCAAGGATTGACTCATCCGTCCTTAGACTTGACAGCAGGGGCGCGATTGCCAGAGCAAACATGCGTGTCTGAATGATCTACTCGGCCCTTTTTTTTACTTTCTTCATGGGGGTAGGTGCCTACCTGGCCAATCTCAGCCCGTACGTTCTGACTACTTATCCGCGTCAGGCAAATTGGATTTTTATTTGCACACAACTTGCAAGCCCCGTGGGAGCAATTCTCGCCGGCTACACAACTGATAAGACCAAGCTATTACGTGGACCGCTTCTTGTTTCGCTCTTTGGCTTTGGGATTTTCCAGCTCATATTGTTTGCAGGGCTGCCTGCTTCCTGGACTATCCTTGCCGCGACTCTGATGAAATTGTGCATGTCTGCAAGCGGCCAGCTCATTACCATTGCCTGCCTGGAAGACGGAAACGATCGCTTTGCGAGATCGCGTACTGCGGGAACAATTGGATTTTGCGCCGTGCAGGTGATACTCTATTTCATTTCCATTTCTTCACAGACGGCAAGTATTCAGACAGGTATAGTTGCGCAATGGGGTTCCATCTTCTACTTGATCGCCTTCATTCTTGCCTTCAAGATTCCGATTTACAGAAAGGCGCGCGAGACCTACTACTTTCGCGAAACGTTCGTCTATCTACTTCGGCCAAGGTTTCTTGCATTTTTTGCAATGTCGTTTGTCTTCTACGCCTGCTATCAGCTGGTTGATTTTTATATCGGGCGATTCATTCAGATTACACACGGCATCAAGTATGTGTACCTCGGCTGGGGATTGTCAGTGGTCCTGGAAATTTGCCTCATGCCTTTCACGGCGTCGCTATTTGATCGTTACCACACCAGGTTCCTGTTTGTTCTTTCAATTGTAGCAGGTGGTATACGCTTTCTATTTCTGGCCCTATCCTCTGAATTCACTGCACTTCCGCCCCACTATGCGCAAATACTGCATGGATTGCATTTTACTGGCTATTATGCCGCGGCAATTTTCTTGTTGAAAGGGTCGTTGCCGGATCGTCTCTACGGGACTGCTTTTGCCTTATATTCTGCGTTCGCTTCGAGTCTCGGTGGAGTTGCTGGAAGCATGGTCACCGCATCCGCCCTTCAGATCAATCCTACCGCCTCGGGATACGCGACTGTATTCTACGTAACATCGGCGGTCCATGTATTACTTATTCCAGCGTTTCTATTGATGAAGCTCCCGGATTCGCTTCAGGAGGAAAGCCGAGAAAGTGCATCTTCATATGCAGTGAAGTAATGCGCGCTCAATATATTCCAATCAAATTGATCTGAGAGAGATTCGCATTTATTCCTAAGTACGATTCTATCTCTGCGTTCAAGCTGACAATATTCCCAGAGATGTTGGCCGAGTCTGGCTGAGGCATCATCAAACGTCACACCGCGCCTGGGTAGCACATAGACCCCATGGTCTTCCAGATCCGCGATATTCTGTGTTACGTAACTTCCGAACCCTGCGAGATCACTGGTTACAGATGGAACTCCCCGCACCACGCACTCAAGCGGCGTGTATCCCCACGGTTCGTAGTAGCTGGGAAAAATTCCCATGTGACAGCCGCGCGTGAATTGTTCGTAATCCATTCCAAAGAGTGGATTGGTTTCAGTTATGAAATCAGGATGGTAAATAATTTTAACAGGATCTTCTGCCGCGTTGAATAGCCCCAGAAATCGTAGTTGCTTTAGGACATCATCCCCGGCATCATCAACCACGTTGTGCGTAATGATGGGCGGGAGACGCCTGGTTTTCCAGGCATGCATTGTCCTGCGTAGACGCAGCCACCAGTAATCATCTACCAGTGTTTCAAGCTGAGGCTTGTTGCCCATGGCAGATTCATAAAACAAACGTTCACCTATTTGTTCCTGAATTCCTTCACAGACGCGCCTGATTTCTTCCATCATTGCAAAATTTGCAAGTACTCCTGGATTGATCGAGTGCGTTGGTCTTTTGGTAACAAGAAACGCAACAATGGTTTTATCCGTGCCCTCTGCCTTGAGCTTGCGATTCAGATGAGCGAGTGAATCGATTAGAAGATCGTAGCCTTTGTTTCTATACTCGTATCTGCCAGCGGAGAAGAAATAGAGCGTCTTATCCAGGTCAAATGTATAGCTGGGGAAGAAATGCCCTATGATGAACTGGTTGATTCTCTCTTTGTAGGTGACATGTAGATTCTGAAATTCATGCAGAGCTACAGGTCGTTCAAAATTAATTCCGTTTGGCGTAAGGTGATCTGGTTTTCTCTTTAGCAGATAGTTGCATTCAAGCGCTGTAATATCGCTTAACGTAGTAAATACGTCCGCTTTCTGAGCCGCAGCTGCTTCGATTGCACTGCGCTGATGAATTCCGAATTTCCTGGCCTCTTCGCCTGGATTCACCAATGGCAAATGCTCAAAATATTTATCATCTGACTGGGCAAGATAGCGTCCAAGCAACGTAGCATGGGTTGTAAATACGGTTGAGACCCGGAGTTTCTTGCGCTTAATTTCCGGGATTGCGCTTGCTGCCATCCATTCATGAAAATGTGCAATGCTTCTTAGCTCCGGCGTTTCTTTTAAGAATGCCATGAGAAATTTTTCAACCATGAAGCCAAACAGTAAGACTTGATCCGTAAGGTCGTCGGGATCAGAGGTTGAAATGCTGTGTTTTTCCCAGAGAAAATATTTGATTTCCGGGAGTTGCTTACGAGCACCTTCAAGATCGAGGAGTATTACACGAGGTCTGCCGGGGATGAGCCACGTTCCTGTTACCGCTTCATATCCATCGCGTCCCAGGGCGTTACAAACGGCACTATGAATGGGCGATGGATTTGCCTCGAACTCAAGGGCAGCAGTTTCGCGATTGAGCGGACCAACCAGTGTGTAACGATCGCCCAGACGCCGCACGATGCTTGGGGCTTTGCTCCGAATGACCGTGTAAATGCCGCCAAGCTGCTGACAAACTTCCCATGCGATTTCAACCAGGTGAAAAGCCACGTCAGGAAGAAACCGTGTCAAAACGGGTCGTCAATCAATTTATCGTCCAAACTAAGTGGATTGCCAGCCAGGGTGGCTGTGCCAGGTTTCGCTTATGGCCGGTAGCCTCGTTGAATTTCTCCAGACCGTTGCCTCGAAACAATTCCGAGAAGGCGACGTTATTTTCCGCGAAGGAGATCAGCCTGACGACACAATGTATTTTGTTTTCGGTGGGGAAGTTGGAATTTTCAAGAACCGTCCAGAAGGCGAACGTAAGATCAATCACCTGGTCCCGGGTATGTTCTTTGGTGAGATGGCCCTGGTAAATAGTCGACCCAGGCTCGCGACAGCTCGCATACTTACTTCAACGGCCAGGCTTGCCATGATCAACAAGGACATTTTGTTGAAGTTAGCCGGTAAGCGTCCGCAATTCTTATTCAATCTACTTAAATATTCCGTCAGTCGTCTCCTTGCCGGTGAAGATAAATTGCAGAGACTCAAAGAAGAACTTCAGGTAATAAAACGTCAAAGAGGGATTACCTAATGTCGCTAAATATTTTTGAGTATGTCAACAACCTGGCGGTTGACATGCATAAAGACGGTGATATTATTTTCGCTCAGAACGATGAGTCCAATGGGCGCATGTATTTCGTTGCGGAGGGTGAGCTTGCAGTGATCCGCGAAATCGACGGCGAGCCGCATGAATTGAACAGGATTCGTGAAGGGGCATTCTTTGGAGAGATGGCAATCATCAATCGAAGCCGCAGAACTGCGACCGTGCGCGTTGTATCGCGCAAGGCCAAGCTTGGCTATCTGGATGAAGAAATCTTTATGCGAATCGGAAAAGCAAATCCGATTTTTCTGTACTCTCTGTTGAAAATGGTGATTCAGCGGATTGGTGCGGTTGAGGATCAAATTGAAGAAGTCGCTCGCGAAGTTGCAAAACTCAAGCAAGGCTAGCGTTGACGTTATTTGCCGTTGCTCCGGCCTGGGTCGTGCGGAACTCCGTGAATTGGTGAAGAAGCGATATTCCCTTGAAAGAGTTACGGAACGCACCGGCGCCACGCAGGGCTGTTCCACTTGTGCAAATGAGCTGAGTCGTGAATTTGGCCAGGCCCGGTTTCTGTTGGACTGCGAGCGGAAGGGGCAGTATCCACTATTCTAAAACTTTGGGCCCACCTGGACTTGAACCAGGGACCAAGAGATTATGAGACTCCTGCTCTAACCAGCTGAGCTATAGGCCCGTGAAACCAGTGCGCCAGAGGTCGCGCCTGAATCAATCAGTTTCCCTGGTCACAGGAATTCACATGAGCCAGAACTGGAAAATGATCGGAGAAAGCAAGGTCAGGCTTTTTGCCGCGCATCATACGCGGCAATCTAACGATTTCAGCATCGGCTCCCAGTTCACAGTTCCCGGGATTGGCGTATGCTCCATCTATACATATCCATTTAGATTTTTCAACAAAGCTACGGCAGTGATCGTCCGCAATTAAGTTGATCAAGTTCAGTGACGGCAGCGTTTTACGGGCCGGTTCGTTGGGGTCCTCATTGAAATCGCCCAGCAGTAAAACCGGTGGCCCGAGATTTTTAGCGAAGCTAGCATTTTCCAGGCGTTTCTTGCCTGTATTCGCCCCCAGTTTTGATTTCCAATGCGTAAATGCGAACGTTATTCCGCGGTATGTTCCAAGCAGATAACCACGGCCTGAGCCGGAGTTGCGCACATCTTTGAGAGCCTTGCGAGAAAGAATGCCAACGTCGATGCCGCGTGCGTCCTCGCGCTCGATCAGATAAGCATATGGATAGCCCGCAGCCAGACCCAGTCTTCTGAGCACTTCAATATTTTCAACTTCTGCAAGCCCAACGATATCAGCGTCCAATTCTTCTAGAATTGCACTCAGCGACTTGATCTTGGCTGCCAGTTTCTCCTCTGTCCATTTAAACTTACCCGTGGGGGTAAATTCCTCATCTTTTTTGAGGGGATCGTCAATCGTATCGAATAGATTATAGACGTTCCAGAACGCTACCGTTATGCGATTAGTCTCCGCTTCAGGCTTGAGGCCCCGCACAGGAAGTAGAGCCAGTAACGAGGCGAATGCGAGTATGCTTCGCCCATTCATTGATTATTCCTCTACTCGATCGATCTGTGCCCCAATAGCGCGTAGGCGCTCATCAATTCGCGTGAACCCGCGATCAATCTGAATAACGTTCTGGATTTCAGAATCTCCCTGGGCGCAGAGTGCAGCGATAAGCATGGCCATACCTGCACGTATGTCCGGGCTTGAAATTCTAGACGCACTAAGGGGAGAAGGTCCAATGATTACGGCGCGATGCGGATCGCAGAGTACAATTCGTGCGCCCATTGAGATCAATCGATCGGTGAAGAACAGGCGGGATTCAAACATCTTTTCATGGATGAGCATGGTTCCTTTGCACTGTGAGGCCGTAACAAGAGCGACTGACGTCATATCGGATGGGAAACCCGGCCATGGTGCATCGTCAATACGCGGAACCGCGCCGCCCAGATCAGAAATGATTTCCATGCTCTGGTCAGCCGGGACTCGCAACCCATCACCTTCCGGACGAGTTTCAATCCCAAGTCTTGAAAAAATTAGGCGAATCATTCTCAGATTCTCCAGGTCTGCATCTTCAATTAGCAGTTCACCACGCGTAACAGCAGCGCATGCAATAAAGCTGCCAACCTCAAGATAGTCAGGGCCAATACGATGCGTTGCGCCTGTAAGTGAAGTTACACCTTGAATGCGAAGAATGTTGGAACCGATCCCGTCGATTTTTGCGCCCATGGAAACAAGTAAGCGACAGAGTCCTTGTACATGTGGTTCGCTTGCGGCATGACGAATGATTGTGTCACCTTCAGCGAGGACGGCGGCGCAGACTGCGTTTTCGGTTCCGGTTACAGAGGCTTCATCAAGCAAAATATCGGCACCGCGCAGGCGATCTGCAGTTAGTTCATACCCATCCGGAAAAGCCTTTACCCGGGCGCCAAGGGCCTCCAGCGCCAGGATATGCGTATCAAGCCTCCTTCTGCCAATGCGATCGCCGCCTGGACGTGGCAAGAAAACTCTTCCGGTGCGAGCAAGCAGAGGGCCGGCCAGGGTCACTGAACCGCGAAGGCGTGTAGAAAGGTCAACCGGCAAATCACTCCCTGGATTGGAGGTAGTTGTAATGCGAATCGAGCTTTCCGGGCCGGAAGCAAAAACCTCCTGGACGTTACAGCCCAGGTTCTTCAGTATGTCAGCCATCAAGCGCACGTCTTCAATGTCTGGAATGTTTGTTAGAACTACGGGTTGGTCTGTTAAAATGGAAGCGGCCAGAAGGGGTAGGGCTTCGTTTTTATTTCCCTGTGGACGGATTGTACCAGAAAGCGGAAGTCCGCCACGCACGCGAAACATTGAGGCTTGCACAATCAAGCGTTGCTTTACAAGGGGCGCGCGTCAAGGGGAATCCACTCTCTCCTGGATTGGAAGCGTATGACTCGGATCGCTGTCTGGTTTACTGATCACTGGTTGGCAAAGGTTCTTTGTCTTGCAGCTGCATTGCTTCTTGCTGTGTATGTGGATAATCTTAAGATAGGAACCGTTGCTCTAAATTTACCGGTAGTGTATCGCAATAAACCGGATAGTCTTTCGTTTGTGAGTGATCCACCGCGTTTCATTGAAGTCAAATTTCACGGAGACAAAGAGCGGCTGAATTTTCCAACCACAAAACTACGCGTTGAGGTTGATCTAAAGGATGCATCTGAAGAACGCCGCAACTACCCTGTATTCATAGATTCAAAATTATTTCCGCAAACAGTGGAGCTGATGGATCCTCCAACGCAGCTTTCGCTCAGGTTTGAAAAATCGATTCAGAAGCTTATTCTACTACGCGTAACTACTACCGGGAATCCAAAGACTGGTTTTAAAAAAGGTCGCGTGATCCTTAATCCGGATCGGATTCGCTTGCTTGGCTCACAGGAGCGACTACAGAGCGTGCGCGAAATTGTTTTACCCTCCATTGATATCGGCGGTGCATCAGAGAACGTTATTCGCACAGTCGTCGCTCGCGAGCCTGACAACGTACAATTCCTTAGCCCTTCTGAAATCGAGGTAACCGTTACCATCCTTCCCAATCAGGAACAAAACCAGAAGACAATTGATATCCCAGTCCAGCTACGTAATCCTGGGGCAAACGTAATCCCTTCAATAGAAGTAAAATCCGTTCATGTACTGATCCAGGGGGATGCAGACAGCGTTGGAGATATTGATGCGCATGGTATAGATGCTTTTGTGGATTTAGCGGGACTTGAGATTACCGGTGATGTAGATACTCTGAGTTTCGAGATCCCCGTAAAAGCTCTAATCAAGAATCATCCTAAAGTTAGCGTGGTTTCGGTGGAACCGGAGTTTATTTCCGTTAAATTCGAAAAGAAAAAATGACGAAATCGCGACGGTCGTTTAGTACCCTGGATATATGCACCCAGTAACGCTATCTATTGCAGGCTCGGATTCAGGCGGCGGTGCTGGCATTCAAGCGGACCTCAAGACCTTTCAAGCACTCGGTTGCTTTGGTACAACTGCAATCACGGCAATTACATGCCAGAATACGCTTGGGGTAACGGCCATTCATGGAGTTCCACCTGAAATCGTTCGCGGGCAGATCAAGGCAGTGCTGGATGATTTTCCAGTTCGCGCAATAAAAACGGGAATGCTCTTCTCAGCAGAAATAATTGAAGTCCTTGAAGCATGCATTCCACTCCGCGATTACATCGCACTTGTTGTGGATCCTGTCATGGTCGCTTCAAGTGGTGCGCGGTTGCTTGCTCCAGAAGCAGAATCAGCGCTGAAGCGATTCTTGAAACGAGCAACAATAATTACGCCCAATGTTCCGGAAGCGGAAGTATTACTGGGTCGTCAGGTGTTCACTTTGACGGATATGGAACAGGCGGCAATCGATTTGCACGCGCAAACCTCTGCTGCAGTAATTGTCAAAGGAGGACACCGCGCAGAGCACGATAAGATTGTGCGGGATGTTTTCTTTGACGGAAACCACGTAGAGATACTCGAAGCGCCCCTTATGGACGCGCGTCATACGCATGGAACTGGTTGCACTCTCTCAGCTGGCATTGCCAGTGGGTTATCGCATGGAATGGACCTGTTAGACGCCGTGAAGCTGGCCAAGGAATTTCTGATTGGTGCGATTGCAACGGCGCCCGGGCTTGGAGGAGGAACCGGACCACTGAACCATCTGTGGAAAATGGGTAAATAGTATGCCAGAAGGTTTTTTACTTTTGACAGACTCGATTCATCGCGTCATCTAGCCTGGCACAGTATGAGAATCGCGCCAGATTTCATCGGGTTTGACAATCTAAACGATCTGAACTTGTTTCTGATTGATCAAGGTTTGCAGGGCGGATTTTTCCTTGCAGAACCAATCAAGGACAAGGCCGGCAATATTTTAATCAAAGAAAAAATCCTGGTTAAGGATAGCGCCCTCAAGCGACTTGAGAACATGGAAGGAAATTACGAAACTGATTTTCGTGTATTGCTTACGCCGGATCTCCTCAAACAATTGCGCGCGTACATGACTCGCTACATCACAAGTTTGCTTAAGAAGTCGGATTTCGCATTCACTGCCCATTTGTTTCAAAACACACGATTGAATTATCACCTGTACATTCAAAACGCCTTCAACACAGATATCTTACTTCTGACTTTCTACAAACAATTGACAGAAAACAAACCATTCTTCGATCACATAGCTCTTCTTGGGATGTTGTCGATGGGAATTATTGTCCAAAAAGCATTTGGAATTCCGCGCCTCCATCGCTATGCATTCCTGGCCGGACTAATGGCTGATGTTCCGCTCGCAACAGCGGATGACTGGCAACTTCCTCTCCCTGAGGCTCGCCGATTTGAAATCGCAACTGCTGCTTGTAAACTCTCTGCGCGTCTCGGAATGCCGCGTGAAATCGGCCAAGCCCTCCAGGATTATCCGCTTCAATTAAGCAAACCGCAAAAAGATGAAACTCCAATTGCGATTGTTGAGGCTCCGGTGACTCCAGAAACGGAAGAGGCGGAAAAGGCTCAGGATGCTCCCGCAGAAATGGATGGAACAACGGTTCACATCTTAACGCAGGTACTCAGGCTAGCGGTTTACATTCAGGAACTGACCAGCCATATAGAAGATCCAGAAACCTTTACGGAAAAGGTTGTTTCAATGGTGGCGTATAACGGTGCCAAAGGTTATTTTCATCCAGACCTGGTGGAACTGATCATAGAAAGATTCAAAGAGTTTGAACAGGTTGCTCGAAGAATGATTGTGGTTGCGAAAGTTGAGGGCAATTGTATTCATCCGCCCTCTGCCTGGGCCTATCCAAAGCCGCGGGCCGCGCAGGTCCTGTGCAGAAATCGCGTAGACGGATGTCCCAAACTCGTTTCAGGATGGGATATTAATGTGGTGTCGCCCCAGGATGCGTTTGGTTGGCTTGGAACTACGCTTGATGCTGGTAGCTATCCCAAGTGTGCGCTCGAAAGTGGCCTTGAAAAAGACTAAGTAACGTTAGGCGGCAAAGCTATCGCACACATCTTACGTCGCCGATCGTTGCAGTTCTGGTAATGGGTCCACCGGATCCATCAGAAAAATCAACTGTGTAAGCATTCAGAGGATTTGTAACATCAATAGTGGAAGTCCAGAAGGTTCCTGTAGGCGATCCTGGAAATGCAGTAGGATCGAGCACCGGACTCGCTGCAATTGTCACGTCTACAATACTGCTCAGCTCGCGTATGCTCGGCAATCTCCAATCAGTGAAGCCGCCGTAATTCATGGCTTCGCAGTAATTCAGAGCATTTGCCTGGTCAATGTTTGCGGGACTTGGCCCAACACAATTTGATGAATTGTCTGCAACGCCACCAGCCGTTAGCACGCATTGAATCCAGGACAAACCGGTGGCGGAGTCCGTCACAATTTTAGAGCCATTTGAAGTTGAAACTGTAAAGGATGAAGCTGGCACGGCCGACGGATTTCCGGAAACGCATCGGACGTACGTATTTACTGCAAGCCCGTTTGATTGGCTGGCCAGGAATCCCTGTCGCAAGTCCATGAGTAGAGTGTTCGCAGGGGTATTGGCAATAATCGTTGAAGTCCAGTAATATGCAATGGCACCCGTTGGCTGGTTTGGAAAAAAGTCTGCTCTCACTGCGGGAACGGAAACATCATAAACCGGCAAGAGGGCCATTTCACGTGTGGTAGGAAGTCGCCAGGATCGACCTGTGTGCGTCAATGAGCTGCAATAGTTGATTGCCTGTGTGCGCGTGACGGTGGATGTCGCGGCCCCATTGCAATTTGATCCGGTTTGCGGAAACGTACAGCGCTGCCAGAGCAGATCGTCGCGTACAACTTGCGCGACAATGGAATCTGAATCGATCAATCGCAGGGAGTAAGGCCCTGGCTGATTTATGTATGCGCCATCTTGACCCGTACCAGCGCAAGCAACCTGTGCACCTGCGGCGTCGTAGCATTGATACTGAGCGGTGTCCGGCCAGGACGTTACACGATAGTAGAGCAGAAAGAGCCAGGCGTTGCACGAAATATCCTTATCCGAGCAATCGGCTGGATATTTGCAAGCTGCAAGGGGCAATGCAAGAGTGATCAGAAGAAGAAGGCGCGTCATGAACGAAATGCAACTTTTAGCCGCCGCTTCCGGACGACGAGTCAATTTCGCCGGCTAATCGATCCGGGCCAGCGTGAATATCCTGGACGTTAGGTTGAAAGGCCAATGACTTCATCAAAGATCTGCGAGTTCAGAAAATGAGAATCGTGGCTTACGACAATGAGCGCTCCCTGGAAGTCTCTTAAGAATCCGTTCAGGATCTTCCTGCTTTCAAGATCAAGGTGATTGGTTGGTTCATCGAGTAACAGCAGCTGTGGTGGTTGCTTTTGATTTACGCACAACGCAAGTTCCAGGCGCATTCTCTCGCCACCGGAAAGTCTGCTTACAGGTCTCTCCTGTTCTTCCTGGGTAAAACCTAAACTGCCTAGTAACAATCGTGCTGCTGAAACTTCGGTTTCAAGCTTAGTTTGAAACCATTTCCATAGCGATTCGCTGGACACAAACTGAGTCAATCGCTGATCGAAAAGGCAATGCGGCGCACCCAGATAGAACTCACCGTTGCATC
Organism: Spirochaetia bacterium; assembly: GCA_021413825.1. Lineage (GTDB taxonomy): Bacteria > Spirochaetota > Leptospiria > Leptospirales > Leptonemataceae > JAEUSB01. The sequence continues at coordinate 4,833 of JAIOPQ010000077.1, read as the reverse complement.
GCCGTCGTGCATCTACATCCCCTGCGAGGGCTTTCAGTAGGGTTGACTTTCCGGATCCGTTTGGACCCTTCAAATGAATTCTTGACGAACCAGTCAGAATGAAACTTAAATCGCCAGGATTCAACTTGAGCGAAAAATTTCTAACCTCACAGAGACGCTTTCCGGCTGGAGGTTTTGTAACAGCGGCATCCCACTTAAACTCGCTTACTTCTCTTAGCCTCTGCCTGGCTAACTCTAGATTTTCTCTATCCTCGTCACTGCGATCGGCCTGAACTATTCTTACTCGGGCCAGAGTGTTTTCAGCCTGGCGCTTCTTCGCTCCCCGAATGATCTGCGGCAGATTGGCCTTCCTTCCTTGCTTTTCCCCGCGAATAGCACGCTTTTCCTGGCGGGCGATTAGTTCCCTTGCTTTACGCTTACGATTTTTCAGTTCACTTGTCAGATTTGAAATTGTTTGCGTCAGGGCTGCTTCTTCCAATTCAATTCGCTCGATGAAGGCCTTGTAACCTGGAGGGTGCTTAATCAGATTTCCATTCTTAAGTTCCCAGATTTCGTTTACTGCATCGAGCAGGGAAGGATCGTGCGAAATTGCCAGCACTGCTCCTGGAAACGTTTTGAGATTTTTCAGAAACCAGGCCTTTGCATTTGAATCGAGATCATTTGTAGGTTCATCGAGCAGCAACAATTCATGATCCAGCCGGAATGCATCTTTGAGCGCGGCGAGTCTTGATTCTCCACCACTAACGGTAAGATCCCCGCCGTGCTGTTCAATCAGAAGTGATGAATGTGTCGTTTGCAGAGATCCATCAGGCTCAATTTCTCCGATTAGAATTTTAAGCAGCGAGGTTTTGCCGCAGCCATTTGGACCAACCAGAGCAACCTTCTGTCCAAAATGTAACCGGAAACTAACCCCTTCAATGAGGCTTTCAGCAGAATATGAAAACGAAATATCGTCTGCGCGACAAACTTGCAGGGAACCCATAACATACCTCTATTAGAGCCCGAAGAGCACGCATTTTCAGCGTACGCCCTCCGGGAGTCAGAACGGGATTGTTAGGTGTGTTTGCGCATATTCAGGCCAACTGAATTGGCCTGAATACAACATAGAAGCGCGCAAAAGAAAAATCAAGAATTTTATTCGCGGCCAAAGCGCCGCTGTTGGGTAAATCTAAAATAGCCTGAGGCTTCCTCGTTCTTGATTGATTCAGCTTCTTCTCCAAAAAGTTTGCGCCTGAGTTCATCCAATTTCTTTTCGCGCTCATCACCGGAATATTTGCCAACGATTTCTTTACGTTCCTGAGTGTATATTTCCCCGTTGGACCAGCGTTGATCGCGGTCCGCGTCGAGCTTGTCCCAGCGACCAACAGCTGCTTCATCCATTCCCATGGTCGTTCTAACTTCTGTTAGATACGCAGAACGTTCGATCGAATTCATTCCGGATAGTTCCGGTTGAACCGCATCGATGAAACTGTTTACCATTACCTGGCGTTGCTTTTCAAGAACGCCCGGTAATGCTTTTCCATAGGCATCGTTCAGGCTGGATTGATAGGCCTTGAGCTTATCCTTTGCGCTCATATCCTTTGATTCTTTGATCTTCTTGAGAGAATCTGCAACTTTTTCATTGCTGCGATCTCCGGCCCAGATTTGCTCAGAATCGTCTCCAAACAGATCATGTCTTGCGTTCCAGAGCGCAGAGCGTCGTTCTTCATCTGACATTTTGCCGAGCTTGCTCTGATTCTCTTCCAGATATTTGTTGTACTTATATAGTTTTTCCGATTGGTCAAACAGTCCCGCAGCTTGATCCGGGAACGCAGTTCCTAAAACTTCTTGAAGCATTTGAACCCAGGTGTCCGGATATTTCTGCTTCAGGAATCTGAGTAGCTCTTCAAGCATGCGAATGCGCATGTATGGAAACTTGAGTTGATCGGCATACTTCTTGCGAAGCAGAGCGACCATTTGATCAAATGTCAGATCATCGAGCATCTGAGATCCTTCGCCCATATCCTTCCACTTCAGATCTGCAAGAACGTTTTCGTTAATTGTGCGGGAGGGGATGGGTTTATTCTTTAGGTCTGCAAAGGACTTTTCGATAGGATCGCCTTTGAGTAAGAAGATGAGTGCGATAATTAGAATTACTGCGAGACCAAGTCCCACAAGAATCAAAGGCTTTTTCATTCAACTCTCCTGAATGTATAAGATATGTCAGACAAACTGCGTGAAGTGCATCAATAAGAAACCCCGCATCGCTGCGGGGTTTCAGAGACTGAACGGTTAGTTCCTAAATGTCAATCATACGTTGCAATGTAGTGAATTGCAGCAGCATAGAATTCCATTTCATCAAATGTATCCGGCGGAACACCTACAACATCTGCATGATCCTGGTTAACAATGCCCAGAGTCGAAGTCATTTGAGCTGAACTCGGGCTATTTGCTGGTGCTTCACCAAGCGACGTGATAGTTGTGAATGAGTCAAGGCAGAGGAAGCAGGAGTTGTATTGCAATCTCCAACCGTTTTGCTGTGAGTTAATTCCAACGAGTCCATCGTCGTCCAGATCTGTGGCAGTTCCGTTTCCCTGACCTTCTGCGCCGTCATTGTCGCAGTCACCCACGCAATATCCGTTTCCATCTATGTTCTTGAGAGTTCTTACAATAAACAGGGCAGGGTTTACATCCAGGCCTTGTTGTGCGGTTACAACTGAAACATAGCGATACGCAATTGCTGTGCTATTTGGATACAGATTGTTGAAGTTCTGTGTACCTGTGGTAACTCCATCCGTTGAGGAATAGTCTTTGTGCACGAGTTGTTTAGCTCCGGCATATCCATCGTTGCCTGCTTGATAGATTGAATTACCAAACATTGTTGCAAGTGCAGAAACTACGTTTGTAACTCCCGGACCAAGATCCAGAATATATTTTGCAACAGGTGAACCACGGTGTGGAGTTGAAACAGTCATAAGCACACGTACAATAGCCGTGCCTTTGCGTTGTTTCAGAACATACGCAGCTTTGCGCGCATCCAGCCCGCCTTGTGAATGACCAATAATGTTAATGCGAGTTGCACCAACCGTTGCCATATAACCTTCGATATCGTTTGCGAGGTCTACGCCACGAACTTCAGAAGACTGGAACGCTGCAACCTGACCTATGAAAGTTTTCTGTCCAGAGTTCAGATTACTATTACAGGTTACTTCAAGGAATTCATCACAAGGATCGCCTACGAAATTTCCATAGTCGTCTCCCCAGTAATCGAATCCAAGAAGGTTATTAAAACCGCCCATTCCGTGCGCAAATACAACCGGGTAGGTTGATTTATCGGCTGCGGCATGAAGGCCCATAGCTCCGCCGAATGCGACGAGAGCCATCAAAAGCTTAAGTCTTTGCATGATTTTCCCCCTATCTAATGCAGTAGCCGAATTGGGGCAGACAGGTTTGGAATGTAAATCATTTTCTGACGCTCTGTCATGAGTTTTCGTGGACTACTCCCTTCTGCCGTCCTGGCCCTGGTGTTTCTCGGTTTACAGCTGTTTGCTGCGGGTTTTGTGGCGTACGGTATCTTTGGAGATGAGCTCTATTACCTGGCCTGCACAAGGCATCTGGCCGCGGGGTATGTAGACCATCCGCCGTTGTCAATCTGGCTCCTTGCCATTTTACGAGTGGATGGCACATCGCTTCTGGCGTTGCGATTTTTCCCGGCCCTGGCCGGGGCTCTTACCGTGTTGCTGGCAGGTTTGATGACCAGACGACTGGGTGGATCTCCCTGGGCAGCCTTCCTGGCATCAGCCTGCACGGCTGCCATGCCTGTCCTGCAAGTAGTCACCGGTTTCTATTCGATGAATGCTCTTGAGCCTTTGATTTTTACAGGATTACTCTATCTGCTCATTGAAATTCAGCTGAGCGAGCAAATGAAGCTCTGGCTGCTGGTTGGGTTTCTGGTGGGTCTGGGCATCATCAATAAGCATACTATGGGCGTCCTGGCTGTGGTCTTTGTAGGTGCGGTGATTGTGTCTAAATGGCGCCTAACCTTTAGATCTCCATATTTCTATCTTGCCGGACTCGTTGTCATGATTGTGATTTTGCCAAATGCAATCTGGATGATTCAGCACGATTTTATTAGCTTTGAGTTTTACAAGAACGCAACAGTTCAAAAAAATATAGGCACTTCGCCTCTGAAGGCCCTGGCAGATCAAGTGCTTGCAACAAATCCGGCAACGCTTCCTGTTTGGGCGCTCGGTGTATTTACTGCAATTCGCAGGCAAAAGCTGGCTCCTTTTGGCATAGCATTTTTGCTTTTGCTAGTATTCTACGTAATCTCTGGATCCAGCCGACCGGACAGAATTGTAAGTATCTATCCGGTTATGTTTGCGATCGGGGCTATCGCGCTTTCAGGAGTCTTGCGCTCCGCTCTAACGCTTCTGATTCTGGCTTCTGCCATATTTTTAGCGCCGGTTTCTATGCCACTTCTCCCACCCGAGACACTCGGGAATTTTGTGCGATTGCTTGGAATAGTTCCGCAGATAGAGAAAGGAAAAGAAACAAAACTGCCGCAATGGTTTGCAGATCGATTTGGTTGGGATACCGTTGCGAGTACTGTGGATGAAGTTATTGAGGGTCTCCCGCAAGAAGAGAGATCGTCAGTCCTGGTGATGGCGCCCTGGTATGCCCCGGCAGGTGCTATTGAACTATATAGCAAGTATTCGCCCAATACCGTGAGCGGCCACAACAGTTACTATATCTGGGGGCTTCCAGAAAAGGAATTTAAAACGATCATAGTATTGGGTTACCCCGCAGAGAAGTTAAAGACACGATTCAGATCAGTGAAGACAGCTGCTTTCT
>JAIOPQ010000007.1 GCA_021413825.1 Spirochaetia bacterium | reverse complement strand
TCTTTGCACTATTCTTGATACTTGGGATCTTTGCGTATTTCATTGATCGGCCATTTGTGTTTCGCGACTACGGAGCTCGTTGGTATTTTTACTTCAGCATAATCATTACGGCTACAATGTGCACTGCACTCATGCACCACCTGTACATGACCAGCATGCAGGCAGAACGGAGTCTGGCGTCAGAAAGAAAGAAGTCTGATAGCCTGCTCTTGAATATTCTGCCTGAGAGAATTGCAGAGGAATTAAAATTAAAGGGAACGGCGCTTCCGGTGCACTTTGACTCCGCAACCATTTTGTTCACGGATTTTGAGGGCTTCACAAGGATAGCTGAGCGTTGGACGCCCGCTACCCTTGTCCATGAGTTGGACTATTGTTTTAGTGAGTTCGATCGGATAGTTGAGAAGCACAAGCTTGAGAAATTAAAGACAATCGGCGATTCATACATGTGTGCCGCCGGGATTCCAGAAACAACGCAGACGCATGCGCTGGACGCTGTGCATGCTGCGCTGGATATGTTGCGTTTTATTAGAAAACGCCGCGATGAGCAGCTTGCTGCCGGCAAAGAGTACTGGAATATTAGAATCGGGCTGCATTCAGGTCCGTTGATTGCCGGCGTAGTGGGAAAACGAAAGTTCGCATATGATATCTGGGGGGACACAGTAAACACTGCAAGTCGTCTGGAATCGTCTGGTGTTCCAGGAGCGATTAACGTTTCCGAACAAACGTATCAGTTGACTCGCTCAAACTTTGAATACAAATCGCGGGGGCGTATCGAGGCAAAGGGGAAAGAGCCTTTGGCTATGTATTTGCTTCTGGACAATGCGTGCAGTAGCGGAGATAGTTAAACACGGCCGACTATCCTCGCGAGCGTGGCCTCAAACAAACCCGGCAATTTCATCCATGCAATCCGAGTAGACGTTTGCCTGGGGTATCTCTGACGATTTGGGTACGTCCAGTGAATGGCCAGCATTGTTAATAACAATCAATCTGGATGTTTTGAGTTTTTTTAGTATGGGATGGAAAAGTGAAAACGTACAAAAAGGATCACGATCACCGGAAATAAAAAGCAACTCTGCTTGAATGTCATATAGATGAGCATCGCGTAACTTTTCCGGCTGGCCTGGTGGATGGAGCGGATACCCAAGCAGCACAACCTTCTTGCATTTTGTTCGGGATACGATTTGCGTAGAAATTCTACCTCCCATTGATTTGCCGCCAAGGGCTATTTGAGGTTCTTTCAGGTTTGTTTCCTGTTTTACCTTTTCAATCACCGCCAGATACGTTTCTTCCAGTAGTTGCTTCTTATCCGGAGCCTTGCGTTTTAGTTCCTGATATACAAAGTTAAATGTCACCACACAGATTCCCCGCTCACAAAGACCAGCGGCGAATGTCCGAATAAATGTATTTTTCATATCAGCACCCGCGCCGTTTGCAAGGATGAGCGCTCGTTTAAAGGAAGCTGGCTTATAGAATGCAACACTGATCTTGTGCTCTCCGACTTTGATCTGAACCGACTTTGCAGGACCTGATGATTTGGGAGAGGCGCTCTTTTTGGGTTTGGGCATGGATCAAGAGCGTGCGCCTATGAGGGTTTAGCCAGAAAAAATAATTCTAGCGAAAGGGAAAATTTTCCACGTACTTTATTGACAGTGCGGCCCGCATGGGTTTTCATGGAGTTGTCTGGTGCTTATAGAGAAGGTGGTACACCTGTTCCCATCTCGAACACAGAAGTTAAGCCCTTCATCGCCAATGGTACTTTAAGGTTCGCCTTATGGGAGAGTAGGACGGCGCCGACGTTGCACTTTTAACATAAAATCAAAGGCCCGCAAGGGCCTTTTTTATTTGCCTGCCATCGATCTTAAATCGCCTACATTTCTTTGGTTTCTTTTGAAGCCTTTTGGTTTGACCGACTTTATACATGGATTACCTCGTGGCATGCGCTGCGTGTTCTTACGCATGGTTCCAGAGAGGCTGTTCCTTGCCCATGCATGCGTACTGATGATGCTGGGTTCAAATTGTTTTAGTCCCACGACCAATAGTAATCCAGAGGCAGCCCTCGCGGCCGTGACTGCATTCTGGTATCCCCCGAGTCTTCCAGTAGCATCTTCAATCAATCTTCATCTGAGCTCCACAAGCGTAGTAGTTTCCGGAAATTCTGTCACAACATGGACGGACACAGGACCCCTGGCGCTGGACCTGCCCATGGACACCGGAGGCCCAACGCTCCTTGGGAATCAATTGAACGGACTGCCCGTTGTGCGATTTCCGGCCGACGGCTCCGTGGTGGGATTGCGACGGACTTCAGGTTCTCCCTTCAACAATACATTTACGTTTTTCGCCGTGTTGCGTCCAGGTGCTGGCGCACTGGGCGGATCGATTCTGAGCGCCGGAAACGGTTGTTTTAGTACACCGGGAAATCTGACAATTTACCTGACTGCAGCAAAGCAGTTGGTTCTAGACAAGATGAGTGACGGAAACGTCTTTGTAAGTACTGCCACATTTCCGACTAACGTTCCAAATTCTGCAATCATCATCGCCAACAATCCCGGGGCTACTCAATGGTTTTTGAATGGAACCCAGGACGGGACGGTTGGTTCGGACATTTTTACAGCAACACCGACGATCTTCGTGGGCACGGGCTGCAATACTGGGACCGGTAATTTTGACGGGGATATTGCAGAGCTCATCATGTATTCGCGGGCCATTACGGACGCAGAAAGACAATCCCTTGAATGCTACGCTGCGGCTAAGTATGGTGTGTCCATCAGCCACTCATGCCCCTGACATTACGCGACCTGCAATGTTGTTCCAATGGGTTTTTTTACAATTCGTTCTGCGCGGTCAAAATAGGCGCGTGCAGCAGTGTCAGCCGGATTTACTTTTAATACGGCTTCAAAGCATGGAAGCGAATCGCGGAACTTGCCTTCTGTAAACAATTCAATTCCCTGTTCCATTTCCGCCATCGTCCTGACCTTGAGTGCTGCCACTGCATCTGAATCACCGTCCATTACTTCATAGACTCGAACAGATTCTTTCTTGCCTTTAACGCGCACTCGACCCAGGTATCTGCACTGAAATTTGTTTGCAGCGTCAATGCGTTCGTATACCTGATTGCTTATTAGAATTCCGGATCCAAATTTCTTTGTAAGACCTTCCAGGCGCGATGCAAGATTCACTGCGTCTGAAATAACTGTTCCTTCCATCCGTTTTTCTTCGCCCACAGTTCCAAGCATTAGCAATCCACTATGGATTCCCACACCAATCCGAATTGGATCTTGATTCATTCTAAACATCTCATTGTAGTCGCGGAGAGCCCGCTGCATGGCAATGCCTGCGTTCACGGCATGTACTGCACTTTCTGGAAACAGCGCCATTACAGCATCGCCAATATATTTATCAATGAATCCCTGGTTTTGACGAATTACAGGACTCACAACACTCAAGTACTGGTTGAGTAGGTTGAAGTTTTCTTTTGGAGTAAGAGCTTCCGAGAGAGTTGTAAAAGAACGAATATCTGAAAACAAAACAGCCATTTCACGCTGCACCTGGTCGCCTAACTTTACATCAACGATGCTGGTACGCTCTAGATGTTGTAAGAATTCTTTAGGAACAAAACGGTAGTACGCATCGTTCAATGTTTCCATTTCTTTCGCGTAATCCCGAATCTCAGTAACCATGTTATTGAAAGTTCCTGCAAGTATCCCCAGTTCATCCCGAGATTTTACATCTACGAAAGTGCTGAAGTCGCGCGCGCGGACTCGTTCTGCCCCTTCGCGCAATGCACGCACGGGTTTTGCCAGGATTCGGGCAAGTATCAACGCGACTATGATTGAAAGGACAAGGCTTGCGGCGACGATAGCGAAACAGATTTGCATAAGGACCTTTACTCGATTTGCTTCGCTTGTTGCGTCGTAGTCCATACCAAATACAGCAATTACAGATCCATCTTGATCAAGAATTGGAAGTGCCGCTGAGTGCCAGGTTCCCCAGCTATCGGAGTAGAAATCATTTTCTGCACTGGCCTTCCCCAGGAACGCATTGTGAAAGGATTTCTGTTTCACCTTGTACAAAAGGCCGATCTCAACTCCCTTCTCATCCGGGCCAGCTTCGTAATCCGAATCCACAAGCCAGGTAGCCACGTTGTGGTCTTCGTAACCCGGAGTTGCAATAATCAGATAGCTGTATCGAATCTGCGGTTTGTCCGTATCCCGTTCATCTGAGAGGAACTTCTGACTTAGAAAACCTGGATACGTGATGTTCTGCTTGCTGCCCGCTCGCAGGCGGCGGAGAAACTGATTCAACTGGATGAACTCTGGCGAGAGCATAGTCTTCTTGATAAATTCCGGTGGCAATGGCGAATCGATCTGATCACCCGGAGCTGCTTCCGCGATTTTCTTCTTCAACGCTTCATCTATAACCAGACGAGCGTTAACTTCTTTGGCCATCTTCTTGATAGCTGCACGGTCGTCTTCTTCGAGCATGAACTGAGCTGTTCTACCCACGTCTTTTAGCCGATCGCCCATTAGACGAATCACCATTGAGCGTGTTGTTTGAAATACAAAGAATACGCTCAGGCCAGTGGCGCTTACAGCCAGAATGGAAATGGCCAGAGCCAGTTTTACTGCGAATGGAAATCTCAACGGATGCCCCCTTCCTTTTGTCCCCGGATCATAAGCATTCCGTGGTGACCCTGTTCTGGATCAACCGTTGGAATGGTCTCGATATGAATTGAATCCATGCCATTATCCTTCAAGACGTTTTCCATAATTTGCTCATCCACAGCACAGGCCGGGAAGTAGAGATCTTTGACGCGGTATTCCCTAGCATTTTTCACCATGCAGAGTACCATCCATCCCCCGGGCTTCAGGTAGCCATTCATTCTGCGAAAGAACGAGGTGAATTGCTCAAAGCTATGGGTGATGCCCTCCAGGCAAAAGTTTGAGGCGATTATGTCGTATGTCTTTAGTCCATCAGTAAGTGGCGGTTCATCAAAAACATTGTAAGATGTTACTTCTTTAATCTTGGATTTGAGTTGGGCTTTGCGCGCCTCGACGTCTTTGACACCTGCCGGGCTGTTTTCTAGCTTGAGTACAAATTCAATGTATGGATCCCAATTAAAAGCACCGGGCGCATTGTTGATCCATGCCTGGACAGCATTTCGATTCACCTCAAGATATTCTGAAAATGTAATGTGATCTACGCGATTACTTGCACTTATCAATTGATACAGAGTTGGGCCGCCGCCCACTTCCAGCAGGGAATGCGACGGGGGCAAGATTGAATACGTTTCATGCATGAATTTCAAGAGCAGAGCGTTCTCTTCGCCTATCGAAGCATAATACTCTTCCAGATAATCCTGCGCTGAGAATTCCTGGAAATTGCTTGTGGTCCTGTCTGACATTTGGCTTTATTATCGGGTCCGGAGAAATGTCAAGTGATCGAGTCTCTTCAGTTTGTAGTCAGCGTTCTCGCATTGTTCCTGCTCTGGACATGTATCATCTACTGGCTTCATCGCATCAGTCACATTAAGCACGCGAAAAATCCATTGTGGATCATCCATCGCGCGCATCATCGCCTGCCATATTTTAGTGAAGCGCCTCGACCATGGCCAAGACTCGGGCAATATTTCTTCTGGTTGGGGAATTGGAAGGAATCGCTGGATGTGATTTTTGTCATGACAATCCCGTTAGGTCTACTTACGATTGTATTTCCGGCACAAGGGGCTTGCCTCCTTGTATTTCACTATTTTTACGAAGTATTCTTAAGCGAATCGCGCCTGGATCATAACCCGTATTTAACCGGGCGTTGGACCAAGTTCTTTGCCTGGGGCAGTTTTCATCTGGTTCATCATGTTCAATTGCAGAAGAATTTCTGTTTAATGATCACGCTATGGGATCATGTGTTCGGATCGGCCATTGAGCCTGATCCGGATTTTCCGGAAAAGTTTTTACGCGGCAAAGCACTCGAAGGCCTCAAAGAACGACGCGCTTTAATATAGAAAAGCCATTGCCTTGAGCCTCAGTTTGAGCAATGCGCGAGCCGAAAATTTAGGGTCGGCCCATGAACTTGCTCGATCAAAGCCGGACTCCAATTCTGGACGCGCTTCTGGCTCATCTTGAGTCGAACGTAGTTCCATTTCACGTTCCAGGACACAAGCACGGCCAGGGTAACGCTGAACTTCGCAGCCTACTCGGCGGACTTCCATTGCGGATGGACCTGAATGGAATGCCGGACCTGGACGATATCTGTAATCCTATCTCTTGCATTCTCGAATCACAGCAACTTGCAGCCAGCGCATTTGGTGCTCAGAGTGCACACTACTTGTTAAATGGAAATACCCAGGGCATTCATACAATGATGCTTGCTGCTGTTGGACCAGGCGAACAGATACTTCTTCCGCGTAATTGTCATAAGTCCGCAATCACGGGTCTGATTCTGTCCGGAGGAATACCGGCCTATATTCCGGTTGAAGTTGATCGAAGGCTGGGAATTGCAACCGGACCAACCATAGAATCGGTTCAGAACGCATTGCAACGTTATCCGACAAGTGCGGCTGTGTTTTTCATAAATCCATCGTACTACGGAACGGTCCAGGACATTGGATCGCTCACGGCAATTGCTCATGCGCGCAACGTTACAGTTCTCGTGGACGAGGCACACGGAAGTCATATAGGATTCCATCCTGATCTTCCTGTTAGTGCAATGAGCGCCGGTGCTGATTTGAGTGCTGCGAGTTTGCACAAGACTGGCGGGTCTTTGACGCAGAGCGCCATTCTTCTTGCGGGTACTAATCGTATCAAATCTGAAATTGTAAAGGAGTCAATCGATCTAGTTCGGACTACCAGCGGGTCCTATTTACTTATGGCTTCGCTTGAACTGGCCAGAAAGAACCTTGCAATGCGCGGCAGGCAGGACCTGGAACATACTTTGATGCTGGCGAGGACTGCGCGCGACTCAATCAATGCAATCGATGGCCTTTATGCGCCGGGGCTGGAATTGTGTTCTCGTTCTGGACCTGTTTTTAATTTTGATGAGACCAAACTCGTAATCCATGTAACTGGAATTGGATATACAGGCTTTCAAATTGAAAGAATTCTGCGCGATCGCTTCAAGATTCAACTTGAACTCGCGGACATGAACAACGTCCTCGCGGTTATAACGATAGGCGACACTGAATCAAGTATCGCCAGGCTTGTGAATGCGATGAAACTGCTCGCGCTAGAGGCCGGAAATTCCCATTCGCTCGCACCGGTTCAGCCGCCCGACATGCCAGAAGTAGTCGCAACACCAAGAACCGCTTTCTACTCACCCAAGAAATTCGTTTCTTTCCGTGAATCCGCAGGACACATTGCGGGAGAAATGATCATCTCTTATCCGCCCGGAATCCCCGTTGTTTGCCCAGGAGAGAGAATAACAAACGATATCATCGAGTATGTAACATGTCTTAAAGCAGAGCGCAGCCTTCTTCAAGGAACGGCCGATCCCGAAATCAATCAGATTCGAGTACTGGGTTCATGACTGTAGTTGCACGGATGCTTGGGATTACGGAGAAAGAATGGCCTCGTGCGCGGAGCATGGCGATGCTCTGTCTCATGCTGATGGCTGCTCTGGCTATTGGACGTTCTGCTCGTGATGCTTTTTTTATTAAGAACGCCGGAGTAGACAATCTTCCTTTCGTTTACGTGATCAATGGCATTCTGGTCGCAACGATTGCTGCAGTATATACCCGTGTTGTGCATCGTTTATCGCTGACGCGATTTCTTGGAATACTTTGCATTGTTTTCGCATCATGCATTTTGCTCTTTCGCGGTGCCCTGCAGCTTGGATTTAATTCAAAAGTAGTTCCGTATGCGATCTGGTCTCTGGCCGAACTTTACAATATCCTGGCGCTAATGCATTTCTGGACGCTTGCGAATACCGTGTTTGATCCCAGGGAGGCTAAGCGACTTTTCCCGCTGATAGGCGGAGTCGGGCTGACAGGAATGATTCTAGGTGGAATACTTACACCAGTCTGGATTCACTACGTGGGCAGCAATAATTTGCTTTTTCTTTGGGCCGGAGCAGTCTTGTTTGCTCTTCCATTTGTTCGGCTGGCCGCGCAAAGCACGCGAGCCAGTGGCATCGTCCTGCAAGGACACGATACTGAGCTGCGGCAGACTGTATTGGAAGGATGGCGCGATCTCTGGAAGATTCCGCTCATGCGAACTCTAACGTATGTTGCTTTTGCAATGTGGACGACGGCGTGGCTAATTGACTTTCAATTCTTTCACACTCTAGACGAGGTTTACAAGGACCAGGACAGCCTGGCCGGATTCCTTGGATTGTTTGGGAGTCTTACGTCTTTTGTGGGTCTATTAATTCAATTCTTTGTAACGGGTCGCCTGCTCCAGGCAATTGGTGTAGGCGGCGTGGCCGTTTTGTATCCCACGGCGGTTGCTGTTAGCGCTGGGGGACTTTGCTTACGTGGCTTTGCCCCGGCGGGGAGCCACCAGATCATGGATGCGCGCAGCCTTGCTGCGGTTGGAGCAAAGTTCACGGATGAAACTCTATTCAGCTCCACGCATGATTCTGTAATTGCGCTCCTCTTCAATTCACTTCCAGACGACATCCGCGCAGGTGCACGCGCGTTTCTGACGGGAGCAATGGAACCGATTGCAACTGCATGTGCGGGATTGCTGCTGTTGGTTCTAACTCGCTTAGATTTTCCTTTCTGGGGTTTTTCTGTTCTGACTTTTTCTGTTTCCGGAATCTGGATTGCGCTTGCGCTACGAATCAAGCCCGATTATCTACGCGCGCTTGTAGCCAACCTCAATTCCAGAAATATTGATCTGCAACGCACCGCATACTCACTGCTAAGCGAGCGACGCGATGTGGAAACGCGTGAGATCCTGTTGGCTTCCGTGGCTTCTGCCGATGAGGAAATGGCATTGTTCGCAGTCGAACTGCTCGATACAAACGACCTGGATATTGTCCAACGACTATGTGCGTTGCTTCCGCATGCAACGAATCGGTTGAAAGTAAGTCTATTGCAATATCTGGGTCAGGCCGGACACCTCGAAGCCAGAGGTGCCGTGCATGCTGAGTTGCAATCTGCAGATGGACTGGTTCGAGCTACGGCAATTCGCGCCCTCGGTCGTTTGAAGATGCCTTCAGATATAAAAGAACTGGCCAGGTTTCTAAAAGATAGGGATGCTCTTGTTTCCTCCGAAGCGATTGGAATTTATTTAAAGCAAACCGGCAGCTTACGCAAGCAGGCCCTCGTCAAACTCGACAAGATGCTCACTTCAAGCGACGACGATTTGAGATTCAAGGCAGCCAGAATTTTAAATGAAAACCCGGAGCCCACGCGCCTGGAACGATTGGTAAAGATGATCGATCGAGGTGGCGAGATTTCGCGAATTGAAGGTGTTCGTGCTCTCGGAAAAATTAGGTCGACTAAGGCTCTGACGAAACTGGCGGCTTACCTGAGTAACGATGATATTTATCTGACGGTGAAAGAAAGTCTGCTAGCCTATGGAGATCTTGCATTGCCGGCTTTACATGCAGAGTTGCAAAAGCAAAACGATGCGGAATCCAAGTTAAAAGTAATTCACTGCCTTGGAGAAATCGCATCGCTAAAAAGTATTGCAGTGCTTTCAAAGTTTATTGTAAGGCAGCCCATCCTGGTAGAGAACGCTGCTGCTGAGGCACTTACAAATGTGCGAATGAAATTCCTGAACGATCCTGAGGCTGACGTAGAGCAAGCCAACCAGCATTTCTCACCTGACGTTCGCGAGCGGATCCGACACAGTTATTTTTCAGTCGTTGAGAACTTCGAGAAGGATCAACATGCAATCCGTTCGCTTGAAGGTCATTCCGGGTTGGAAGTGGGCCTGGTTCTCGACGCACTGCGCCGCTTTTCAGGCCAGCGGCTTGAGATCGCCCTGAAGTTTCTTGAGCTGATCGCTGACCCAAGAACCATTCGCGCACTAGCTTCAGACTTGCAATTTGGAGAGGCGCGTCCGCGCGCTGAAGCAATGGAAGCACTTGAGGGAAGCTGCGAAGAAGCTGGGAGTCTGGTTCGAGCTCTCGAATCAGTTGAAAAGCATGCACGGGAAACTGCGCCCATTGATCAAATTCTGAGGAACATATTCTGGAAGAATCATCCGCCCTGGATTACCGCCTGCGCTTTGCGAGTTGTAGGTCAGCTGGGGCTCAAAGCTCTTGAGCCGGAATTATTTGTATATCTGGAGCATGAAGATGAACTGGTATCTTTGAATGCCCGTGTCGCGCTTCAGAAATTCAGATCAAAAGCTTATCGATCAATTCTTGCCGGCGATTCGCGCCGGAAGACTCTGGAAAAGGAGACAAAGAAAATGGATACTAGAATGGAACGGTTCTTGTTTCTCCGCAGCGTGCCCCTTTTTTCCGATGTGGATGGGCAGGATCTGCATTGGATTAACGAAATCACGCACGAACAAAAATTCAAAAGCCGCCAGACTATTTTTCGCGAAGGAGATCCGGGAGAATCGCTTTATATTATAATCAACGGAAGCGTGCGTGTTTTTAAAGGACAGAAAGGAAAAGAGATTACAATCGATATCCTGCAAGAGCGCGATTGCTTTGGGGAAATGGCAATCCTGGACCAGGAACCACGTTCTGCATCGGTGACGTCCCTGAAAAATACACGATTGCTTGTAATTCATCGTGGAGATTTTCAAAGGCTGCTCATAGCCAGGCCCAGGATTTCTTTTGCCTTATTCAAGACGATGTCAAAACGTGTAAGGGACGCCAATACAAGACTTCTTAAGTTGCAAAAGACAGGTTGATCGTGAAAGTAATTCGTACCATAGTTGATTTGCGCACAGAGATTAAACATGCGCGCAGCCAGGACAAAAACATTTCGCTGGTTCCAACCATGGGGTATTTGCATGCGGGGCATGCAGCTTTAGTTTCCGCCGCAACAAAGAAATCGGATTTTGTTTGCGTTAGTATATTTGTGAACCGCTTGCAGTTCAATAGCAATAAAGACTTTGAAACTTACCCAAAGAGTGAAGCCAGTGATATTGAGATTTGTAAGCAGGCCGGTGCAGCTCTGGTCTTCATTCCTTCGCACGAAGAGATGTATGCCCTTGATCCAGCCATTGAATTATCGATGCCGGCGCTGAGCGTGAATCTATGTGGGCCGGTTCGTCCTGGTCATTTTGAAGGAGTCCTCTTAATTGTTGCGCGTCTGTTCAATTTATTTCAGCCTGATCTTGCGTTTTTCGGAAAGAAGGACTATCAACAGTATCGCATAATTGAGCGTTTGGTGAGAGATCTGAACTTTCCGTTGGAAGTCGTGGGTTGTGAAACAGTTCGTGAACCGGATGGACTTGCGATGAGTTCGCGAAACGCCAATCTCAAGCCGGAACATCGTGAACAGGCAGCGCTGATCTTTCGATCCTTCAAAATCCTTCTGAAAGCCTTTGAGAATGGCATTGTCGATCCGGTTGAACTTGTGGAGATTGCGCAGGATGTAATTGTTTCCGGCCCTGACAATCGGGTGGAATACCTGCAGATAGTCCATCCTGAGTCGCTTGAACTACTAACGGTGATCGAAGGGCCTTTTGTGGTTGCCGCGGCCGTTTTCTGCGGAGAAGTTCGTCTCATTGACAACGTGTTGATTGAAGTTTGAGTCCAGCATGTCGTTCGCGATAGTTTTTGTGACGATCATTTCTGCTTTACACAGAAAACTCGACTGCCAGTATCCTCATGTAACCCGGAAGTATTAGTTTCTTATGTCAGTTTCTTCAATAGATTTAACCCCGACCGTAATCAGCGTTCAGGACACGGAGAGTGCTCTTCGCCTTTGCATGGAAAGTGCCAGAAACGATTTTGAAATCGAGCCTGCCACACTTGCAGCGGCCCGGGCTGCGTTTTCTGTCGAGCAGGCAAACGCGCTGTCGCGAGACACGGTCCGTGAAATTTTCGAAGGAGTTGTTACTGGAGAAAAGCCCAGCCGAGGTTTTGTAGCGCTCTCAGAAATTGGGGCGCTGGCATGGATGCTGCCGGAGCTTGCACAGGGAGAAAATCTCTCCCAGAATCGCTTTCATAAACATGATATTTTTTTCCACAGTGTCTATGCCTGTGATGCAGTGGAAGAACCAAATTTGCCTTTGAGATTGGCGGCCTTGTTGCACGATATTGGTAAATCGACTACGCGACGTGTGGCTGAAGACGGAGAAGCAAGTTTTCACAATCATGAAGTAGTGGGCGCCCGGCAAACCGCGCGGATTCTAAAACGATTTGGATTTGATGCGGATCTCATTGGCAAGGTTACTTTCCTGGTGAGAAATCATATGTTCCATTATACACCTGAATGGACCGATCAAGCCGTCCGTAGATTTGTTAAACGCGTATCACCGGATCAAATGAATGATTTGATCGCGCTGCGAATTGCTGATCGCAAAGGAAGCGGGAAGCGTGCAACAATTCCTAAGCCCATCTTTGATTTTCTTGAGCACATGAAACGCATACGCGAAGAAGAGAACGAACTCAAGGTTCGCGATCTTGCGATTGGTGGGGCGGAACTGAGCGAGCTCGGGCTGAAGCCGGGTCCGCTGATGGGTGATCTATTGAAACTCTTACTTGCGCAAGTTAAATCTGGTCATCTTGCAAATGAGCGGACAGCGCTGGAAGCTGTCGTTCGCTCAGAGCTGGGAGTACGCGGACTGTGACTGGAAGCATTGACCTTTTGTTAAAAAGACTTCTTGGGGAAGAGAAGTTCTTGCTCACAACGCATCGTACTCCAGATCCAGATGGTCTGGGCGCGGAGCTGGGGCTCTTGCATTTTTTAAAAAGCAAAGGCAAGGATGCCTTGATCATGAATTCGGAACCCGTTCCTGTTAAGATGCGTTTTCTTGATCCTGAGAATCAGGCTTCAGATATGAAAAGTTTGAAAGATCGCGCAATAATTGACGGGCGTTTAATTGTCTGCGTAGACAACTCTGATCTGAAACGAATCGACGACCTGCAGGCATACGTGCGTGAGGACCAATCAAATCTTGTCATTATAGACCATCATGATGGGATGCACGCAGATAATCAGGTAATGTTTGCTTTCCCAACGACCGGATCAAGTTGCGAAATCGTATATGAGCTCATGACGTTAGGCGGAGTTGAGCCAACGGAGCCTGTTGCACGGTCGCTCTATGCTGGAATCGTTTCAGATACAGGTAATTTTAAGTACAAGAAAACCAATTCGCGCACGCATGAGATTGCGGCTCATCTAATGCGCTTTGGCATAAACCCCGCAGAAGTTGCAGAAAGACTTTTTGAGAATTCACCGCTTGCACGGCTTCTGTTAAAGAAGAAGCTTTACGCAGGAATGGTAATCGAGCAGGGTCGTCTGGCATATTTCAAGATTCGGAAAAGCGACGTTATCGAGCTGGGCCTATCCCTCGATGATCTTGATGGCGTTGTAAACGAGCTCATTGAGTCAGACGATATCCAGGCGGGCATTCTATTTACGGAGAGGGAAGCTCAACAGACCAAGGTTTCCGTGCGCTCGCGTGGATCCATTAGCATGCTGGCTTCCGTGGTTAAATACGGTGGAGGCGGTCATAAGAATGCCTGTGGCGCCACTATCCCTATGGATCTGGAAACTGCCATTGCAGATTTTATTCCGGAAGCGTTGCGCTGTCTGGATTCCGTTTGATTTTTGACACGGGATGCTGTTTAACTCTTTTCTATTCCTCTTTTTCTTTGCTGCGGCTTATGTAATTTACTGGGTTCTACGCGGCAAAGCTCGCCTCGCTTTCCTGATTGGTGCATCTATTCTGTTTTATTCCGCCTGGGGACTACAGCGCGAGGGATTGGGTGGTCTGCGTTGGACTTTCCATTTTCTCATAGTAACGTTCATAAACTATGTTCTGATTCACGCAATGTTCCGTTTCCCGGAGCGGAAAAAAGCCCTGATCCGAATTATCGTTACACTGGACATCTTGAATCTTGCAGTATTCAAGTATTTCGCGTTCTTCAGAGAAGTTCTGCATGATTTCTCATTTCACTTACCACAACGATTTGATGCGCTGAATCTCTTCCTTCCGCTGGCGATCAGCTTTTACACGTTTCAGCTGATTGCATATGCAATGGACGTCTATCGCGGGACCATCAATGAGCGCGTGCCACTCGGTCGATTCTATCTATTCTTTTTGTTTTTTCCGCATTTTATTGCCGGGCCAATTATGCGCGCAACGGATCTTATGCCGCAAATCGATCGCCCGTTTGTGGATCGTTCACGCATGCTTAGCGCATGCTGGTTGATTCTAGGCGGGCTGGTAAAGAAGGTACTTCTGGCAGACCCTATGGGCGGGATTGTAGCTCCGGTGTTTCAAGAACCCCAGGCATTCGACGCATGGTCCATTTTATTGGCCGGCGCATGTTTCTCACTCCAGGTCTATTGTGACTTTTCTGGGTACACTGACATTGCTCGAGGATGCGCATACCTGCTTGGGTTTGATATCCCGGAAAACTTTACGGCACCCTTCTTTGCTAAGAGTGCGCGTGAATTGTGGCAGCGTTGGCATATTACACTTGCAACCTGGCTACGCGACTATCTGTACATACCGTTAGGCGGAAGTAGAAAGAGCGAGGTGCGTACCCACCTGAATTTGATTATAACTTTTACACTCGGCGGGTTCTGGCACGGAGCTGACTGGAGTTATATTCTCTGGGGGTTTTTCTGGGGCGCATTGCTTTCGTTGGAACGCTTTCTTGAAAATAATCTGGGATTCAAAACCGTTCCCCAAAACCGAATTCTGGCCGGCGGAAAGATTCTGTTCATGTTCTTCCTATTCTCTCTTGGGGCATTGATGTTTAGAACGCAGCCAGTTGTTTTCGCAGACCGCAGTTATTCGACGCTTCACATGTTGACGGAGGTCTTTAGCGGCGCATTCTCTAACGGCCATTTGGAGGCATTGACGGACTTCAAAGCAGCTGGCGGAGACGCAGGACAGATTTTTGCGATTTTTGGAAGTCAGATCTTTGATGCAAGACACATAGGTCCGCCCGACACCATTCTGTGGATGTTTATTGGCCTTTGTTTCTTTCACTGGGTTCAGTATGCGCCGGAAAGATTTGATAAGTTTAAAGAACATTCGGGGAAACTACTGTTAGCCACATCGGCTATTGTGGGTGGCCTGTTGATCCCGTCGCTTGTGAGCGGCACGTCTCAGTTTATCTATTTTGTATTTTGAGGGATAATGATGGAACGTAAGTTATTCTTATTTCCTTTGCTGCTTTTCTTTGCTGCGTTTGTTCTGGATAAACAACTTTACATTGGCGGCTTTGATGAGACGTTCCTGCGCACCGCAACGTTTCTGAACTATGGGTCCCAATGGATGAAGTTCTAATCAGCGGTCTTCCGTTCAGGTTTATCGTTCGTAACATCGCGGATTTTAAGACTGACGATCTGATGAACTACGCTGCAAAGAAAATGTTCTGGAACTACCGATACCGTCCAAAGGCTGAAGTCGTGATTGCTCGTCTTGAGCATCAAGAGCGCGGGCTTCGTGTGTTCAGGCAATTCAAGGCTCAGACCGCAAACGCGCTTCATAACAATAGAGGTTCTGTTCCATTTCAGTTTCAGGGTATCCCGGCTCAAAATGAGGACTTCTTGTTACAGCATGCAAAGAATACCTGGAATGATTTCTTTAGGCCATTCAGGCTTTCATCGGGCCAGATGAATTTTACAGAGAAGACCATTCAGATTTTGCGTGCTGAGGGGATCCCAACGCTGTTGCTCTGGGCTAGAGTGCAAAAGAATCTTCGCAATATGAAGGAGAGCATCGTAGTTACCCCCGCCGGAGAACCGCCCAAGACTGTGCGCAGCCTCTGGGCACCCCGGATTCAGGCTATTGCGGACAAATACTCGGTGCGTTTTGTAGACATGAACTATGGACCTACGATTGCCTGTGATCATTTTTATGATTCAAGTCACCTTGCACAGGTTTGCTTTCCGGAATTTACAGACTTCATAATGAAAGAAATCCAAACCGTAAAATGAACGATTCAAACCGCGGGCGAATCATTCTATATTTGACGCTTGTACCATCAGTAATACTTATCATTGTCTACTTTGCAACAATTGCGCGTGATCGCTGGTTTTCAACCAGCGGAATCCAAATCACTGTTAAGGCAAAGGACGCCCTCGAAATCCACGGACAGTGGGAGGGTTCTGCGAATCCAGATCGAACGGTCATTCTAATTCCTGATCCCAGTCTTGACCGGGAATTCAACAGTCGCGCCGTAAAATCCAACACCGGGAATTATTTGGCCCGCGCAATCCTTGAGTCCAAACCCAACACTGCCTTGATTCGTTATGATCAGCGTGGAACCGGGAGGTCACCCGGTGATAGTCGCATGACGTCGCTTGAAATGCTGGCGGAAGACCTGGTTCTATTTGCATTACAGGCTAAAGGACGTGTGACGATTGTTGCTCACGGAGACTCATGCGCTACCGCACTTTTCGCAAAACAGAATCTAAAAGTTGACCAATGGGTTTTTGTTTCCTGCGCGTATTCAGGTACTCTCCTTGAGAACTGGGGTGCGCGCTTCTTTCAGAACATGGAAAACTCCGGCGTAGACAAAAAGACAATCGCCCGATGCATGGAAGAGTGGATCGTCTGGAACCGCGACCTGAGTGCGATTCTGAAGGCAAAAGAAAGGCCCGCTGTAATTCCGGCAAAAGACGGTGATAGCCCGGATCTGCTCATCTTTCGCGAAGCACTGCGCGAATTATCCTGGGAAAGGCGCGAATGGACTCGTGAGGCCGCAACTTTCCGGGTATTGAAGTCGATACAGGAACTAAATAACATATCAATTTTCTGGCCAGAGTACGATCTTGTAATTCCCGCAGTTGACCGCAACGTTATGGCAGGATCCAATCTGGCTCCATCCATACGCATTTTACCCCGAACGGAATTTTTTCTGCTAGAGACGGATCGTGGGCGCAAGGCTCTGGTTGAGCGAGTTTTGTTTTTCAAAAGTCCGTTTACTCATGTAAATGAAGAAGCTGTTAAGACTATTGCAGCTTCGATACGATAAAATCGATCGCAGTTTGCTCAGCGCGACGCGCAAAGTACTGGCGTGATTGATTGAAGTTATGCGCTGCACCTGGAACTGTAACTAACAATACAGGAGAACCTGTTTGCACTGCGCGACTGTAGAAGGCCATGCTCTGCATCACGGGCACAAGGGTATCCTGATCACCATGAATCAAGAGAGTTGGTGGCATGCCCGGATGAATGTTATCCATTGGAGAAATGTCGCTTAACGCGCGGAGTAAAAATGAATCCAATACAGGTAACTGGAAATTCATATCCATAGACCGATCACGGACACTGCGGTTCCTTGGTACATATCCGGCGAGCACCGCTTTTATTTCAGGTGACCCGTTTTGCACAAGTGCTGGAAGATCCAGCGGCGCGTAAAATGCAACTACTGCCTTGAGGTAGGAGGCATTGAGAACCGGTAGGTCAGGATTTCTGCGAGTGAGAGCAAGTGCGGACATCACCGAAAGGTGTCCCCCGGAAGAAAAACCGATCAACGCAATTTTATCCGCCGGTATCTTGTAGCGCTCAGCGTTGCGGTGAATGTACTCGACGGCATCAATGCAATCTTCAACGAGTTCTTTCCCACGATATTCCGGGGCTACGCGATGTTCGATTGAGAATGCGCGCAGGCCAGCGTCACGCAAAGGCTGCTCCCAATCGGCAAATAATGGCATGTCCGTTCCTGGCATCCGCCAACCACCACCATGAATGAAGAGTACGGCACCCTTTGCCGGAATTGGCGGCGCAGGGTAGACGTTAATTCCGAGGGAGACCGGATCATCTTTATAAATTTCAACCTGCGTGCCAGGTGGCCGATAGAATAATTCTGGTGGTGGGCTTCTGCGCCGCGAGAAGCAATCAAGGGAAAACAAAAGCAGCAGAAGTGCTGCAGAGCGAACGATCATTCTTAAAAAATTCCAAGGGTCATTTTGGCATCTTCAGATGCCATTTCGCGTGGATCCCACTTTGGTGTCCAGACGACTTCAACTTCAGCTTCCTCTACGCCTGGAACACGCAAACACGCTGCGTGAACTCCAGCAGTCAGTTCGGGTCCTGCGGGGCATCCCATTGAAGTAAGCGTCATTTTGACCGCAGCCTTGCCTTCCGCGAACTGAACATCGTAGATCAGGCCCAGTTCTTTGAGGCTGAGGCCAATTTCAGGGTCCAGGACTGTGCCAATTTCTGCCCAGAGTTGTGTGTTTACTTCGCTTGTTTCCATTTAAAAAAATTCCGATGCTGGAAATAAGATCGTGTTTCGAAATCTCTCGGCAATCATTTTATTCATGTCCACGGGCCTCATGGCACAGGATCGCCTGGACCGTGCAATCCAGTTGTATGAGGAAGGCCTGGTTGCGCGCTCTCAATTCGATCTTACTGTTGCGCTTGAAAATTTGAAACCTGAAAGGCAGCTTGATGCCGGAAGACTTAAGGCTTTTCTCGCGCTTGCGCAGGGAAGGATCCGGGACGCTCGTCAGGAGCTCGCATTTAACGTTGCAGCAAGGCCGGATCCTTTTCTAAGCTATGTGCTGGCGCGAATCTATTTGAATGAACGAGATTTTGTCCGCGCCCGCGATCAATACAGACTGGCGGCAAACCCGGACCCGGCAACTAAACTGAACACGAACGAATCTGAAATCCCGGAGGCTCTCCTACAAGCATTTGCGCCAATTGATTGCGGCGAGTCACCAATCATAGAACAACCCTTCGAAATCTTTCGTCGGCACGAAAATTCAGGAGTGTTGTGGCGTGCTAAAATGAACAGCACAAGTCGGTCGCAGGCCGCAACGCAGGCAACGATTCTGTCCAGGCGATTCGGAGGAGTTGGGCCGGCCGTCCCTCCTTGGAAAGAATCGTTCGCAAAAGTGCCGCTTGTCTTTGGCATTTTGAAGGATCCAAGCGACGAAACAACGTTCGGTCGGTGTTCTGTTAATCTAGGAGAGCGCGAGAAAGCTGTACGCGATCGATTACGCGCAGGATCTGCGGACAAGGGGAAAGACGACCTGCTCCAGATTCAGGAACGCAAGGCTGAGTTGCTCCGGAATCGAGTATTTTTGTTTAACGACATTGCATCTCATATCTATTTAGGACGTTATCTGGCATTCCTTGGAAGAAGACAGGAATCCCTTCACGTTTTCCGTGCAGCCATAAAGCTACAATTGAAGGGTCTAACATTCTTTCCAAATGAACACGATACCGTGAGCACATACGCATCGTTTGCTGCACTGTTGCGCGATCTGGCTGCTGTGTATTCATCGCTCGACCGTGATCAGGATGCAATTGTTTTGAAGCAGATCTCAACGGAACTGGAGGGGGGCAATTACCAGGATGCAAAGAAAATGACAGCATTGCGCCAGCAGCTCTTCTTGCTTGCCGGACAGAATATGCGCTGCACTGAAACCTTGTGGTTGCTTATGAAGCTCGATCCGAATCGCCAGGCAACCTATCGCGCGCGGCTAAGCGACCGGGATGAGAAGTTTAGCAATGTGGAGCTACTCGAAGTCTTTCGCCCAATCTACGATCCTGGCAGTTGATCGCTTTTCTGAATCCGGCCAAAAAAAGTTATGCGCCCCCTCTGTGCAGAAAAAGATTTACCCACGTTGGTCCTATGTTCGCCTCAAACGACTTGAACACCTCATCCTATTGGAATTTTAAGAATCTCGCAAAAAACCTGTTTATTGCCGTGGCGTATATTGCAGCGGCAAAGGTCGGGTTCTACCTGGCGTTTTTTAACAGTCAGGTTTCACCTATTTGGCCCCCTGAAGGTGTTGCGCTCGCTGCCCTGCTGATATGGGGTCGTCCTGTTCTGCCGGGCGTTCTCATTGGTGCTGTAATTGCGAACTATCTGAACAATCCGCATATACCCACGGCGCTTTTGATTGGCCTTGGAAATTCCGCTGGCGCGGCGCTCAACATGTATCTGATTCTGAGTCTGTGTAAGACTCGTAAGATATTCTCCGGGTCGCGAATTCTATTTCGATTTTTTGTTTCAATCATCCCTGGCTCGGCGCTCAGCGCATCGATTGGTGTTTCATCCCTCTGGGGTTTTGGATTTGTTCCGGCCCCAGAGTATATTGAAACGTGGACAACCTGGTTTGCTGGAGAAGTGCAGGGATTTCTGATTGTTGCTCCATTTCTGATTACCTGGAGCATGGTTCTAAATGAGATTTGGGAACTGCCAAGAATGGCTGAGGGTATTCTACTCGTAATTGCTCTTGTGGCTTCATCATATTTTGCGTTTTCCCGTAATTACCCGGTTTCCTATATTCCGATTCCATTTGTTGTCCTGCTGGCTCTGCGCTTTGGTGAGTTTGGCGCAACGCTTGGAATGGCGATTGTGTCGGCATTGGCTGTTGCCCAAACGGTTGGTGGCCGTGGACCCTTTGCCATGTTTGGCGACACGGGCGATTTTTCGCGCAATGATACACTGGTGCTCCTGGATCTATTCATATTCATAATTACAGTTACTGCCTATACACTCGTTACGGTTGCGCGCGAACGTCATGCTGCAATTGAAGACTCTCTGAATAGCCTGATTACAATTGAGAAAGTCAAGGATCAGGCAAATCGAGAGCTTGAAGCAAAGGTTATTGAGAGAACTCGCATCATTGGTCAGCAAAAGCAAGAGCTGGAAGATCAGATTGCAATTGCAGAGAAGATTCAGATGTCGCTTCTACCTACTAATGTTAGCGCAATCGAAAACTGTGTTCTTGATTTTCGGTATCAGCCAATGATGAAGATTGGCGGAGACTTCATTGATGTAAAGTATGACGCTCCACGCCATTCGCTTGGAATGTTTATTTGTGATGTTAGCGGCCATGGCGTAGCAGCAGCGTTTCTTTCTGTAATGGTGAAAATGGCCTTATCGCGCTGGTATTCTAACCTGACGGATCTTAAAGGTGCTATCAACTTTATACAAGAGAGCTTGCGGGCAAATCTCGGAGACAACTTTGTAACGGCAACTATCTTGCATCTGAACACGCAGAGCGGTGAATTGCGCATGGCCTGTGCTGGGCATCATCCAACAATTGTTGTTCATGGAGATGGAACGCACGATCTAATTAAGCCGCGCGGTCGCATGATCATGTCGTTTAGAGAACCCCTCCCCGAGGAATCTGTAACTCAGTTGCGAGGCGGGGACCGCGTGGTGCTTTTTACAGACGGGCTAACAGAAGCGCGCATCCGTACTGGAAGCCTTGTGTTAGATGAAGATTCATTAATTGAGATGGTTGCTAAGAGCAAGGAAACGATTCCGGATCTCTGTGGGAGCATCTTTGGACGCGTACTCAGCGGATCGGGTGGCGCAGACTCAATCGAGGATGATATAAGTCTGCTGCTACTGGAGTATCAGGGCAACTCTCCTGTCAAGGCTTAGGCCAGCCAGCATCGACTGCGGGCGCAGGAGTGGGCGCAACGCCTACTTCTCTCATTTGTAAACGCTGGCTCACGAATTTTTCAAACCTTGTGGAATCTGCTGCATCCTGCGTCCGGATGCGCAGCATAGAAGAGTTTGCATTTCCCGCTAAGAATATCAGTTCACATACGCTGTTTCTCGGTTGGAGGAGGAATACAAATCCCTGTTTTCCATCGCGAGCTTCATTATAGACGTTCTTGACTGAAAACTGGAAGCCCGAGTTTCCCAGCTCATCCACCAGCTTAGGAACGAACTTGCCAAGCGGGAGGTTGCTTTGATAAAGTCGCGTTTCGGCGAAGGCTGAAGATGCCATGAGAACCAGAATTAGGATGAGTGATTTGCGCATTGTTTCCTCGCTTTCTATTCCATTCGGCAAAAAAACTATTTTCTTAATCTACAAGCTACCAGGAAAACGGATTAAATGTCTGGTCCAGAACCCTTTTCCATCGTTAAGAAGCCAAATGATCTGTTGTTCTTTGATAATCTAGCACTGCTCTATGTTCTACAGAATACCCCTCCACGGGTCCTGGCACGAGTTTTTTTGAGCGCAGACTCAAGGCTGTCCGGCAGCCTCCTTGGTATTTTGAGCAAGAAACAGCGCGAAACTGTCCATGCAATGATGCTCCAGGAAAATGACGAGGACGCCGAAAAGAACCGGGACGCTGCCAATGGCATGTGTCTGATTGCGGAAGGCCTCATTGCCCGCGGGCTAATTCGCAAGGATGGCCTGCACTTCTTTGGCGTGCCTTCAGATGAGAAGCTTGCACCGGCCTAATTACTGAGCTCTTCAATCATCACGTTTCGTATCTCTGGTCCACCACCCGCAGCAGCCCAGTGGTTCAGGTTGTGAATCGTAGCGCAGCGCTTTACGGCAGGTCTTATAGTTACGAGTAATCCAGCGCGACACGAATTCATTGCGAGTTCAAAATCAGCAAGTCCATCGCTACGCTGTTGTTTCTCCCAGGTCATGGCTTCCAGGATTCCTCGTAATTGCGCAAATCTGATATCATTCACGATTGCTGCGCGACCCTTCTCAAATGCCGGTTTCAATTCATTTCGATGCAAGACTTCTGAAGCAGCCCCAAATTTTTTACAACCAGTCGAGTAAATACTCGATTCATCCCCGCATCCGCTTAGGTCGTCCTTTCCATCTCCTTTGTACTCAAAGTCACTTGCAGCTGCAGCAAAATCTGCTTTAAGCCAGCCTGATTTTTGCAAAGGCACACTGTTAACCAAATAAAGTGGGCTGCCATTTTCCATTGGCGCGAACGGACTGAGGTCTACCCAGATTGGATTTGTTTTTCCCGGAATGTACTCCTGATAAACGTCCCACACCAGGTTCATCCCAAATCCCAGGACAGCAGATAAGAAAGATTGCGCATCGCTTTTCTGTTCCACGTAGGCACCCAGCGCGGTGAATGTAAGCATAGCACCCTGAACCACACCCGCTGCTGAGAAAATCTCCCCCAGTCTGCCGCAAGATTTCTCCCCCATTTCCGATGTTCTTTGCATGCAACGCCTGGCAACGTTATACGCCACTGCTCCGCCCTTTGAATGTCCAATGTATGCGCAGGCTACCTGCCCCGGGTGATCGGCGCTGCATACCGTATCCCGCAAAAATCGTTCAGTCCGAATTGTCATTTCAAGTATATTAGTTTCGTTTGATTCCTGAACTGCAAGTATCACCTGGCCGCAGGCGCTCGCAAGCAATGCGGGAATGAGTTGGTCTCCGTAGTATGCGCGCACAAAACGATCATATTTTGCCGCAGACGCTTGCGCCAGAATCGAAGGCACACCGTATCCATGTTGCAAGTAGCAGGTGTGAATCCGTTTGTTTTCCGGATGTTCTCCAGGGAATATTCGAAATACAATGTCTCCCTTTACAACTTCGGGTGCAACGCTTGCCGGGACTCCAGATTGATAGATCTCCGGCGGCGTAGCACAGGCCGCTAGAATCAGAATTAAGAATAAAATCGAACGCATGCACGATTTGAATCAGGATGCTTTTTCTGGCGACGCATTCACGCTATGGCTCGTTCTGGTCCGATGAGTCCAGAACAAGTTAAAATCGGCAGCCTTGATGCATTACAAGTCAAGGGTGCAGCAGGTGGTCCCTGCGTAATTCTCTGCCATGGATTTGGTGCGAATGCATTTGATCTGGCTCCGCTTGCAGCGCACGTCAAAGCCAGGCCGGGAACTACATGGATATTTCCACAGGCTCCGATCGAGTTTAATATAGCGCCAGGAATGCGCGGACGCGCCTGGTTCCCGCTCGTTGCTGAAGAGCTTGCCCGCTTGGTTGCTAGCGGAAAGGACGTTTCTTTTTCAGAGGTGGTTCCTCCTGGTCTTGCGTCTGCGCGGGAAAAACTGGAAGAACTCGTGGATAAACTTCCGTTTGCGCGGAATCAAATTACCATAGGTGGTTTCAGCCAGGGAGCTATGATGGCTACGGACTTGTTCCTCCGTTCCACTGAACTATTTGCAGGGCTAGTCCTGCTTTCCGGAACGCTCATTTGTGAGAAAGAGTGGAAGGCTCTGGCTCCTGCAAAGTCAGGATTTCAGTTTTTCCAATCACACGGAATGTATGACCCAGTTCTACCGTTTGAAAATGCAAAGCGATTGGAAGAGCTTCTGCGCAATGCTGGTCTTTCCGGGGAGTTTATTGCATTTCCAGGAATGCATGAAATTCCGGAAGGTGTCTTGAAACGCATGGCAATCTACTTAACGCGATAGCAGGCAGTACAAAAAGCATTTATGTTTCAAGGCGGGCACCTGCGTCTGAATTCACTTTAAAATGTCTAATGGCGTTTTCCTCAAAAACTTTCAATAGATTTTGGCGAGCTTCAGGATCCGGTGCGTAGCAGAAACATGTGCCCCCTCCGCCAGAACCATTGATCTTGCCACCTGCAGCGCCAGATTTTCTTGCAATATCCAGTATCCAGTCGATGCGCGGAGTTGAAATTCCGAGCGTTTGGGAAAGAATTCTATGTTCTTCGTCCAGCATTGCGCCAAGTCCATCGAATCCGCGGCCGGTGCGAAATATCTCAAGGCCCCGTCTGCACAAATCCCGATTCTTGAGTTGGTCGAGTGTGACTATCCAGTGGTCTTTTGCTTTCATTGCGTCGCTTAACGTTGATTCTATTTGCGATGCATTGGCACCCACGAGATCAAAATCATTTATATCGGATTGCGCCAGCTCGATAGACTTTCTGGCACGCTGGCTGACTGATCCCAGTACTCCTTGCGTATCCTTTGGTTCGCCGGAATCTATTAGAATGATTCCTTCCAGTTTGTTTGAAAGCGATTCCACTCCGTAGGCTGCAGCTCCGTTTGGCGCGGAAGAGATTTTAGATTCCGGAAACACATGGATTAGCCCGCCCAGGTAGCATGAATATTGATCCATCATCCCGCCTGCGCCGTGAAACTTTTCTTTCTCACCTTTATAGACCAGGTGAGCAATCCTTTCCGGCGATTGGAGGTATTCAATCTTGCGCGGATGTGTTCCAATCTCAAGGAGCAGTCGCATCCATGCAGCACTCATCGCGGAGGAAGAAGAGCATCCGGCACGAAGTGGAATGCGTGATCTAAAGGTGGCCTCTCCTCCAAAAGGAAAATCAAATCCTTCTTCAATCAGCGTGCGTGCAATGCCCCAGCAGAAATCGTCGGGTCCCGCAGGCTCAATTGCGTGCGGATCAACGACTGCGGAAATGTCCGGACCCAGGTCCGGCTTGTGAATTAGAATATCGCTTCTTTCTGTGCGTTTGAATTCAATGTGAAAGCGCAGGTTCACGGCCATTGCGATGACTGGAAGTCCCAGATAATCTTGATGTTCGCCAAATAGACAAATCCGGCCGGGCGCACTCGTTTGCATTCTCAAGTGGATTCAACCGATTCTCTTTGCTCAAGGACTTTTCCTTGCATATGTTTCGCGCATGTTGAATCTGACGTGTGTCTTACGACTTTCTTCTATATTGCGATGGGGCTTGCAGAGGAAATCCAGGCCCGTCCTCGATAGGGGCGATTGCTTACCGGGCAGGGACTGAGGAACCAGCCCTTTTGATCTCAAAAACCACAGGCACAGGCAACAATAAACAGGCCGAGTATCGCTCCCTGCTGGAAGGTTTGCGAGGCCTCAAGGCCCTTAACGCGAAATCGGTTGAGATTCGCATGGATTCTCAGCTTGTAGTCAGGCAGGTCCTGGGTGAATACAAGGTTAAACATGAGGGGTTGAAGCCCCTTCACGCAGAAGTCCTGGCCCTCTTAAAACCCCTGAAATGGCGGATCAATCATGTCCCCAGGGAAGAAAACAAGGAGGCAGACCGCCTGGCCAATGAGGCCCTTGATTCTCCGAGCATTCCCGGATGACGTCTGATTGGGCGAAGCAAAGCCCCCGCGTATCGCATTAGACGAGCCACCGACCCCGTTTTCCGGCCTCCGGTTCGCTTTTTTTTTGTTTGACAGGTGTCATTTTGGCCCAAACTTCCTGTCTGTCCGTTAAGGCGGATGGGGGGGAGGGAAGTTTCCATCCCACATAGATTTTAGGAGATACAAATGAAACATGCGAAGTTAATGGCCCTTGGCCTGTTCGCCGTCGCATTCACAACGGCACAAGCAGAAGGCGCATATCTTGGTTTTGGTTTTGGACTGCACTTTGACCTGGCAGGCCTTGGCAAAACAATTACTGTAGACGGTCTGGATTCACCAACGCAACAAAAAGGGGATTGCAATGCCTATCAGTTCAACGGTGGTTTCTGCGAGACAACTGCACAAGCAGAGAATCAAAAACTGATCGAGCCTGAGAACAAATACATTGCACTTGAAAAAGTGACTGGTGGTTGGACAAAGATCAACAATAAAGAAGGCGGCCCAATGGTTGGTGGCGTTTTCAAAGTATTCTATGAGAAGAACTGGGAAAATACTTTTATCCGCGCTGGTCTGAACTTGACTCGCAAGATCAAAGGTGGTCACACCAGAATTTCAACCGGTGGAGTTGAGTGGTACAATGTGAATTTTGATTACACATCTCACGTTATTCCAGTCTACTATGGTTTCAAAACTAGCATTGGCGAAGCAGCTTCTGTATACGCTGGTGGTGGTGTAAACTGGTTCCGCGGTGGTTTCTCACTGCAAGGCTCAAACATGGGCGGGATTGCAAACTTCATGAACAACCAGCCACAGTCACCAGACTTGATCCGCGGTGGTTCTGGAATTTACCCAACTGTTAAGACTTCGCGCAGTGCTTCGACGGGAGCGCTCGTAACTTCCACAAGCAATGCGGGCCTCCTTTACGATAAAGTTAAATTCCGCGCATCTGGAATTGGTTTCAACTTCCTGATCGGTGTTGAGAAAAAACTCACAAGCGGTGATAAACTGTTCTTCGAATTTGAACATATCATCTCTGGTGGACAACCTCACACGTACACAGAAGGATCCATTCCTACTTTTGCACCAGCTGTGTCATATCCACAGAACCTTTCCGGAACTATCTATACGTTCGGATACAAAATGGCTATGTAATTCAAACTTACGTTTGAATGCGATAAGCCGCCCCGCAAGGGCGGCTTTTTTTGTGAATGAAACCGGGATAGCCTCCGACGAATAACGAATTCGTGGTTCTAGTCGTCGAACGAGTTGTTCTTATGAGTAAATTTTATATTCTCCTTTCGCTGCTGATCCTCGTCAGCTGTTCCTCGTATTCAAAGATTCCCGCGCCATACAAGGAAACATTTAGCAAAGATATAAACAGTATTCGCATCGATAAAAACGAAATTGATCCACGTGTCGCTTATTCGCCGGGCGTGGTTTCTCCAACACCCGTGACTCGAATTTACAAGGATACAGAAACCGGATCGCTGATCGCTCGCGACGAGTTCGTGGTCTTGCTCCGTGAAGGCAAAAATCCAGAAGCTCTGCTTTCCGAACTAAAAGCGGCCAGGATAAACGCAAGCCTGACGGGTTTTGTTCCAACGTTTCGGCTGGTTCAACTCTTGTCTTTGGATGCGAGCACACCACAGGAGGCGCTCCTCGAAAGGATTCGCCTTTTGCCATCAGTTGAGAAAGCACATCCCCATTTTGTTCGCCAGGAGCAGGAAGCCAGGGTTCCCTCAAACGATTGGCACATTCGGCGGTACGGAATTCAGGAAGTCTGGAAGAAGGACAACGGGGCTGGGGTGCTGGTTGCGATTCTGGACAGTGGTATGGATACATCGCTGGCCGCCTGGGGGAATCGCATTACGCATCCGTATTCAGTGCTGAATCGTTCGGAAACATTTGAGGATGGCGAGGTTAAGCGAGGCGGTGACGTACTTCGCGTGATCGACCACGGTACGCGCGTTGCAAGCATTGCAGGGGCCGCCGAAACAAATTCGATTCTGACCGGTGTGGCGCCCGGCATTCGCATCATGCCAATTCAAGTGATTGGATTTCATCGCATCAATGAAACGATTTATACAAATGACTTAACCATTCTTGAGGGGCTTGCTCGCGCGATGGCCCTCAAGGCAGCCATTATAAATGTGAGCCTGGGGACGGATTATGCGCGGGTGCTGCGGGACTCTGTTTCACTCGGTGCGCGCGAAGAAATAGTACGCCGGATTCAGAAAGAAAGTACTACCGTCCGCGAAATCTATGACGGTCCATTTGAAATGGCCAAACGATTGAACGTCTGGATTGTTGTGGCTGCGGGCAATAGTGCGAATTCGGCTGAGTATGAGCCGATCGCTTCGCACAAATATGTAATCTCAGTGGGTGCCCTCGACTCAGAAGACCGAAGGGCGGGGTTTTCGAATTTTGGGGGTTCGGTTGCAACCTACGCCCCGGGCGTGGGCGTTCCTACTCTCTTGCCAGGTGGGACGCTGGCCGCATCTTCGGGGACGTCGTTTAGCGCACCGTATGTGACAGGAATGCTGGCGCTGTTGCGAGCGAACAATCCCTGGATGCGGTTCGAGCAGGCCAGGGCACTCGTTGCAAAATCTAACATTACGAGCCGCACCACAATTCTTCCGACAGAAAATACGATTCCGGTCTTTGACCCCGTTGGCCTACTTGCGTCAGTTGGAATCGCCGTGCCACGGGACACTCACTTTTTGCACAGGACGTTTCACGAACGTTACAGCGATCTCTTCATAGACAAGGCTGATTCGGATGCAGTAAAGCTCGAGAAAATTCTGGCTTATTATTCACGCTCGTTTCTTTACTTTGCCAGAGATCCGGAAGCAATGGCCGCGCTTCCACTGATTCCGTCAAACTTCAGCGTTATCCGCTCAAGAGCCGAATCATCGATAACCTTCAATGAAATAAAACTCATTGCGGATTCCGCCCTTTCGCCGGAACAGATAGCATACTTCAGAGCGAATCTTTCCCGAAACGATTATTTTGCCATCATTGTTAATTTCAAAAAAGACAGGAACGCAGTGCCCGGGCTGCTGGCTCGCTTAAAGGTGAAGCAATTCAATGCCAATACCCTGGCAGCGCTGGGAAATTTCAACGAACCGGGAACTCACGGCCAAATTATTGAATACATGAAGCGACTGCACTCCCAGCCCGGTTGGGTCGCAGATGAGTCGTTTGCAATGTTAGCAATCGTTGCCACTGCAAACCTAAACGTGCTGGACGATCAGGACAGAGCATTGCTCGCAGCATGTGTTCCCAGGTATCGAAAGGCTTTTTTTGAAGCGGCCGAAAACAATCTAGTGGAACAGGACGCGGATTTTGTGGTTGAGGCACTTATCCGGGCCGGTAATCGGGATGGCATTCTCCTGGCACTCGATGCAGTAGATCAGATCGAAAGAAGCCTGGCTCGCCTAAAAGTGTCTTCGGGTGACCCTGTGATCCTTGAGTATTATAGAAACTCGCGTGAACAGCTCGGCGTTCGACTTGAAAGCTTGCAAAAGCAAATCAACGAAGCAACTGCGTTTCCAATTCGTTACAATCATCAGGCTCCGCATCTTGAACGTGAAAGGACCCGCGCTCAATTCATCGAGTATATGAAGACCGCCAGGCTCCGTGATGGGAAATTTTACGAGCGCTAGCGCCTAAAGCAGGTACTCGTCACCTTCGCGAGCGAGATATAGTTCCATTCGATGTTGATGAGGATTATTAGCTTCCAGATATTCTTTTGCGCGTGCGAATAGTTCGCGAACCGTATCATCAGAATGCGATGGCTCGTGATGGGTAAGGCCAAGCCTGCCAATGTCCCAGTGCATGGCACAATCTACTGCAATTGTCATGGCAGTATGCCCCCAACCGCGTTTCATTTCTGCCTCTGGTAAGGAATATTGCGCATCAATTATCAGCAGATCTGATTTGTGAAAAAACTCATCGTATTTTCGCACGAGCATTGAAAGCTCTGGACCGTAGAATTCTGTGTCGGTCGCAAACACAAACTTTTGGTTTCCTTTGTCCATTCGATACGAAGTGGATCCGCCGGGATGAATCAATGGTTGCGCGCTGATTTTAAGATCGTCTACCTGGAAAGGCTCACCTTCCTTTACCGTTGTAAAGCGTGTCTTGCACGGAAGTTCTTCAAAGCGAATGTTGTGATGATCCGGATGTTGCTGGCGAATCAATCGATTATGTAAATCTGGAACGCATGAATAAAAGTGCAAAGTCATGTTCGGATTCATTGCCGGTGCAAAGAATGGAAATCCCTGGATGTGATCCCAGTGGGTATGGGTAATGAGAATGTGGATGTCTTTGAGGTCCTGACGTTTTGCGAGGGCCTCACCCGCCTTGCGAGAACCAGTTCCAAGATCGATCAGGATTGCAGTATTTCTGTAATTTACGCCGATGCATGTAGTTTCTCCGCCAATGACATGCTTCATGGGATCTGGAATTGCTTCAAAGATCTGATCTGCTGTGCGCGAAGGATCCTCCTGATACAACCGTCTGGCTTCCGTTAGAGCGCGGCTCAGGATCGTTTCATATTCCGAGGAGCTCATTGGGGTTGGAAGAGAGCCACGTACCCCCCAGAGTTTGATGTGCATCTGATCGTCCATGGAACGGCCCAATTAGCAGAGAAGCGGCAAAGAGCCTGGAGACCAATCAAAAAAAGCGATCAGACGCTGGCGTCCAGAAGTACGCCACCCGTGCTCCCTGATCTTCCACCGACCGGCGAATAGACTGTGTCCTTTTCTGCCATCTCTGTCAGTAACCGGTGTATGGTATGGTTTGCGTTTTCCAGGAGACGATCGTTTTCTGTCGTTTCAATCTGCAATCTTTCGGCAATTTTGCGGGCTTCTGGGCTGAGCTCCGAGCGATCCTTGCGACTGGGATCTTCGATGGAGGCGCGCATCTGGCGAAGGATTTCTTCGGATTCGCGTGTCTTGCGCTGCAGCTCCCGTCCGTCCGCAGACAGAATAGCCGAGCGCTTGTCTATTTCAACGCTAAGTGCACGTTTGAGAAGAATTAAGTCGTCCATGATTTTTCCTCTATAATAGCATCGACAGGGCAGCCTGATTGTTTAGCCGATTTTTTGTTGACCGGAGTTACATTAAACTCGTCCATCAATGCAGAGGTCGTATGTCTTTCTCAAAAACAATTCAATTCATTGCCCTTTCGTTGATCCTTGGAATCGCGCTCACATGCAAATCAGGTTCCTCAAAAGGGGATGATAACGATAAAACCGTCTTTGGTGATTGCCTGGATGGTAAGATTACGGTCTACGGTGAAGCTCCAATCTATACAAGCATGGACGCATCGGAAGGAAAGGCCAAGGAAGATGCCTGCCGCACAGCGGTTGAAAAGTGCATTGGAACGCAAGTAGCCAGCTACTCAGGAGTTGGAAACGGTCAGTCCGTGGCCAATGAAATTTTTGCAAAAGCCAATGGCATGTGCCGCAACGGTCAGATTCTGGACAAGACCCAGTACGATATGGATACGATCAAAATGCTCCGCCTTACCGTGCGCTATGAGGTATCTCAGTCTGAATTGAAAAACCAGATTGATCAAATGCAAAAGATTGCAGGCAATCCCAAGCTCATGATCTTGATTCGCGAAGAATATAATCTGGCCGGTCAGGGTAAACGAGTTGAATCATTTTCTTCGCGCAATGCAATCGCTGCGGCAGCGCTTCGGGATTTCTTTGTTCGCAAGGATTACAGCGTAATTGATTCCTCTGGGATTTCTCTGGCTGGCGTGAATGAAGAAGCTGCAGCAAAAAATCCGGATCAATTTCCGGAAGATATTAAAGAGCGCGCAGCTAAGGCCGGTGCAGATGTGCTGGTAATTGGAAGCCTTGAATCAAATCCAAACGCAACCATCAATCTGAGCGATGAGAGCATGAAGCTCTACATGAAATCTTATAAAGCAACAGGGAATATTACCCTACTGGCTCTCTGGGGCAAAAGTAAGGTCCTTGGTGAGTTTAACAATCCGGTT
This sequence comes from Spirochaetia bacterium, assembly GCA_021413825.1. Lineage (GTDB taxonomy): Bacteria > Spirochaetota > Leptospiria > Leptospirales > Leptonemataceae > JAEUSB01. Next base: position 54,048 of record JAIOPQ010000007.1, on the reverse strand, counting down.
GGTGGAGCGCAAACCACAGATCTGGCGGCGGCGCAAATGTCCGTTAAGCGCTTTGCGGTTGGATCAGGAACAGATTACGTGAAACAACCGGGTGGAATTGCTAAGGAAATCAATCGCAAGTTGTCCGATACCTGGTCTGATCTAACGCGCAATAACGTAATTGTTCTGAACATCACCGGCCTTGATCAGAAAACAGCCGGGGGCTTCCGTGATGATCTGAAGCAAAAAACCGGTGTAAAGGAAATCAATCCAATCACCGAAACGGACACCGCTCAAGAATGGGAAGTTACATATCCGGGAAGGTCGTTTGCCCTTGCTGATACAATTTCCTGGAATCGTGAGAATCCTAAAATTTTTAGATCAGTTCTGGAAAAGGGAAAAAAACCGAGCGTGACTCAGGTAACCCGTGGTGAGATTAAAATCCGTTTCGACTAACGTGGATTTTTTTCCAAAAGGGCGCATGAATCGTTTAAGGTTCGTGCGTCTTGCTTCCCTTCTACTCCTCTTAACTGCATGCGATTCGCTTCGCACGCAACATCTTAAAACTCAGAATATTCGCGTTGGCGAATTTACAATCAGTGCCGAGATTGCAGCCTCACCTTCAGAGCGCGAACGCGGTTTGATGTATCGCACATCCCTGGGTGATGACGAGGGTATGCTGTTTGTGTTCCCTGAAGCTACAATGCAAGCGTTCTGGATGAAGAATACGTTGATCCCGTTGGACGTTGCTTATTTTGACGATCAGGGATTCTTAATTGAAATAGTTACAATGCAACCGGATGGAGGAGTGCGCACGTATCCGTCCTCTGAACCAACCCTGTACGCGCTTGAGATGAAGGCCGGGTGGTTTGCAAAGCGCGCAGTTCGCAAGTACACAAAGCTTATCCTACCACAACCAATCCGCGGATTGTAAGTAGGATTAGTTCTGCGACCTGACCAGATCTGCAGCTTCCATATACTTGAACGGACCTTCCTTTTCTGAAGTCCATCCACGTCGACGGAGCTCGCGTAATAACAGCCAGAGAAAAAAACCGTGTGCAAACAATGTGACCCGTTTGTTTGATAGAGCACGATTCTCAAGTAAGTCTGCACTTTTGCTAACCCTGGTTTTTGTCTGCGCCCGGGATTCAACGCTGTCCATCCAGCCAAAATACCATCCTAATCTTGAGATGATTGCCAGCAACACAGCAGGAAGTCTGATCCTTCCTTTGAAGCGAGGGAGTGGAACTTCGCGAAACAATTCGTTAGTTTCCAAAGGATGCTTGCCTGTCATTAAGATGGCAGTTTCAAGAGCTCGTGGTAAGTCGGATGAAATGTAGTGCGCCGGTTCCAATGCCCGGTTGTTCCGCATACACCATTCATTGTCGAGGCTCACTGAATCATAAGCGTCCATGCATGCGTTGATCTCGCTCGCATTCATCCATTTCCATGGAGTATCGAGGACGCGCATTTCGGGTTTTCCATGCCGGATTAGAACCAGCGTGCAATCATTTTGCATCCTGGATAGACTCGCCTGGACGTGGCAGCACGTCCACTATTACGATGGTTGTATCATCTTCGAGGGTTGCTTTGCCGGTGAAAGTCAAAATTTCCTGCATTACGCTGCTTGTTACATCAGCCGCGTTCTGACCTGAGCACGTAATCAGGAGATCGCGTAATCGCTCCTCGCCAAATGGTTGGCGCGCCAGATCGATAGACTCGGTTAATCCATCTGTGAATAGAACAATACGATCTCCGTCCAGGAGCTGAAACGTCCGGAGTTCAAAAGGCTTTCCAGTCATCAATCCCAGAGGCGAACCCTTTGATTTCAGGGGTATCACCGAATTATCTGCACGCCTATGGAGTAGAATTGGACAGTGCCCCGCATTGCAGTAAGACATTTCTCGCGACGCGTAGTCTATTTCGATATAGACAGCTGTAACGTACATTGATTGAACAGCGCGGCGCGCAATCGAAACGTCCATCCGCTTGAGCAGCTGCGATCCATTTTCAGAATGAGCAGCGCTATGATTGAAAGCCATCTTTGTACAGGATGCAATGAAGGCTGCAGGAATTCCGTGCCCCGAAACATCAGCAATGAACACGCCCAGGTTCTCTACTCGAGTATAGAAGTCGTAAAAATCTCCACCAACTTTGTCCGTAGAAATGCAGGCTCCCTGGATTTCATATCCAGGAATCCGCGGAGGTTTTTCGGGAAACAAACGATGATGGATCAGTCTGGCCAAATCCAATTCTGATTCAATGATCCGATTTCTTTCTGCAAGCGACCGTTCATTCTCTTGAATGATTCGCAGGAGTGATTCATTGCTCCAGGCCTGTTGCCCCAGCACTGAGTAGGCAAGTATACAGAGAGCTCCGAGCATTACGAATCGTTCCAGGGGGAGTAGCATTGGGATATTCAGAATATAAAATCCGTTCACAAATACAATTCCGGAAATGGACGCCACACCAATGGACGCAACAACCGTCAGCAGTTGTTTGCGGCTCCGGTCGTCCTGCTCTCCAAAGTAGGACCGAACAATAAAGAAAAGCCCGGAAATGTAAAAGGCTGCAAGTATCGCAGTGTAAACCACGTAGCCAGGATGCGGCATTCCATTGATTCTTGCCTTAGGCTCAAGCAACAGAAATGCGGAAGGCTCTCCTGTGTCGGGGTAGAAAATACGTATTACATAGTAAATGGTAACGGCGCTGCACATAAGAAAGGCAAGCGAGTCGAACCAGTCTTTTTTTACTCCGGCCATGGAACGGGCGAGCCGCAGAAACACATAGCCTGCCATTCCGCCAAAAATCATCTGCAGCGGCTGCAGGGTTAGCGGTGATACCAGGAGTATTACCTGTAGAAATCCCGCAAATTGCCAGCAACTGAGGAGCAAAAGTTCAAGCGCCAGGAGCCGATTGAAAATGCTGCTACGATTCTGAAAGAATACCGTAAAGGAAATTCCGAGGAGCAGTGCCAGGAGCACCACAAGGAAACCAACTCGAATGGAAAACTCTGTAACCACTTAATATCAGCTCAGACTCTGTTCCGTTGTTGCAAATCTCTTTTTTATGAATTCAAGGGCGGCTTCGGGGAGACCAGTAGCCTGTTCTGCCGACTCAAATGCAACTTCCACTAGTTTCCTATCTTCCATTAGATTAGCGATCCGAAGCCCATCGACACCGTGCTGGCGTTTCCCAAGAATTTCACCGGGTCCGCGGATCTTAAGATCCGTTTCTGCCAGATCAAACCCGTTCTCAGTTGCTACAACAGCGCTCAAACGCTCCTCTGCCTCTTCAGTTCCCGGTCCTGCCATAAGTACGCAAAAACTCTCCTCACTTCCGCGTCCAACGCGACCCCGCAACTGATGAAGCTGAGAAATTCCAAATCGATCCGCATGTTCAATTACCATAATGGTCGCATTTGGAACATCAACACCGACTTCGATTACTGTTGTAGATACAAGTATTTGAATTTTTCCCGCGCGGAATTCCGACATCACCCGGTCTTTTTCATCTGTTTTCATTCTTCCATGAAGCAACTCAAGTTTCAGATCTGGAAAGATTGCAGTCTGTAATTCCTGGAAACCGTCCGTCGCCGCGCGTAGATCTGATTTCTCACTCTCATCAATCACCGGATAAACAATGTAGCACTGCCTTCCCTGCGTAACGTGATTGCGAATCGATTTATACATCCCTGATCGCTTATCTTCTCCGAGACGCATTGTCTTGATAGGTAAACGCCCCGCCGGTTTTTCAAGTAGGGTTACAAGTTTTAAGTCAGCAAACTCCGTAAGGCAGAGAGTTCTGGGAATTGGCGTTGCAGTCATTCCAACAACGTCAGGATTCCTTCCCTTTTTCCGCAGCGTCTCGCGTTGCTCTACACCAAAGCGATGTTGTTCATCCACAACAACCAGTCCAAGGGCTGCGAATGTTACTTCCGGTTCAAGCAAGCTATGCGTTCCGATTACAATATCAGCCTCGCCGCGCTGAATGCGATCGATGCGGCCAGCTTTGGATTTCTTGGGTTCAGCTCCCAGGAGTAATTCAATCTGAACTCCGCTTAGCGCAAGCAGGTCCATGAACGTCCTGAAATGCTGGCGTGCGAGTACTTCCGTCGGGACAAGCAAGGCACACTGCACATTGTTAGCAACGTAGTGCAGCATTGAAGCGATTGCGACCAGTGTCTTTCCGGAACCCACATCTCCCTGAAGCAAGAATGCAGTGGCATGGTTTGCCTGCGCGTCAGCGAGTATGACTTCGATTGCACGATTCTGCTCCCCTGTGGGAGTAAAAGGCAAGCGTTGCTTCAGTTGAATCCATTGTTCCGATTTTCCGTAAGGCAAAGGCCAGAGCTCACGTTTCTGTTGGAGCCGGGCGCTTCGTTTGTTTTTCATGTGGCAGGAGAATAGAAACAACTCTTCGAATTTGAGTGAATTGCGCGCCACTCGCAGTGAATCCATGCTTTCCGGAAAATGAATCTCACGCAGGGCATCCATTCGCTTGAGATAGCCATGCTTATCCAGTAAATCATTCGGGATTAAGTCCGGAAGGGTTGAGCCGTTATCGAGCACCGAATGCAAGATCCGCCTGAACCCACGGCTATCCAACCCTCGTTTCTTTAGATCTTCTGTGCCTGGATAGACTGGCACAATTCTACCGGTGTGAATTGTTTCACTATCTTCAGAATCGAGTACTTCAAAATCCGGATGAGCTATCTGCATTCCTCCAAACGATTCAAGCTTGCCGGATACAACCAGCATTACAGATTTTTGGAATACTCTTCGAAAATACCCCACGCCCCTGAAGAATACAAGGGATAGTGATTCGCCGTTTAACGTTTTGCAATGAACTACAAGGCGGCTTCGCTTGCCGTGCGCCAGATAAGAATTCTCGACGGTCACAATGAGCGTCGTTTCCACTCCAGCTCGGAACGCCGTACTGGTGGCAAGAGTGCGATCCAGGTAGCGCCTGGGAAATCGATACAATAGATCTTCAATTGTGCGAACGCCAGCCAGTGCCAGGAGTTCTTCGCGTGCAGGACCAATTCCCTTAATCGACGAAAGCTCGCTTTCAGGCGCTTCAATCGTATCTGTTTTCTTTTTGGCTCTGGGCACGCTGTTTGTTGAGCAGCGCTTAGTTCTCGCGCTGCATTTTAGTTATCTGATCGCGCAGGTCTGCCGCTTCCTCAAACCTTTCCTGGTCAATTGCCCTTTGTAGGCGGATTTTTAATTGCTCAATTGGAGTTTGAGAAGTTGCAGAGGTTGTGATAATTTGTTCCTCTTCGTTCTCCGGGGTTTCCGGTTTCCCTTCATCTCCAATCACTACACCTGCTTCTTGATATACTTTCTCGTGCATAAATATAGGACATTTGGCCCGAATCGCAATCGCCACCGAATCAGAGGGCCGAGCATCAATTTCCACAATGCCATCTCCTGATTGGATTACGACACGCGCATAAAAAATATTTCCGATTATATCATTGATGATTACGTGTAGAATGCGCGCTTCCAGCTCTGAAATCAGGTTGATGATCAAATCATGGGTGTTTGGCCTGGGCGGTGTTACACCATCGAGCGCACTTGAGATTGAATATGTTTCAAGCGGACCTATGAAAATGGGGACGACCTTGCTAGATGTAGAGCCTACTGGCTTCATAAAAATCGCGAACCCCACGTTTGTAATCGAAACGTCGGATATCTTTACTTCTAACAAGCCTTCCGGCAATGGATGATTTTCTTCGCTCACGTTTACCTCGATGCCTGCCAGTCCAGGCTAATTGACTCGCTTTTGGCTGTATTAAGTCCGCCATCCAGACTGATTGTAAGATTGATTGGAAAAAAGTCGACCGTGGGTTTCCCTTGAATGGATCCAAATTTCTTGTGAAACTTCACGAGCATAGTGCCCAGGTAGTCAAAGCACCACAACCCCGATCCGTCTTCATCCCAGCGTAGGCCTTCCATGTGGTCTTCCACAAAATCTGCGCCACGCTCCAGCTTGTACTTACAATGGAGCGATTGTCTCAACGGATCACCCGTGGCAATATCCCGCGTAAACTCCACACGCATCCCGGGTGTCTGTCTTGAATGAAAATACATATGATAGGCGAAGTCAAACCAGGTTTTGGTTTTTTCTACGGGAATCTGAAAGCTGTAAACTCCATTTTTAGGCGCACCTTCCTTGCATTTTCCCTCGGAAAAATCGTCGCAAACAATAGCTGATTCCACTGCCAGTTGTCGATTGCAGCCACTTGCAATGAGCAGGATGGCGAAAGCGACGCTATTGCTCCGTAACATGTATTAACCTCAAATCGTTGAATGCCGCAATGACAGCTTCAGAGCGATAGAACTCGGGCGTTTGCAAAAAAGGACGAAACGATGCATTCTCAAAATAATACAGGCTCTCACCGAATATCCCGGAATAAAAATAAATGTGATGAAAATCATCCTTTAGCGAGGTCCGCACAACGGTAAACTCTGTGACATATCCAGGATCGAGTTCGACCAGTGGCCTGCCGACTTGTTGGAGACCAGCTTCCAGGCCAAGGGTGCGCTTGCGAACGTCGACGATTTCTTCCCGCCCTACCTGTCTGCGAAAACTCAAGATGCGTAGCACGCGTCGAGCAATGTTAGTATACAGAGGCATCAGTAGATCCGTGTCGATCGACTGACTTTCATAATCCGATTTTCCAAACGCAGACTCCAGTGACTTCTTCATACTCAAATATGGTTCTGCATCATCAAAGAAGCATGCTATGTACAGCCTGGCTGCGCGAGGTTCACTGAGAATGGGCTTCCATTTCTCTGCCATGAAGAGGATTCTCTAAATCTAGCTGGACAGTAAAGAACTAAAAACTGAACTCGTGCATGCGTGCGGTCAATAGGGCCCTTGTTTTCAGCTGGGTTTTGCAACTCACTGCCTGCCTGATCTTGCTACGCACACTTTTCTGGAAATTCTCTGGCGATGAAGTTTGCGTCTGGATATTCGCGCAGTTGGATGCGGAGCCGTGGGGTCGCTACTGCGCCGCCACTATGGAACTGATCACCGTTCTATTGCTGCTCATTCCCAGAACAGTTGCGTTCGGAGCGTTTTTTGCCAGTTCCCTGACGGCAGGCGCCATTGTAAGCCATCTGGTGCGCCTTGGAATTTTTGTTCGAAACGATCAGGGATATTTGTTTTTTTCAGCGCTTGCCGTGTTTGTTTGCAGTCTGCTTGTTCTATGGATTCGCAGGGGCGAGCTAGGCATCACCAATGATGCCTGAACGATTTTTCCATTCAGTCCAGAGCAAACCAATTAATTCGGAAATCGTCCACGGTGCATGTCCTTGCGAAATATTCTCAATTCCAATTTGGTACGCCAGGCGCCAGTGATCGAGGAGTGCCCCATACGCTTTGAAGATAGAAATTTGTGGATCGTAAATATGGGTTGGTTCAGAGGTTACTCCATTGAGCTCAACTATCTTGATGTTCTTCCCCTGGCGTAAATCGTTCTCATCGGGAACACGGACATCGTACCTGCCCAGATAGAAGCCTTTGAAATGCCTGCTGATTTGATCAATCTTATGACTTAACGGTTTACTGATCAAATCCGAGCCATCCAGGAAAATGGATCCTTTGGAATGGGTGCCCAGTTCCACAAGTTGAATCGATTCTCCTTTTGACGGAATTCTGTCGAGCGCATGGCGGTTAACGTGCAGATAGTGGGATGCAAGACAAACCGCACGCGCATCGCTTAGTATCAGGTGCTCTAGAGTATGTATTCCGTCTCCCGCGATTACAGGCATGATCTTCCGCGTAATGGAGATTATTCGCCCATGCGGTTGTGAAGGAAGCCTCACATACATAATTCCAAACTCAATTCCCGGAACATATTCCTGTACAATGCAGTCGTGCCGGACTGCAAGCGCGTCGATCAGATCCGCTTGATTTCGAACTATCCTTACCCCTTTGCCTCGCTCTCCGCGGTCTGGCTTTATCACCAGTGGATGTTTCGGAAATGCCTTAGCAGCAAACCTCTTCACAAGCCTTGATCGATCTAAATCAGAAAGTTCTGATCCAAGAAACAGTGACTTTGCTATGGCGCTTGACGGTAGCTGCTTAAGAATGTCGTATTTGGATTCTCCAACCAGACCGCTGGCTGGAATTCCAGGATTGCAGCTTGTAAACGGAACGGCTCGCCTGTGCTTTACAGCAAGGAACGCGCAATAGACTACAATCGGAGGGTATGCCATCCAGGACGGCCAGAATTCCCATTTCAATCGCTTGAACCAGCCAACAATGTTGCGCCTTCCACGATATGTTGTCAGACTGAGGATTAACCGGATAGATCCATAGAGTGCCAGCCCCGTGGCCGTAAGCACGAGTAATCCATTTGAAGTCTGAAAAAGCTGCGTTATGCGATCACCAATCAAATATGCAGCCCCTACAATCAGAGGTGTCCAGATGACGGCAGCCAGGGCAAAATATCCAAGGAAACTGAAAAGCGAGACATGGAGGACACCGGCAGCAAAGTACGTAGGCAGCCGCATGCCTGGAATGAACCGACTGGAAAAGATTAAAGTTCCGCCGCGCTCCTGAAACCAGCGCGAGCTTCGCTCCACGGCACTTGCATCTATAAACCACTTCAGCGGCGCATAGCTGAGGGCCGCCCGGCCCAGCGTTCTGCCCGCAGCGAAAAGCAAAAGATCTCCTACGAAGATGCCAAGCATCGAGCCTATCAAGGCGACGGCGAATGACACTTTACCGGAGGCCGCGGCGATTCCCGCCCCAATGCTGGTTAAGTCTTCACTGACAAACGTTGAAGCGGCTATTAGAAGTAGGGCGGTTAGATCAGCCAGCAAGGCTCTCTTCCTGCAGGAACGCAAGAGTGGATGGCGCTACTCCAAATCCATGTGGAACTGTGACCCCATGAACGGACAGAACGTAAGATATGAGAGCGTAGTGATGGATCGTGTGCGCGTGTAGGTGCTGCAATTCGCGCTTGATTGTCGACTTCGAAAATTCGGGCGGTTGTGAGGCTTCAGTTTTGCAGAGGCATTCTGCGTCAAGATCCAGATGAGTGCTGGTCAAGCGTTCCAGAATCGTGCTAATGCGCTGCATTGCGACATCGAGGTTTTGTTCCACTTCTGAGTCCCGCGATCTAGAATCGTAATCGAATTTTCCGGAGGGAAGGGTTTTCAAGAAAGACAAATAGAAATCAACAATATGCCGCACGTGGTTTCCAACTGATGCTCCCAGGGGAGATTTCATTGAATAGGCGCTCTGATTCAGTGTTCCCAGCAGATCCAGACCTTCCTGGAGTAGTCGAACGTTGTTATCAAAGGCCTGCGAACTCATCTCTTCAAGTTGCGAATTTACTCAAAACCCGACAATCTTTAATTGATTTCTGTAACGTATTTAGGGAATCTTCGACCAAATACTATGCGACAGTTTGCAGTCCGGCTTTTCTTTTCTCTGGTAGGTAACGTAAAGGAGCATTCGCTTGAGCACAGACTCTTTTCTACGATTAGTCTGATCAATGGAATTGCGAATATCTTTGGGTCGTTCGCCTACTTACTGCAACCTACTACGGGGATGCTGCAATTTGGAATCAATTTCATAACCGGCGTTCTATTTCTCGGAATGTATTTCCTTTCGCGTTTCAAAATGGTCTACAATGCACTCTATTGGCCTTTTAATCTACTGATCTTGATTTTTCTTGTCACACTATGGTTTCCAAGCGGCGGATCACAGGGAGGATCCAGTTACTATCTGATCCCTGCATTGATGATTGCAACAATTCTTTCAAGAAATGGTCTGAACACTGTAATGGTATTCATTTTGTACCTGGGAACTTCGGTTGGATTGCTTTTGCTTGAAGGAATGGAACCGGCCTGGCTTGCAAGCTGGACTACAAAGCCAAGTTCGCAGGAGCGATTTTTGGATGTGCTCTTAAATTATCCGTTTGTTCAATTGTTTAGCGCCGCGCTCGTTGTAATACTGGCTCGCAATTTTCACGCCGAACGCGAAAAGTCAGAACGGCTTCTGTTGAATATTTTGCCCGTTGAAATTGCTGATGAACTAAAGCGAAACGATCGTGTTCAGCCAAGGAATTATGAAGCCGTTTCAGTTCTATTTACTGATCTCGTGGGCTTCACTAAGATTGCGGAGCACTTGAAACCGGATGAACTGGTGCACGAGCTGGATAGTTGTTTTACAAGTTTTGATTCAATCATAAAGAAACACAAACTGGAGAAAATCAAAACCATTGGTGATTCGTACATGTGTGCAGGTGGAGTTCCACACAACAATCGGAGCAATCCTGTGGATTGTGTGCTCGCGGCGCTCAAGATGGTTAATTACATGACAAAGCTGAAAGCGGAGCGTGAAGCGAAGGGGCTTCCTGTCTGGGAGATCAGACTTGGCATTCACACAGGGCATCTGGTCGCAGGTGTAATTGGCCAGGAGAAATTCGCGTACGATATATGGGGAGATACTGTGAACATTGCAAGTCGCATGGAATCGTCCGGAATCCCAATGCAGGTTAATATTTCCAGGGATACGTATGAACTTGTAAAAGATTTCTTTGAATGCGAATATCGTGGCGCTGTGAAGGCTAAGAATAAAGGCGAGATTGATATGTATCTTGTGCGCGGAGTCCGCGCGGAGTTCAAGGGAGACGATGGTCGTCTCAATGATTCTTTCACCAGACGTTATTTGCAAATGCAGGCAATCAATGAGGAGCTTACCCTTTCGGCATGATCCACAGACTGCCCGCAGGATTTCAGCGCCTCTTAGATAATAAAGAAACGATCGCTCGTTTGACCGGGGCATCTGCGCGCTCCGGCGGTACATGGGAAATGACGTTCGGAAAATGTTACCAGAGTGAAGCGCAGATCCGGGAGTCGACAGATAAAATGGCCGCAGCTTTCCTGAGCGATTGTTACTACGGTGATCGGCCGGAAAGACCACCATACCTTGCTGATATTACTGATTTTTCACAGATCATTTGCTTTGCTGAAGACAGCGAGGGCGCGCCATTTTGTTTTGACTATCGTAACCAGATTCCGGAACCCAAAATAGTTCATTGGGACGGCTACGCCTGGCTGCAGGTTTCAGAATCGTTTGATGAATTCCTGGCGTTATTTCAGCCAGCTTTGCCCAATTCTTGAATCTGATCGGATTCAACTATGTTCACGCCGGGCCTTGAAAGAAATGCAGCGCAGAGCATAGCTCGTGCCACCACTTCACCCGCGATTGGCTTGTATTTCTTAATGCCCCCGATAAAGAGCGGACTGAAGATGGAGCCTACAATTTGGCCAAGAACCTCACCTGGCCTTGAATCTTTCCGTTCCCCAGTTAACAGAGATGGGCGGAAAATCCAGGTTTCGGCAAATCCCATTTCAATAATCGCCGCTTCCATTTCACCCTTGACTTTGCTATAAAAAATTCCTGATTTCTTGTCCGCACCCAGAGCTGAAACAACAAAGATCTTGGAAGCGCCGTTTGATCTGGCCAGGGCTGCAGTATTGACTGCAATATCGTAATCTACCCGGCGGAAGGCCTCTTGAGATCCTGCGACCTTAATGGTAGTCCCAATACAACAGAAAATGTGATCTGCCTTCCAGTGAGCACTCTCCAGCTTGTCAAAATCTACAATTGGATTTTCAACACCGTCTGGAACTCCAATCTTTCTACGGGCCGGCGCTACAATGGATCCGTATAGTTTTTCTCTGGCTGCAATCTGAACGACTTGTGCGCCAATTAGCCCCGATGCTCCAACTACGATTGCTTTCATTTTAACACGGGCTCCGGGATTCCCTTTTTATTCCATTGCATTGTGTAATACCAGAATGCAAAAATGCCAGAGACAATCAATAGAATGGAAATCAATTGTGCATACGTTAGTCCAGCCAGCGCAAGGTTTCTGTCTCCACGAACCGTCTCAATCAAGAGTCTGTTAATTCCATACACTATCCAGAACAGGAAGAAAGTGCGTTGCTTGCACCAGGGTTGTTTTTCGGCGAACATTATAAAAACATATCCTATGAGCATGAGTATGGTTTCATACAATTGTGCAGGATGAACTTTTGGAGTAACAATGGGAAACGGATACAAGCCCAGTGTTGCCAGCTGAGTCTGACTCAAGTTTGCATTTGGCGGATAAAACTTGGCAAGGTCCCCTATGTTGTGCACACCCTGAGACTGCAAACCTGCGAGCGTTTGAGGCAGTGGTAAGTCGTGTAACGTTACATAACTGGAAAAAATTCTTGATAACACACCTAGTGGATCCGGGCTTGTTGCGTATAAGGAATGGAGCGACTGCCATTCGCGCATCCAGTCGCTACTAAGGCTTGAGAACGTTACACCCCAGGGCAGCGCAGTTGGCAAGCCGTAGGCGTCACCGTTCAGAAAACAGGCCAGTCGACCCAGGGCGAGGCTCAGACAAATGGGTGTCATGAGTGAATCGCACCAGTGCAAGAAATTCACTCCTGTCCATCGCGAGTAAACCCAGCCGCCGAATCCAGTTCCGATTGTACCACCAAGAATTGCGAATCCGCCACCTGCGTGAAAAACGACCAGGGGATTCTTCAAAAAAGTTTCCGTATCCCAGAACATGAAATGGAACAAGCGGGCAAACACAAAGCCCATAAGAATTGCAAACGAGTAAGCAGAGATAAACCAATCCTTTGAATACCCCGCCTGAACTGATTTTGCTCGTTGATAAAAAAATCCAACTACCAGAGTCATAAGGGCCCAGTGGCCTTCGTATCCAAATGCGTGAAAAAACGAGAGATTGATATTAACGGGATGCATCAGTGAGTTCCATTTTTCTTAAGTGCTTGTTCTAGAGTATTCCATGACAGCGTTGCACATTTGACGCGAACCGGATACCGTTGCACACCGCGCAAGGATTCTAGCTCTTCCAGGTCTTCATCGAAATGAATGTCCTTATTTTCAACCAGCATGCCTTTGAAATCCCCGATTATTTTCATGGCTTCCGTTAGACTTTTGCCTTCCACAGCTTCCGCCATCAGCGATCCTGAAGCAGTGTGGATGCTACAGCCTTTGCCAAGTAGAGCGATTTTCTGAATCTTGCCATTCTCTACCAGCATCTCCAATTCCAGCTCATCACCGCATGTTCGATTTACACCAGCTTCCCGGACATTTGCGCCTGTAAGCGGTCCGCGATGCGATGGATTCTGGGCGTGCTGGAGTATTACTTCTTTATAGAGATCTTCTGAGAGAGACATTGCAGAATATCCTGATCAAGGATAAGAAAAGGGAACAAGACGACAAGGCAAGAGTTAAAACAAAGAAGCGATCAACCTGGCCTCGGACACAAATACCAGATGATTTCCGCCTGCTACAGGAACGTCAACCGAGCGCGTGCGCTTCAAGCGATTATAAGAAATCAAAGGATCACGCGTGCCCTGTACATGAACGAAAGCGCAGGGTAGTTTACCTGGGAATTCCGGGTTCCACTGCGCAATCATTGCTGGGACGCGAAACAGGAGGCCCGGATCCTGGGCGCGAAGCATATTTGCAAACGTCCCCGCTTCTGTCATTCTGAAGCGAACCCAGGGATATACTGCGGCCAGGAACCAGACGATCGCACCATGCATAAAGTCGGGAATCAGTGGCAGGCAGGATGCGCAAATTCTAGAAAGCATTGTCAAATCACTGCCGCTCAATGCAGTCGAAATCAGTAGAGCTTGTTTTGCCTGAATGCCGCCGGAGCGCAGTGCCTCTTGCGCAATCATTCCGCCAAAGGAAATTCCAACGACATGTGAAAACTTCGCGTTTTGAAATCCCTGGTCGCGCAAAATTCTATTAGAGTAGTCGCCAAGGGATTCATGTAACCTGGCTGGAGAAAGATCTACAAAGCGAATGCGCGCACGAATGTCCGGCGCCAGGTGCTTCAGAATTGGATCGAATATCCGCCGATCCCCGCCCAGTCCTGGGATACAGAGAAGCGGCAACCTTTTCTTTGGATCCGGCCGGCTCGCCGGGCTTCTCTTTGATACCCCTGGCGAGACCGACGAACGTCGTCTAACGGTGTGTTTCTCTGGCATCAATCCAGCGCATGTTCTAGCCTGGCACAAAAATCACGCAAAAGAAAAACGCGCGCATTGTACTTATCGTTTCCAGGGACGAGCACCCAGGGGCAGGCCGAAGTTCCCGTTTTCAAGAACATTTCCTCCGCAGCAGCCTCATATAAATCCCATTTGTCACGATTGCGCCAGTCTTCCTCTGTGAGCTTCCAGCGCTTCAAGGGATCATTTTGTCGTCCCATGAAACGAGTATTCTGCTCTTCCTTGGAAATATGAATCCAGTATTTACAAATTATGCTTCCGGCCTGGACCAGCTCTCTTTCGAAATCGTTGATTTCCTGGAAAGACCTGGACCATTCTGCCTGCTTTGCAAATCCTTCCACCCGTTCGACTAGAACTCTGCCATACCACGACCGATCGAATATACTCATGAAACCACGTCTAGGCAGTCTGGTCCAGAAACGCCAGAGATAGTGATGCTTGCGCTCAATGTCGTTTGGCGCAGCAATCGAGTTTACCCGAAATAATCGCGGATCAAGACTTGCCGTCAGGCGACGAATCGCTCCACCTTTGCCTGCTGCATCCCAGCCTTCCATTACAACAATGATGGATCGTTTTTGATCTGCGGCTTTGTGCGAAAGAATTCGGGTTTCTTCCTGGAGTCGGCTCAATTCTGCCTTATAGACCTGGCGCTCAAGCTTGATGTCGTCCTGTAGTTCTTTGAAACGAATGATGCTCATGCCATTTCCTCAACGCGTTTGAGTTCTTCCAGGGATTTCTGCGAATCCACGCCCAGTCTTGCTTCGAGAAACTTGACAGTGGTTTCCATTATCTTGAACTTTCCATAGTATTTGTTCTGAGCCGGAATGATGTTCCAGGGAGAAGCGCTTGCATCAGTCCGATTTAGAATATGTTCAAAGATTCTTCTGTAATTGCGATACTCGTCATTTTGTTTTGCGTCTGCCTTTGCAATTACCCAGCTTAACCCGTCCTTCCTGGCCTTCTTCATCCGATCTTTTTGAACGTCTTTTGAAATGTGCATGAAGAATTTTAGAATTATATATGACTCATCCGAAAGGAGTCGCTCGAAGTTCAGAATCGATTGAATATTTTCGTCAAATTCTTCGCTGGAGTCCTTTTCCTTGGCGCGACGATCCACGGCTCTATGATACCACGAGCCAATCAGGAATTGCGTTTTACCGTGATAGGGAAGACTGATCCAGTACGGATGGAGAAATGGAAACTCGTTCTTGCCTGCCTCATCGGTGTATACAATGAATTTGCGCGGATCGAGTCTAGCAGTCATGGTCTTGAGTGCATCGCCTTTGCCGCTTGCAGCCCAACCTTCGAGCAGAATCAGGCAGGATAGTTCCTTCTGCGCGCACTCGTTTAAGAGGATGTACAGCCTTTCCTGCAGTTCTTTTTCTACTGCATTGTATGCTGCTCGCTCGAGCTCAAACTTTCCCTCAACGGATTTCAGTTCAATCATGCCCGAAGGTGAGGTTATGCGCCGGGCTCGTCAATCATTGCATTTCTCTCTCGAAAAGATGCTGGTCACGAGCGGGCCCCTGCCGAGGATTAGGATATGAACCTGCCGGAAGCAACTGGGAAGAAAACCCGGGCTCTAATCGTGGAAGGGGGTGGCATGCGCGGCTCTTTTGCGGGCGGTGTCCTGGCTTCCATGAGCAGAATCTATCCACCCAGCAATTTTGATATTGTTGTCGGAGTTTCGTCTGGTAGCTGTTCGGCGGCATACTATGTCGCATCAACTCCAACTGAGCGCATGGTTGATTGGTGCCTGGACGTCTGGCGCTATGAGCTTACTGGAAGCCGCTTTATTTCCTACTTAAACATGCTTCGCGGAAAGACAATACTCAATCAGGAGTATTTGATCGATTTCTTATTCGGTAAGAAATACGAATTTCCGCGCCACCGGTTGGATGATCCAAAACGTACGCCGTTTTATGTAACGCTGAGCAATCTTCAAACTATTCTCCCTGAATACGTGCGCGCCACCAGTCAGAATGTTCTTCATTTACTCAAAGCTGCAACGTCATTACCAATCGCAACTCGCGGTCGCAAGTTCCTGGGTGAAAGTGAATATACCGACGGCGGCGTAATCGACCCTATGCCAGTTGAAGCCGTTATGGAAGCAGGCTACAAGGACATTACAGTTGTACTGAATCATCCCAGATCATATCGTAGTGATCCTGTTGGAAAAATGCTTGGTTGGCTTTCCTATCCTGGAAACAAAAAGATTCGCGAATTCATAACGCGTGAGCATCACCACCGCTTTAATCGCGCGTTTGACTTGTTGAATCACCCACCAGCAGGATTTAACATTCAAATTGTGGACCCAAAATCGCCCGTACCGGCGGGCCTTGTAACGCGTGACATAGTAAAACTCAATCGTGCTGTTGATCTTGGGATTGAGACTGGCCTCAGATATTTTTCTGAACGCGTTTCAGAATCACGCTCAAAGTTTAGCTCTAAACTAAAAGCATTTTTCAAACGTTAAGCGACCTTGCGATTTTCCTTCAAAAGAATGCGATTCAGTGAGCCCCGCATCGGGGTCGCCCTGGGTTCTGGCGCCGCTCGTGGTTGGGCACACATTGGTATTCTCAGATCTCTTGAGCGAGCAAATATTCCAGTCCACGTTGTTGCCGGTTGCTCTGCGGGTGCCGTCATCGGCGCATACTTTGCGGCTAGATCACTTGCAGCGATTGAGACGTTTGCAGTATCGTATAAAGGAATTCGAGACACGTTTCGTTATATGGATTTTGCACCTCGTAGCGGTGGGATTGTGGCAGGAAGAAAGTTTCTGGAGTATCTTGAAGGGAGTCTGACTGCGCGCACGTTCGCGGATTTGAAACTTCCTTTTGGGGTTGTGGCTACAGATCTGGTCCACATGGAGGAAGTTCACATTGTGGATGGTCCGCTACTTCCGGCTGTCCGCGCATCTGTCGCTGTTCCGGGCTTCCTGTCTCCCCTTGAAACTGGTACTGGAGATAGGAAACGTCAATTAGTCGATGGAGGATTGCTAAATCCAGTTCCAGTAAACTTGGCGCGCAAGCTAGGCGCTGATATCGTAATTGCTGTCGATCTCAACTCGGACAAGACACATGAGCCGGCCAAGTCCATGGCTGAGATTGTGGCTCGTTCAGTGGACACAATGCGAGAACGCCACAAGGCGCTCAATTTTGGGACCCATCCGCCTGACATTCTGATTGAACCGGTCCTGCCAGAATTTGGATTCTTTGACTATCACAAAACAAAAGAGGCCATTGAACGTGGCCAGCAGGCTGCGGCTAAATCCATTCCAATGATCCAGCGATTGTTATAGTCTCCTGGCGCGCTAGTCTGGCTGTGAATTCAGAAAGCGCCTAACGGCAGTTTCAAATTCTTCTGCGTTCTTTGTCTGAAGTAACTCAGTCCTCAGTGCATCCGCCCCGATAAAACCCTTTACATATCGCGCCGCATGTTTCCTGAACAAAATACATCCCCGCTCGCCATAGAACTTCAACATGTCACGAAAGTGTTCCAGCATGATTTCAAGAATTTGCTCCGGCTGAACTTGCGCGCGATCCAATGCCGAAAATAACCATGGATTTCCTGCAGCACTGCGGCCCACAAGTACCCCATCCACACCGTATTTCTGAATTCGAGTCAGGGCATCTTCATAATCCAAAATATCGCCGACTCCGAGCACGGGCACACGTGCATTAGCCTTAACCTCTGCGATCGCATTCCAGTTGGCCAATCCAGTATACGCCTGAGCTCTGGTTCTTCCGTGTACGGAGAGCATTGCAATACCAGATTCTTGTAGAATATGAGAAACTTCCAGGTAGTTTAGCGATGCATCATCCCAGCCCAGCCGGATCTTCGCCGTAATTGGAACGGGAACCGTTTTTCGAAGTCGTTCAATCATTTGAGCGGCAAGCATTGGATTTTTTAGTAGTGCCGCACCGGACCCATTGCCTGCGATTTGATTTACAGAGCATCCCATGTTGAGATCGATCGCGTCTGGCCTGAACTCCATTGCAACTTCAGCGGCTGCGGCCAGAGTATCACAGTTGTTACCAAATAGTTGCAGGATCAGCGGACGTTCTTCCTCTTCGAATCGTAGCATGCTCATATAGTCTGGATCGCGAACTGCAATTGTCTCTGCGGGAACGAACTCTGCGAAAGAGAAGGCTGAACCCAGGCGCCTGCATATTTTTCTATACGGGCTATCAGAAAAATTTGCCATGGGGGACAGAAACACGCGCCCATAGATTGGAATGGATTCTATATAGAAAGCCGGGTCCACCGTTCAAGAAATTCCTTGAATAGGGACGGGCGCCACCTTTTTTGATATTTGTGCCCCTCTTTCATTCAATCGGTCACCGCTCCGGGGATTTAATCTACTGGATCTGCGAAAGAAATCGCTTTGAATTTACTATAATAGAGTTTGAAGAGATCATTCAAGCGATTCAGCGTCGCGGGCTATTCACGTATCTAAAGAACGAACGGCCAGCACTCCACGCGCAACTGCTTGAACTGGCTCGAATGACAGCAGACGATCTGGATGAGGCAGAAATTGAGTTTCAATTTGAACAGAGTCTCTTGAATCTCAACAATCGTTTATGAGTTAGCCCCTTTCATTCTTTTCCGGAAGATCATGAAATGAATTGCTTAAAGAGCTGATAGCCCTCATCCCAGAACCCAAGACCTGAAGCGCCATTGATATGACCTTTCTGTCCAACTGAAACGAACGCTGAACCCCATGCGGCTGCAGATGCTTTGGCAAATGCAATGGAAGCGTATGGATCGTCTTCACTTGCAACAACCAGGGATGGAAAAGACAACTGTGTCTTAGCAATATCTGCGAAACTCTTTGCAGTCGACGGGAACTCCGGACCAGCCGGATCCGGTGGTGCTACAAGAAATGCGCCGCGAGGTTGAACTGGAACTTGGCGCGAAACGACTAACAAACACCCAAGGCTGTGAGCCACGATCCAGCTCCCAGGATTTGCTTCCAACGCTTGCTGGAGTCGATCCATCCAGGCCCCAAATTCCGGATGATCCCAGTCGTTTTGGACCACACGGAGAAACCCGGGATCATGCGCTTCCCATAGCGTTTGCCAGTGTTCCGGGCCAGAACCATTAATTCCAGGCACGATCAGATTCATGATCGCTTATTTTCCCAGCCACAGATTCTTCAATAATAACTCACATAGCTAGATTGGACTGGCACCTGAGTGCATTTCAGGCTTCATGGCCCCATGTCGGCCTGGGGTGAAGAAACAAAATACTTCTTTGATCTGAGACCTGAGATCATTCTGGAGTGCGTAGAGGAGACGGGAATTTCAACAACCGGTCGTTGTCTCCAACGCAACTCCATGGAAAATCGCGTTTACGAGGTCGAGCTTGATCTGGATGAAATTCCAGAAGATCGATCGCAGGCATTCCGTATTGTCAAATTCTACCGTCCTGGTCGCTGGTCGCGCGAACAAATTCTTGAAGAGCATTCTTTCTTATTGGAACTCCATCAAAACGAGATTCCATGTACCATTCCACTTCCGTTCCCGGATGGAGAAACTCTGCATACGGCGGCGCCTTCTGGAATTCACTTTTCGCTCTTCGCTCGTGTAGGCGGCAGGCAGCTGGACGAAACCAACACAGAGCAACTTGAGCAACTCGGAAGGTTGCTTGCAAGGGTGCATAACGTTGGTGAAGCGCAAAAATCAAAGCACCGCATTGTGCTTTCAGAAGAGACGTACGGTATTTCTAACCTCAAATACTTGATAGATCATAAGTTTCTTCCAGGGAACATGGCAGATCGTTACCAGCGTCTGGTGGAGTCTATCTGCAACACCTATGCGAATTTGATTGGTGAATTTTCAAAGCCAGGAGAATTCCTTCCCGGCCTTCCTCAGCTTCGCTTGCATGGAGATTGTCATCCGGGAAATATTCTCTGGACCGGAACCGGCCCCTTTCTAATCGATTTTGATGACATGGTGTCAGGGCCGGCCATTCAAGATCTATGGCTAGCGTGTCCAGACCTAACAGCGTTCGATTCGCTGCTGGTTGGATATGAGCAAATGCGAGATTTCGATCGTCGAAGTATTCGCCTGATTGAGCCACTTCGTGCGCTTCGCTATGTACATTTCAGCGCCTGGATTGCCCGACGCTTTGAGGACCCTGCATTCCCCGCTTCGTTTCCTCTTTTTGGAACGGAAGGCTATTGGATGGAACAGATCAATGATCTAGAAGATCAAGTGGAACGAATCGATTCTGGCAATGAGGCGTTTTAGGATTGACCTGAAAGGATGAAACGCGCAGAAATTGCGAATGACCCGTCAGAACAATCCGCTTCACTTAATTCGATCACTCTTCCTCTGGGTCTTTCTATTGAAGGTAACATTAGTCATGGCCTTTTCAACATTGCCGTTTGGAATGTTCGGCTTGCAGAAAGCTGTGCATGCGATTGCAACTTTCTGGGGCCGAACGCTGGCATTCTTTGCTGGAATGAAGATTCAAGCAGTCGGTCAGGAAAAAATCTATCGCGATGGTCCCGTAATCTATCTGGCTAATCACCAGAGTATGTTTGACATTCCAGTCTTCTATTCAGTCCTCAACACGGAGTTTCGCTGGATGGCTAAAGCCTCGCTCTTCAAGATTCCTTTTGTTGGCTGGGGAATGCGCGGTGCTGGATACATTCCAGTAGAGCGTGGAGATCGTAGGAAAGCAATGGAATCGTTATTCCAGGCGGCACAGCGCATTCAAAAGGGCGCTTCAGTTATCATTTTTCCCGAGGGAACTCGCAGTGAAAATCCTGATGAGGGTATGCTGGACTTTAAGAAAGGCGCTTTTGTACTCGCAAAAAAGGCAAACGTTACAATCCAACCGGTAACAATCTGGGGCGCGCATCACATTATGCCAGCCAAGCAAAAAGTCTTGATTCAGCGAATTTACCCGGGACTTGTCCAGGTGGAGATACACGATCCAATTCCGCCGGAGGCGTATGCCAATTCCAGCCTGGATGAGCTTTCAGACAAGATTCGAGAGATTATTGCGCGGCCCATGAAACTGATGGGAAGCACGCTTACGGACAGTGAAAAGTAACGTTAGTCGGCTTTTCTGCGGACCAGTTTCAAGCCTGACCAGGTATCATTCACGGCGCAGACTTTGACATCTACCATTCCATTCTTGATAGCAAGAGCGCGGATTACATCTTCTGTAATATCCGTCTCTACGTGGGCTGCTTTCTTGGGCCAGGAAACCCAGACCATCCCCTTATCCACCAGACTTGCTTTGAGCAATGGCAGTTTCTCTTCCAGCTCAGACTTGTGCTTGGTAAAAAACTGAATCAAATGAAAGCCACCGCTTAGCTCATGTTTGAGTTCAACTTTGTCCGGTAGCGCCCCGAGCTCGGACGAATAGTCCGATGGAGGATTCAGAAACAGAATAGTCTGTCCCGATTTAATCCCGAGTTTACCAATCAGCCCTTTTTTTGAATAACCTGCCACTGTTTCTCCTATCGGACTTTTTCAACTTTACTGTAATTTCTAAGCTGCGTTTGAATCTCAGCGTACAGGTCACCGGTCCATGTAGGAGCGGATTCCATTTTTGTGACCGGCGCAGAAGTTCTAAGATCGTTTGGGGCAATGACAACGGCAATGTTTTCATGTCCCGTATCGTATGCCAGAGTATAAATTTCCTCAATCGCCGGATCACCCATTGCCAGGCAGCCCGTTGATACATCCTTTCCATGAATAAAAATATCACTTCCTGGTTCTGTACGATTCTCTGCTTCCGCATGTTCCAAATCAAACTCGTTTGGAAAATTAATCTTCAATGAAAGGTAGTAACTGCTCTCAGGATTGAGGCGCGAGATCTTATACACGCCTTCCGGAACCTGGAGATCGCCTTCGCGCAGTTTGGGGCCTGGATGACCGCTCGCTTTCAGAATTGGATATGATTTAATCTTCACCCAACCAGTTGGAACTTTCGCGCGGATCTCAAGTTGCTTTTCCTGTTTGAGTCCAATGAATGCAACTTCCTTGGGAGGATAGAAAAGTCCTCTGGCTTCAAACATCGCCTTCAGCCTGTAACGCGCTGTCATTATCGCGATTGCTTTCTCTGCGTTCAAGGTTCGCTCCGCTCTGATACATGTTGAAAACAAAATTGGGCATAGAAAAAAAAATACAAAAACGGTGCGAAGGGGCTTGCTGATCTCCATGTTCTATAGTAAGTTTGACAACCGATGAAACCTTGTCACTTTTTTTCTAAATCGCCCAGGGCCTATCTATTTTTGCTAATATTGGCCTTCACAATGGCTGTTTCCTGCGGCAAGATTGAGACTCCGGTCACAGCATCCACAGCCCAGGCAGTGCTTGTGTTTACATCTGACGATGTGTCAGCTTCGCGCTTAGCCCTGCTGGGGATTGCTCAGAAGAACGGCAGGCTGGTTCAGAGCAATTCTGAAACGGGCGCCGAGTCGCGTTTCCAGGCCACCATTGCCATTCCGGAGAGTAAATTTTTTGAAACCATGAAAGAACTCTCTTCTATTGGAAGACTAAAGTCGGAAACGACTCAATCTTTACCAGTTGGCCCGACTAATGAAACCATTCCAGGAACTCCCGTAGCGCCTAACGATCGCGGTCAGGTTACTCAAAAGGACTCACAACCACAAATCGGACGAGAATACTTGATTGAAGTTCATGTAACCGGTCCAGGTCAGCAAGAGGGGTTACGAATTCCTGCATTCAAAGACGCATTCCTGGGTGTGGCCAGCGCATTGCTTTCCCTTCTCTACATTGCAATCTGGCTATCGCCATTGATTGTCATCTACATCATCTATCGCGTTCGCAAAGCTAGAAAACTCAAAGCATCAAACGGGTAGAGGAACAAACTCAACGTTGTCACCAGGAATAGCGGGAAAGCGCCTCTCCCGCCAATCATTCTTTGCTTGCTCAATTCGCTCACGTGATGTAGAAACAAAGTTCCAGTAGATTTGGCGGGGACCGTCAACCGGTGGGCCGCCCAACAACATCACACGGGAATCTTGCGATGCCTTGATGCAACTCTTTGAGTCTGAAGGAAATACTAGCATGTTTCCGGAGCCGTAATCCATACCGTTATGCGATATTGATCCGGCCACGACGTATACGGCGCGTTCCGCATATTCATTTGTAATCTCAAGTTCGCGACCTTCGGGTATCATGGCATCGACGTAGAATAGTGGCGATAGAATCTTAACAGGAGAAGTAAAACCATACGCACTGCCGGCAAGGATTCGCAGGCTTACTCCGTTCCTCTCCGTTGCAGGAAGGGAATCTGCATCGTGGTGTTCAAAATCTGGATCCATCTCTTCGTGCTCTTTGGGCAGCGCGACCCATAGCTGAAGTCCGTGAAGCTTTCTTCGCTTTCCAATTTCTTCTGGTGTTACCCGTTCAGAATGAACGATTCCCTTACCGGCCGTCATCCAGTTGATATCACCAGGCCTAATTGCAACGGCCGAGCCAACGCTATCTCGATGAAAAATTTCTCCTTCAAACAAATATGTTACTGTCGCAAGTCCAATGTGCGGATGCGGCAAAACATCTGAACTGTCCTCAGGGCTCAAATCAACCGGGCCCATGTGATCAAAGAAAATAAAGGGTCCAACAGTCCTACGCTTTGCGATCGGAAGCAACCGCCGCACTGTAAAGTGTTCTGTTATTTTACGTTCGCGCGCTTCAATTACAAGTTCCAGTGCGTCCTGGATCTTACATTCGGGCTCATGCGATTCTGACCAGCTCATAGATTGTAGGCGCGCAGATTCAGTACGGCGCTAGATCAAAATCAACGCGGGGAATGATCTTATCGTCCGGTAGCGGTTTTGTTTTGAAACGATTGTGCAGCCAGAAATACTGATCCGGATATTTGCGAATGTATTTCTCAAGAATATCGACGTACCGCAAAGTGAACTCCTGGATACATGCCGCCTTGTCTTTTACCTGCTTCTTGTCGATGCTGCCCATGGGCAAAATTTCAATTCTGAATCTCCCGTTTGGCAGCCGTAGGTTTGTAATATAGAAAATCTCCGCGCCGCTCAGATATGAAAATACTGCAGCGCCCGTATGAGTTGATGCAATTTGACCCAGGAATGGAATGAACATTCCGCGCCTGCCAGCATTCTGATCTGAAGCAAACGCGGCTGTCTCTCCGCGCGCCAGAGCTTTAAGTACATCTGGACCCACATCCTGCGGATAGATCAAATTGGTTCCAAGGCTTTTGCGAATCTTGCACAGAAACTTATCCCCATACGGATTTGACATGGGAGCAATAATCAAATTGATATGGACCCCGGTTTCCAATGTCATAGGTTGATTGAGCATTTCCCAGTTTCCCATGTGCGCTAGAACAAATAACTGTCCACGCTTCTCGCGCACCGCCTTTCGCACGGCTTCCGCGCCTGTTGGCTCAAACTCAAAATATTTATCAACCCAGGCTTTATCCATTTTCTCAAGCGTTAGAAACTCGATCGATTGATGCCCCACGTTCTTGAAAGTCTTTAAGACAATCTCTCGATTGCGTTCCTCCGAATGTTCGGGGAATGCAATCCGCAGAGTTTCCATCATTCGGCGTCTCAGTTTTACAGCCGGGATATATCCCATCCAGCCCATGACATTGCCCATCCAGACCTTGCCCTTTTCATATGGGAGAAGACTGAATACAAATAATAGCGATCTAACAAAACCCCATTCGAGTATGTGTTTTATTTTGCGCATCAAACTCTCCTTTCAGGAAGTCCTAGAACGATCCGAAGTGAATTCCAGGGAACCACCCGATCAAGGACCAGACAAAGACCAAAACTGATAACGAGGAGCAACAGGAGAAGCGCAAAAACTGATCGCGAAATCCAGGTAAACTCAAGCAGTCTCAGTATGTTGGTGTGTAGGATAAACACCGTAAAACTAACCCCCGCCAACGCAGGTATCCATTTATTTGTACCCAGTTTTTGCTCGATCAATTGGGCAAACGGTCTGGAAACCAAGAATAACATGGAGTAGAGCGTAACGCTCCAGCGATTGAAATGATCGTAATCTCCTGTGGATCCGGTGGGGTTGCTGTAGCTCCAGAAAATAAATTCACCAAACACTACAGCGAATGCAACCAGAACCCAGGAGCCCGAACGTCTTTCCGGTTCATTTCTGGCGAATTTCATGCCTGAATAGAAATAGAAGACCCAGAATACAATAGATGACGAAGGAAGAGCGGGTAACGTTACACCCACTTTATACAGAAGTATGTGCGAAGGTGAAGTCCAGAGCAGATGCCATGCTAAGATAGCGAACCACACCCAGGTCTGATTGAGCTTGAAGAGCAGTGGAAAAACCAGATAGCATTGAAGAATGATTATAAAGAAATAGAAATGATAGTCCACTCCTTGAATAAAGAGGTAGCCCGGAAGTCTACTGGCAATGTCCAGGAGCGAAGCCCCCCAAAGGCCGGGTGAGTAGATCAGGGCGGCATTCCACATGATCTGATTGGTCACAGCAAAGATCAGCGTCCAGGCAATAAACGGAATTCCAATCCTGGTTGCGCGTCTTAGGAAGAACTCGCGTAGATCTATCTTCAGATACTTTTTTGTGAGGCCATACCCGGAAAGAATCAAGAATACCGGCACGGCAAAGCGTGCCAGTTGATTGAGCATTACAGCAAAGAATTCCTGTGAAGCAAACTCATGGTTTAGTGCAAAGCCAGACTCAAATCGTCCAGTTCCATGAATTATAAGTACCGCACAGATAGAAAGAACGCGCAGTAGGTCGCCCGCGAACCGTGACAATTACCAGACCGTCCTGATGAGGCCGCCGTCGATCTGTAAAGTCTCACCGGTAATGTAGGAAGCCGCCGGAGAAAGTAGAAATGCAGCTGCGCGTCCAAATTCATCGATGGTTCCGTAGCGGCCCATCGGAATGGATGATTCGCTTTTAGACTTTACTTCTTCTACTGGCTTACTGCTCTTCTCTGCATTGATCTTATCGAGCGCCCGAACGCGATCAGTGTCTATTCTTCCTGGAATCAAGTTGTTCACTCGAATGTTGTCAGCTGCTAGCTCGCGCGAAAGCGACTTAACGAGTGCTACAACACCGCTGCGAAATACATTGGATAGAAGCAAATGATCGATGGGCTCCTTGACGGAACTTGATGTTACAGCTACAATTGATCCGCCTCCGCGCCGTTTCAGATGCGGAAGGCTTGAGCGAACCATACGAACCGCGCTCATTAACGTTAGTTCAAATGCTGCGCGCCATTTCGAATCGTCAAAATCCTGGAAATTTCCAGCGGGCGGTCCGCCAGCATTCAAGCAAACCAGATCGACTGCGCCAAAATTTCGCACGCAATCTTCCACCCAGGCTGAAATGCTAATCGAGTCAGATGCATCAAACTGCGCGCCGCGGACGTCTGCTCCCGTTTCCTTTTTTAGCGATAGGATGGCGTCCGAGAGGGCCTGACCATCGCGACTGCCCATGAATACGTGGCATCCTTCGCGCGCCAGTTCGCGTGCTATTCCAAGGCCAAGGCCTTTACTTGAGGCGGCGACTAGTGCGACTTTTCCCCTTAACCCCAGATCCATGAACGATCATTCATGGTGCGTTTTGGCGCTCAATCATTTTGTTCTGGCAAAAAGGATGCGATCATGTCTGGAATAATCTTGAACCAGGCTTGCGGACGCATAAATCCCCGCAGCG
The DNA here is from genome assembly GCA_021413825.1 of Spirochaetia bacterium. Taxonomy (GTDB): domain Bacteria; phylum Spirochaetota; class Leptospiria; order Leptospirales; family Leptonemataceae; genus JAEUSB01. Next base: position 27,317 of record JAIOPQ010000007.1, on the reverse strand, counting down.
AAGGCCAGAACATCCCTGGCAATAAACGGCGAAAGCTCGGCGGCAATAAATCCAGGAACGGTTAGTCGCCACTGAGATTCTCTCAAAATCTGTTTATACAATTCAAGCGGGTTTTTGTGGAACAATGCAATATGCGGATCGTGGTCCAGGACTTCGGGCTCCATCTGCAAGGCCTCGTCCTGGTGGATGTAGGGAGGATTCGTAAGTATTGCATAGTAATGTTGCGCCGGAAGGGAGGTAAACCAGTCGCTTTGATAAACTTGAACGTTTGAAATTGCAAGATTCTGAGCGTTTTCCCGCGTCTGCGCAAGCGCCTCTTCAGATATATCTGATAAATGAACCATTAGGTCCGGACGTTCCCGAGCCACGGTTAGCCCTATACATCCACTCCCACATGCAAGGTCGAGGACTGTAGCCCCCATCGGAATATTTTCCCCAAGAACTTTTTCGATCAGAATTTCCGTTTCTTTTCTGGGAATCAATACTCCAGGCCGTGTGATGAATTTGTGCCCATAGAACTCCGTGTAACCCAGCACGTGCGCAAGCGGAATTCGCTTACTGCGCTTTGCTGTCATAGTTTTTAGAAGCTTACTTTTTTCATCGCTCAGAACTTCCCGACGATCCACCAACAATCTCGCCGAATCTTTTCCGGTGACTTCGCGTAGCAGGATTTCTGTTTCTAGATCGGCATTGCTCACACCGGCTTTTGTCAGTTCTGCAATGATGTGTTGTCGCAGCTGTGTAATGGTATCAGACATATTTTTTCAGAATTCGTCGGACTCCGCTTACATAAGACTGTCCAAATAGATTTACATGAACGAGTAATGGATACAATTGAAAGAAAGGAACGCGTTCCTTGCGCCCGGGTGAAACTCCAATGTGCTTTGCAATCTCATCAATCTCTCGATCCGGAAGGGGAGAACCGAACAGCTCAAGCATTGCAAGATCTTGTTCTGGATGCCCAAAGCTGACCGAAGGATCGATTAGAACTGCTTCACCCGATTCGTCTCCAAGGACGTTTCCATTCCACAGGTCCCCATGAATCAGCCTGGGCCCTATTTCGGATAGATTCCACTTCAGGCTAAGCGACGTAACAATCTGTTCGGCCGTCTTCTGATCTGATTGATCTAGCAGGAGAGAGTCGCGGGCTAACCGTAGTTGTGGTTCTATTCGATCGAGCCACCAGAAATCCGCAAATGAGCCGTGCCTGGAGTTATTCTGCGGCAGTCGCCCAATGAAATTATTGCGCATGTAGCCCCAGTAGTCCTGCTTCGCCGCGTACAGTTTTTTCAGACCAGGGGCACGTCTCGCCGTGCCATCACAAAATTCCAGATAGATGATGGCCTCCTTGCCCGTGTCGTAGGTGCCGTAAAGATCCGGTGTGTTTGCGCCAGCATCTCGCAAGGCCCTGAGTCCGTCGCATTCGGCTTCTGCCATTGTCAGCGGAACAGATTTGGCAATGATGCACGATGGAATCCTGGAATCTGTGCTATGCGTTTGAGTGGCGACAGGTTTGATCAAATAGATTTGAAACAGCCCGGACGAATAAGGGCTAATTGACGCCGTGCACGCAGCACTGGCGTCTAGAATGCGAAGTGATTCAAGGCCAGCGCGGATGTGCGTTTCCGCGTCAGGCATTAATCCATTTGGGCTTGTTTGCCCTCGATAACCTGAAGTAGGATTACCGCACCAATTCCAAGCCTGCGATCGAGACGGCCGGAATCCATGCTGAAATCCACGTGGAATTGTGGAACGAATGGATTGAATGTCTGCTTGATGTCAGCAACCTCAGTGTCTCCCATGTATATGGAAAAATGCTGTGGGATAAGGGACGAAAAAAACCGGCGTAACAAAGCCATGATCAGACTGTCTTCCTTGATCTTAGCAATTTCTTTATCCGATGGATCGAGTATGTCCCATTCGTCGCGCAGGATTGACTTGAAAAGTTTGCGACGAATGCTTCCTACTTTCTGCCCACTCTGAACATCAGTAATATCATATGTTGCGCCAAAATCAAGAATGCTCCGGGCCTGGATTTTGACCAGGGCTTGATTTTGCGATTCGTCTGCGAATACAGTGATATCTTCTTTTAGTTTGAATGCTTTTTGTTTAACAAAGAAGAGCAGGTTGTCTTTGTTCGCATCATAGATACGCACTTCACCACCGAAGATCTTAAAGAACTTCTTCTTAGCAAAATACTTTTTATGTTCAAATGGATTCATGCAAAACCTCTCTTACTATTGATAGACCAGGACAAGATTTCCGCAATCACTCTTTAGGTGCCGCTTCTTCAATTTCCTGACGCAGAACTGGATCAGAAATCTGGCAGAGGAGCTTCTCACGGATAACGCGCGGATGATCCCCACTCTGAATTGACATTACGCCTTTGATGATGATGTTTCTGTGTGTTACTGCATGATGGCTCAGGAACTTAAGTTTGTTTGCAAGCGGCAGCCAGATCAAGTTTGCAAAACCAATCCCATAGAATGTTGCAATGAACGCGACAGCAATACCCTGGCCGAGCTGTTCAATTCCACCGCCCCCGCCAAGGCCTTCGAGTACGTGCACCAGACCCATAACCGTTCCAATAATTCCAAGTGTAGGCGAGAACCCCCCCAGGGTCTCCATAACTTCCGGAGCGATCTTGTCGTGTTCCTTTTCTGCGTCGGCGTAATCTTCCAGAATGTCGCGTACGATCTCCGGATCCGTTCCATCCACGACGAGTTCCATTCCAGTGCGCATCATTTTGTCTTTGAAGTTTCCAAGATCATCTTCGAGTGACAGCAGACCTTCACGACGCGCACGTTCTGACAGATTCACAAACAATTCTACCATTTCTTTGAGATTGTCGTGTGGAGGAAAAATCGCCTTCGAGAAATACTTTGGAATTGAAGTTACTTCTTTGATACTAAAGGATGTAGCAACCACAGCCACGCTCCCTCCAGCAATCAGTGCGAACGCACCAAAGTTGACGAAGGAAGCCGGATGACCTCCTTCAAGGAGCATCGTAACAATTACGGCCGCGAAGCCGCCTATGAGACCAACGACTGTAGATAATTCCATTTGTTACTTCTCCTTCATGCGTATCTTGTCGCCCGTGACAATGATGATGTCGATTCTGCGGTTGAGCGCATGCGATTCAGGTGTTCCGTCGCGATCCACAGGGCGAGTGCTTCCGAATGAAACCGCGCTCAACTTATGCGGATCCACATCGCGAGTTTCTAAAAAAAGTATAACATTGACGGATCGTTTAGCTCCGAGTTCCCAATCGGATGCAGAGATTGCAGTTGCATTGTTGTCCTGAACTTCATCGTCTGTATGGCCCTCAATTCGAACTGGATATTGAACCTCAGTCAGAAGGAGTGACATCTTCTCAAGCAGCTCCTGTGTTTCATCTGTGAGTTCTGCTGAGCCCGGTCTGAAATTATCCATTCCAACTAGACTCACCACAATGCCGCGTTCATCTTCTGTGACCTTGATGAGCTTGGTTAGAATTTCCTGACGGAAGAGTCCGGTGATTCGCTCTTTAACATGCCGTGCCCGAACGCCTTCGGGAAACAAATCTTCTAGAATTGTGCGACCACCAGAGAGCATCCCTTCATCCATGGTGCGTCCACCCTGGAATCCCATGCGGATGGATTCTGCAACAGCCTGCATTTTTTTCTGATCCACCTGTGACATGGCATACAGAATCACAAACACCCCGAAGAGGAGTGTTACCATGTCCAGGTACGTGAGCATCCAGCGTCCACTACCCGACTCTCCACTCTGTTTTGGCGGTTCGACTACCTTGTTCTTACGTGCCATGGATTATGTCGTATTTAAGCCATATCTTCTATCCTGTCAAATTGAATCGGCACGAATTATGCCCGGAGCCGTAAAGAAACATGCAAAAAAGCCGACTGTTTGTGTTATATGAAAGTGCGTTTGATACTTCTGTTTTGTCTGCTCACCTCCGTAAACCTGGCAGCCGGAGTGCCTCAAAAGTCCGTCGTCATTGCGCCTGTTAAAGTTAGCCGCATCTCAGCAAACGGTGCTGTGACTGGATCCGGCATCGGACTGAATATTGAGCGAGGCATGCGTTCGATTCTGGAATCAAGAGGGACTCGTGTGAATAGCCTTCCGCAAAGTCAGTCGTACCAAACAGCACCCGACGCAGGGGCTATCAAGGCGATGGCAGAGAGTGCAGAGGCCGACATGGTCTATGTGACTGAAATCAAACTTATCGATTACGCGTTTCCAAGCGGTGACCTAACGGCTACGTTTTGCGGGGAGACGAGCGATGATCTACCGGTGCGCGGAAAACTTTCCCTGTCGATTCGAGCATTCTCTGCTGCAGGACAACTGCTCTGGACTGCTGAGAGCCTGGAACCGTATCGATGTGCTGAACCCACTATTGAAGCCTGGTCACAGGTTATGACCTTGCTCGATAAAGCTCCGCTGTAAGCCGAGGATTTTACTTAAGTATTGTGGGGTGTTCGTTGAGCAAAGTCCCAGGTTGAATACATGCATTCAACGATCAGATCTCCATCTCCATCAGAAGTCCGCTACCCATTTGCCATGGCAAGTTCTGCGCTGCGCATAGAACTCAGTTCCTTGCCAATGATTTCTCGAGCCAGCTTCATCAGATCTTCCACGGAAAGCTCGCGCACTTTCTCAACTGGAATGGGTTCGAGTACATGAATTCGAATGCGATGAAGCCCGCTCAAAACAATACTGCCCTTTGGCAATGCGCGCGACGATCCGTCCAATGCAACCGGCAAAATGGGGACTTCAGCTCGTTTGGCCAGATCGAATGCACCGCGTTTGAAAATCCCCAGTTCACCGTTAAGCGACCTTGTGCCCTCCGGAAAAATAAACAACGAGCTGCCCTTGCGTAAAGTGGCTTCACAAACACGCATCATTTCTGCACCACCCTTAACGCTACCTCGATGAATTGGAATGTACTTGTTCAAGTACATGTTCCATCCTACAAACGGAAATTTGAAGTTCTCAATTTTGCTCACCCATTTGAAATGAAAGAAAGTGCGGAAGAGAGCGAAAATATCGACCATTGACTGATGGTTAGAAACCATCATATAAGTGCTCTTAGGATCGATCCGTGTGCGATTTACTACTGAAACACTCCAGAAAGGATTGAACCAGGTATATAGCGAGGCCCAGAAGCATGTGAATTGATGCAATATAGTCAGCCTTCTATCAAACAGGCCAGTGAAGAAACGAATCAGCAGGGCAATCGGAAATAGTGAGATACAGGAAATCCCGAGAAATAACCAGAAGGAAATTGAGATGAAAACTTGCATTTGTCCCCTGAGCATCCGAACCAGGTACGCCAGTTCGGTTGCAAAAAAGAATCATGCGCGTATAGGGCCGGGAAATCTCAATAAGATTATTGTGCAGCGGATTGCACCCTGGAAGGTGAACGCGCACGATTCGCTTCCAGTGATATAATCTAAACTGCGTATCCTCCCGTAGGCGCCGGAGCAAGGTTCGTTCCCTGGGACGCATGCTCGATTCGAATTCCGGGAACGCAGCACTCTTGTTTTTGAAATAATTGTCCAGCACTGCAAGCTCAAGCGCCCGTTCGACTTGAGGCCTCTTTCCGATTGAGAGGGAAATGAAGTTGCGCAGCAAGATCAGGCGACCATACTCATCTGTGTCGGGTCGACCAATCAGAGTGTTGACGAGTGACTCTATATAGACATCGCAACTAACGTTGCGCGATCCGACTCGTACAGTTCGAGAGGAGATTGTGGATTCTAAAAACCAGTCTAGTTGAAGCTGCAGCAGGAATGTAAGGGCAGAAATCAGGTTCACCGCCCGGAGACCTCTGATTGTGATCTGGACTCAGAATGATTCTCTAGCAATAGGCGCATGTTTAGTAAGGTCTGGTACGGCTGATTTGACAGGCTGTCGTTTACGAACCAATCTGGAAATAAACCTCCAGGGTCGGCACGAAACTCATACACTACGCGTAGCCCCTGGGGAATCTCCGAAAGCAACCATGAGCCGGATAAATCTCGAATTCGAACGTACGAAGGATTCGTTGGAATGTAATCGGGAATGGTTCGAAACCGGATTCGAATCGAACCCGGCTGTTGCAATTCAAGCTGACTGGCCAGAATAGTGTCACGGGCCTTCAACGGGAAAGGGAGCTTTGTAATCGAGTAGACAATCCATTCAGATTGAGACGCGGACTTGAGAATCTGACCGGACTTGCAATAGAGTATCCAGCGCGAGCACTGCTCTGCGTTTCGGATCAAGTTCAAAGCAGCTGCAGCGCTACTCCGTATTATTACGGAAGCCCGAATATCTTTCTGGGTTCCTGTTTCGGATTCGCGCAAATAGATCTCAATTCCGTTCTCTGCCCTGGTCAGGCGCCAGTCGGCGGCCAGAAGAGTAAGCGGTTGCACAATAAGGAAGGCTATCGCCAGTTTTCTACGCATGAAACGAATCATAAGCCAGGTTACCTGTAACTCGTGGCAATTTGAAGGCGTTTGCAGGGCGAATTGGCACTATATCAGATTTTATGGCGTAACATGAATGATTTTTGAGGTCTCTTTTTTTTCAGACTTGACTGACTTAACCCGCAGATAGCCAGCTGGTATGATAAGGGGGAAATCAAAATGAAACAATTGTTTCTTTTGTTGGCAGCAGCAATGTTGTCACTTACATCATTACAAGCCGGTACACTGACAGGATCATGCGTGGTTCTCGTTCATGGAATCCTGGGCTTTGATGACACAAACGGTCTGGCCGGCGGACTCGTAAAATACTGGGGCGGCGTAGATCAATATCTGAGAAATCAGGGTGCAAAAGTTGCAACTCCTGGAAGCTCAGCTGCAAACGATCTGCCGACTCGCGCAAATCAAATTAAAACATACCTGAACACCTGGATGCCAGCCAACGGTTGCACCAAAGTGCATTTGATTGGTCACTCACAGGGCGGACTGGTCTCACGCTACCTGGTAACTAACCTGGGCTACGGTTCCAAGGTTCAAACAATTACTACTGTTGATTCGCTGCATAAAGGCGCGCCAATGGCTGACATTGTTCTGGGTGTGATTCCTTCCTGGCTGCAACCGTTCGCAAATGCGGCGTTGAGCCTGATGGCAAAATTGCTATATCGCGATGGTCGTCCGCAAGACGTAATTGCAATGGGCAAGTCATTGACTGTTTCCTATTCAACAGCACTGAATAACGCGACTCCAAACGTTTCTGGTATTTCATACTATTCGTATGCGAACACCATGGCGTTTGCGGATCCTATTCAGCATCCAATCATGGCACTCACATACCCAATTACATGGGCAGGTGGACTGTTCTATGGGCTGGGAAGCGCAAATGACGGTGTTGTTCCTCTTTCTTCCCAAAAATATGGGACCTACAAGGGAACTGCATCATCACGCTGGTTCGCAACAGGGATTGATCACTTACAGGCTACAAACTTCGAATGGAGTGGAGAAACTTATTTCGACGTTACTGGCTGGTATCTCTCAATCGTTAAGAACGCGCGCGGTTACTAAGCTAAAAAGCTAATTTTCTTTTGTCGGGCCGGGAATTTTTCTCGGCCCGAGTTATTTCTGGAGATCCTAATGAAAAACAAATTTATCCTGGTCGGGGCTGTAGCCATCCTTCTAATTATTGGAATCATATTTCTTTTACGCTCGCCTGGCAAGGAAGGTGGCAACAAACCTTTCTTCGAAATGTTCTCCCGTTCTGGCTCAGCCGATCAGTCAATCCTGATGCAGGATCATTCACCTGCATTTGGAGAATTCATTGACCAATTGAAAAATGGTAAGGTTAACTTTGTCTGGGAACTCTGGGCCATGCGCGCAGAGTGCAAGGAAGACATGCCACCCGATGCATGCGATGCATCGATTCTCAAGTTCATTGACGAACGCTATACATCTCCAGAAAAAGAAAAACTCAAGGATCTATTCTCAAAATATTTTAAGTATGAAGCCACTATGCGTGAGTTTCCGATCTCATCGGACCTTGCATTTGCGGAAAAATACAACCTGGTAAAAAAGAAACGCAGAGAAATCCTGGGTAACGACGATTCAGAGCTGGTATTTGGCATGGAAGAAAGCCAGGTCGAGTTTCTTGACGTGGGGCCTAAACTAATTGCGGCCACAAAGAACCTCAGCGGTGACGAGCGTGTGAAGCAATACAATGCCCTGAAGAAAAGTACCCTGGGCTCATACTATGATTCAGTCGTTGCGCGCGAAGACAAATATCAGAACTATGAGACTGAAATGGATCTGCGTAGTGGCGATCTTATGAAGTTGCCCGAAGCAGAGCGTCGCACGCGGACTGTGGCGCTTCAGGAACAATATTTCGGTAAAGAAGCTGCAGATAAAATCGCACAGGCTCAGGCAGAAGAAGCAGCAGAACAAAAGAAGCTCACTGACTATCAAGCAAAGGAAAAAGAATTCCTTTCACAAAACGCCAGCATGAGCGACGCGCAAAAGAAAGAGAAGTTGCAAGAACTCCGCATTCAGATGCTGGGCAAAGAAGAAGCCGAAGCCTACGAACGTCGCGAGCAATTCGAGCAAGCAGTTAAGAATATCAAATAAGATCGGCTAACGTCGAAACTCCCAGATCCCGCTCGCAAGGTTGTGCGAGCGCGGTCCGCGTCTACAGAACGTAAAGGCGAATGAGAAACCGCTGCGTTTTTTGATTCTGCGGGAGGGCGATGCGAGCCTGGCCGTGAGCCTGATGCGAACATCCGAGCATCGCAACTGCGAGCGAGGACCGGGCCGGAGCGCAATTCCGCAGATCAGCAACGCTGCGGATGTCTCCCGAGGCTTTCTAATTTCGTATAGGAAGCGAGAGCAAGCCCATTGGATCGAGTGGAACACCACCAACGAAAAGACTTACATGCAGATGTGATCCGTTAGCGGCACCCGTTGCGCCGGCCTGACCGATCAGATCACCTGCACGAACCAGTTGTCCTTCTTTGATCAGAAGTTTTGTTTGGTGCATGTAGAGGGTGAAGATCCCATTTCCATGATCCAGTGCTGTGAAGCCGCCTTCGTAGAACATGTTCTCTGCGATCACGGCCACACCATCTGCCATTGCGAAAATTGGATCACCCCAGCGCGCGTACATATCAAGGCCGTTGTGAAAATGAAATTGGGACGGAAGGGCAACCTTCTTTTTTCCCTGCACCTGGAATCGTTCGTAGATTCGCTTTGCATTGAATGGCGACGTTACACGATACATATCGCGAGGGAAGGCAACGCGATTACTCAAGGTATCCTGGCTGATGCGTGCGAATACCAGTTGTTTCTTTTCATGGCACCGTTGAATGAATGCTGTGTTATCCGGTTTGGTGATTTCTGACTGGTTGGAGAGCGCTGGAATTGTCATCACTGTGCGAAACACGGGGAAGTTGGTTTTCTGAACGAACAGTTTGTAATCTTCTGTCTTTCCACCGTAGGTTGCAGAGATTTTTTTCCAGGCGGGAGCCGCCACAGTCGGTGCAAGTGCAAACATTCCACGCCAGCCCCAGCTGAACTGGTTCATGCGGATTGGTTTTCCTTCAAATGAAACGACTGGCGCTTCCGCTGCAGCTTCGCGCCCAGGTAAACGAATCACTTCTATGTAAACTGGCTCACCCTGCGAAAAATGTTTTGCGAATAGATCGATCTGCAATCCGTTTCCAGAGAAACGCATCTTCTGCGGAGCGATGTATGGATAACTTGCAGGCAACGCGGTTTCTGTTGTGGGTGAATATCTGCGAAACGTCCCTGGTGATGGTGCGCCTGCGGGAGCGGCCGTAGCACTTCGTGCTGCCACCGGCTGCGGTGATCTTGCGACGACCGGCTTTTCGGCGTGCATAGAAGTAACACAAATTAGAATCAAAGACACAATCAGTAAACGGTTCAGGATTAGTTGTTTGAATGAGTGTTTTGCGTTAATCGATTGCATGAGGGCTTGCATAAATCAAGATCGACCTCATGCGCTGCTTTTTCAAGCAAAAAGGGGGTCCTGTCGGTTTCGCCCTGGCTCTCGCAAGTATTTGCCTTATTTTCTCTCCCATTCAAGGTCAAACAATCCTCTCGCAATGGGAAAAAGGTACGCTTAAGCTGCGACTTTCTCCTGAAATGCGCGATGCTCTGGAGCCAGCATTTCCGGATTTATCCAGGGCCACACAACGTCTACTCGCCCTTATTGGGCAGCGTCCCGTAGACAGACCCCTGGTTATCTGGCTGCTTAAGAATCAGGATGAACAGAAATCAGTTTTGCTCCAGTTGGGCTATGATCCAACTAAATTTTCCGGACCTGCAATCCGTTCAAACGACCAGGTGCTGTTGATAGTAAAACCAGGGACTCCGCGTGATTGGCTCCTGCGTTATATACTTTCTGAATACGCTCGCTATCATTTGTTTTCAGACACATCTGAAGATGGAATGGAATGGTTCCGTACCGGAATGGCCGTGTCAACGGGCTGGTTCGTCCAGGAAGAAGTTGAAAAGGGTGACTGGGCAACCAGCAACGCCAAGTTGCTTCAATATTATGCGTCACGCCTGAAGCCCGATCCGGAACTTGCTCTAGAGCAATTAAGTAAGCCCGGAGCCTGGAAAAAAAATCTGGAGAAAAAAGACAAAGGTCAGATGATTGCGCGAGCCACTTTACTGTATGTATGGGCAACGCAAAAATCTGGACCGGGTTCTGGGGCTTCTGTTCTGAATTTCTGGACCAGCGAGAAAGACATGGCGGCGGCCCTCCGGCGTGGCGCAGACATTTCCCTGGACGATCTTTCACGAAGGCTGACCGATGCTGAAAAAATTTCTACGCACTAAGCCAGCATTCCTCTTGCTTATTCCTGCGTTTGTTATCCTTGCAATTTATTTGTATCCGGGCAAAGGGCCAGGCTTGCAAGGATTTACAGTTCTCGATGAACCCACTGCTCTTGTTCGCCTCAACAAGGATTTGCGCTCTCCAACCAACCGTCCTACCTTATACTACATTTCTGCTAAATGGTGTTTTGAATGTCCTCAGTTTGAACGGGATGTGCTTTCAAGCTCCGGTGTTAAGGAAACTTTAAGGGGCTATACGACGTTTAAAATGGATGCGACTGCTGATCCCGGTATCTGGCCTGCACTGAATCAATTCAATATTGATTCAGTTCCAACGTTAATCGTTCATGATACAAAGGGGATTCGTATACTCAGAGCATCTGGGATGCTTCCCCCTTCAGCAGTTACTTCGTTCTTACGACAGAAGTGATGGCTTTGTTCGTTACTGGAACTGATACTGGAGTAGGCAAGACTCATGCAGCTGCCGCGATTCTACATCGATATAGGCACATCAAAAACATAAAGTACTGGAAGCCGGTCCAAACCGGAATCGATGTAGATCCTCTCGATGCAACGATCGTGCGCAGTCTTACAGGCCTTGACGAATCGTTTTTTTTACCTACAACTTTGCGTTACAAGGCGCCCCTTTCACCGCATCGCGCCGCTGAACTCGAAAATAGCGTAATTGACCTGGACGACCTTCTAACACGATTCGCACAGGAGGCCGGAAATAGTCAGACCGCGCCTTTAATTGTAGAAGGAGCTGGTGGTATTCTAGTCCCTCTCAATAGAAAACAAACGTGGATCGATTTTATCCATGCGGCTTCAATCCCCGTTGTAGTGGTTGCACGCACAGGTCTGGGTACGATCAATCATACGCTGCTCACCATTGAATACTTGCGTAGACAGGCAGCCACGATAGTCGGTGTAATCTATTGCGGTGAATCAAACGAAGACAACATCCGCACGATCTCTGAAATGAGCGGAGTTCCTTCCCTGGGTCAGTTTTATTTTAGAGGCATTGCAGATTTTGCAATGGTGGATGCGAAGAATCGTTTAGAGCAATACCTGGTGTAGTCCTGGCTTAATAAACCAACTAAATCTATTTTATGGAAGAATGATGTCAGAAATCTCTGAAACTCAAATCCTGGACTGGCATGCAAAGCATGCCTGGCAACCGTTTACGCAGATGAAACTTGCGCCTAATCCTGAAGTCATCACCAGCGCAGAAGGAATCTATCTCAAAACCCAGGATGGTAGAAAAATAATCGATGGCGTTGGTTCCTGGTGGGTCAGTATTCATGGACACAATCATCCGTATATCATGGAAGCAATCCGCAAGCAGACTGAAACGCTTGACCAGGTAATGTATGCAGGGTTTACCCATGAACCAGCCGCAAGGTTATCACATCGCTTGGCGCAAAGCACAGGTTATGCGCTCCCACGTGTGTTTTTCTCAGACAACGGGGCTTGCGCCGTAGAAATTGCATTGAAGATGGCGTTTCAGTATTTTACAAATCAAGGCAGACCAGAGAAATCCCGTTTTGTCACTCTCGACCGCGGATATCACGGCGACACAATCGGGACAATGGCCGCTGGTGCAAGATCAGCATTCCACAAAGTCTATGAACCACTGCTTTTTTCAGTGCTCACCTCTCCGACGCCAGCTCCTGATCCTGGAGCGGTCGATTTTGTAATCAGCGATGAGTCTGTTTCGCAATGCGTTGCAGCTTTACGAAGTTTGTTCGAAACTCGCGGGCATGAAATCTGCGGGCTCATCCTTGAACCTTTAATCCAGGGCGCAGATGGAATGAATATGTACCCGGCTGAGTTTTTGACTGAGGCTCGAAAGCTATGTAATACGTATGATATATTCTTGATTGCCGATGAAGTATTCACAGGATTTGGAAGAACTGGAACCTTTTATGCGTGCGAGGCAGCGGGAATCTGGCCAGATATCATGCCAATCAGCAAAGGGTTGTCCGCCGGGGCTGTAGCACTCGGCGCAACACTGGCTTCCGAAAGAGTCTATGAAGGTTTCCTGAGCAATGAAAGATCGCACACGCTTTTTCACGGCCATTCAATGACAGGAAATCCAATTGGTTGTGCCGCGGCGAATGCCAGTATGGATTTGATGAATCCTGAATGCTTCGACCAAATTTCGACGCTCGCGCTAGCGCATGTGAGGAATCTCTCAAGTTTGCAGGCAAGTCGCAGCTCGGTCCGCCGGACGCGAAGCCTGGGCAGCGTTGCAGCGTTTGATCTGAAATCGGAGCGCGCAGCTTCGCCAGATTTTTCGCAGAAATTTCGCGAACGATGTGTGCAGAAGGGTTTGCTGGTCCGTCCGCTTGGATCGGTAATCTACCTCTGTCCTCCTTATGTCGTATCGATCCAGGAACTGGATCGAATCTACGATATCCTAAACGAAACGATCAAAGAGTTTGAATAGCGCAGACGATTTCGAGAAACAACTCTTCCGTGAGTGATTTGCGCATTGACATTTTCTAATATGAATGGTAGAGTCAGTCATGCGACTAACGTTCGGATGGAAGATTGGACTTGCGATTTGCTTGCTTGCAGTTGGAACAACGGGTGCCGGGCTTACGTACTTCTATGCAGTGACCTATGGGAACGTTTGGGACGAACTTGCGCGGCGACTTGCAGACGTAGGCCGCACCGGACAATTCCTTTTCACGGAAGAGCATCGCGCAGCAATTGAGCGTTTGAATCGCGAAACAGAGAAGCAATCTTTAGAACGAACTCCTGAACTTCTAAAGATTGAGCCTGGTGATACACGCCAGTCGCTTGCGTCCAATTCAGTTAAGGAATTTCAGACCTCCAGAGATTTTCAACAAATCATAAACGTTCTACGTCAGATAAAGAATGCATCCAGAAACGATGTTACACCTCTAGGCCCTCTACCGCAGAATCCAGAATGGTTTGAAACTGATCCTCCGCTCATTCGCTTTGCATATATACTGACCAGAATTCCAGAAGTGCCTGATCGTTCCATTCTCAAGTTTATCGCGGACGGAGACAATGAAGAATTGGATCAGGACAAAGATGGGAAAATTTCTGATGATGAACAGCCAACAGAAATTGGTGAGCTCTATAATGTTACGGCCCAACCTGGGCTGATGGCTGCCTTCGATGGGAAAGTTCATACTAGCACGGAGTACTACGAGGACAAATGGGGTACCTGGATGTCTGCGTACGTGCCAATCAAGCGCGCAGATGGAAGCGTGATGGCTGTACTTGGGATTGACATGAGCGCGACTTCGCAACTGAATCTAGTTCGCAAACTGAAGTATATATGTATTGGTGTGATTGCCACTAGCTTTGTACTTTCAGTTTTCATTTCGTTTCTACTTTCACGATGGCTTGTTCGCCCTATTGTCCTTCTGCGCGAAGGAGCGGAGCGAGTGAAGGCTCGCGACTACGGCACGCGAATTCAGATCAATAATTCTGATGAGCTCGGGATTCTGGCTGCTACTTTTAATGAGATGGTGGAAGAGGTTCGCGATCATGCTCAGACTCTGGAAGAGAAGGTGGCCGCAAGGACCTCGGAACTCCAAAACACCCTGGAAACAGTCCAGGCACTCAAAGCGCAGCAGGATGCTGACTACTATCTGACTAATCTTCTGGCCAATCCGCTCTTCAAAAACTACAATCGGAGTCAGGCGGTTCAAACAGAATTCTTTGTTAAGCAGAAGAAGGAATTCACATTCCGCAACAAAGCTGGCGAGCTTGGCGGAGATATGTGTGTTACCGGGAATTTGAAATTCAAGGGTAAACGTTATACGATGTTCGTTAACGGTGACGCAATGGGTAAATCGCTGCAGGGAGCGGGTGGTGCCTTAATCATGGGGTCTGTCGTGAATTCAATCATGTCAAGGTCAGCGTCAAACAAGCGGGATCTGGATATGGATCCACGCGACTGGCTGCGCGAAACGTACGAAGAGATTCACAACGTGTTCTTAACATTTGACGGAAGCATGTACGTTTCTTGTATTATGGGTCTTGTGAATGATGAAACGGGGGAGTTGATGTTCTTCAATGCGGAGCATCCTGCGGCAGTTATTTTCAGAAACAACAAAGCATCGTTTCTAGAAGAAGACATTCACTTGAGAAAACTGGGATCGCAGATTCACGGCAAATATACTCTCACTGAGATACAACTGCAAGCGGGCGATGTAGTGATTGTTGGATCGGACGGCCGAGATGACCTAAACCTTACTCCTGGTGCCTCTACACGGGTTATCAATGAGGATGAGCATTTGTTTGTGAAGATAGTAGAAGAAGCGCGCGGCAATCTTGATCAGGTTGTTAGTCTGCTTCAGACAAAGGGAGAAATCACAGACGATATTTCTCTGATTAAGATTGTCTACCGGCCAGTAAATGGAAAAACCATTCCGCACGATTCAATAACCACATCTGAAATCATAGGCTTGATGAAAGAGAAACGCTATGCGGAAACGTTGGACCTTCTGGAAGATCAAGATACCTCTACGGCCGGAGCACTTTTGCTTTACTATAAAGGACTCTGCCTTGAAAGGCTTGGTCGGGAGCGGGAAGCCCTGCCATTCCTTGAAAAAGCAATCTATCTCGATCAGGAACAAGTTGCGGTGCTGAAACTTCTAGGGAACGTATATTTCAAAATGGGAAAATTTAAGGAATCTGCTGAATCCCTGGAGCGCGCAATCGAGCTGAAACCGGAAGATAAACTCAGATCCGCGCTCGATAGAGTCAAGAAGCGAATGTCGCCGGCGTAAAACGCTTGTTTCTCTGATTGCGAAATTATTTCTGCATTCATGCAGTCTTCGCTTTCGACACGCTTGCGTGCATTTGCCGCCGGGGCGGCGCAACCAACGGTGGAAGAGCTTGCGGCCGCCCTTGACTCAACTTTCCCGCTCGCTGAACTCTTAACAATCGGCGAAGAACCGCGCGTCCAGTTCTTTGGAAAGAAAATTCAAGTACATATATTGGATAACATCCGTAACGGCCATTGCCCGGAAGATTGCGGGTACTGTGCGCAACGGAAAAGTGCAAGTGCGGAGGAAATTCCTGCGTACTCCTTGAAGCAGGAAGAGGAAATTCTAAAAGAGGCAGAGCAAGCTTATAAATCAGGAGCATATCGTTTTTGTCTGGTAACATCTGGAACAGGGCCAACTGAAAAACAAACAATCAAGTACGCGGAGTTGGTCAAAAAAATCAAAGAACGTTTTCCAATGCGTCTTTGCCTGAGCGCAGGTATCATAAAAGATCCAAAGTTTGCCGAGATGCTGGCTGAGGCCGGGCTTGATCGCTACAATCACAATTTAAATACTTCCGCTGAACATACTCCTGCAATTGTAAGAACCCATAATTTTGATGATAGAGTCCGGACAATCGAGCACATGAAGCGTGCTGGCGTTTCAGTTTGTAGCGGCGTAATTGTTGGAATGGGTGAATCAAATCAAGATATTGCGTCAGTTGCAGTGCGTTTAAAAGAGCTAGATGTTCCTTCGATTCCAGTGAATTTCTTCCTTCCAGTCCCTGGTCATGAAATAGATAATCTGCGCGAGTTGAGCTCTGAGTTTTGTCTGCGCACTCTTGCGATTTTTAGAATCGCAAATCCTACGGCGGAAATTCGCGTGGCTGCCGGTCGTGAGATCTATTTGAAGGACAAGCAGGCAGAAGCGCTCCGTGTTGCGAATTCGCTTTTTGTTTCTGGTTACTTGAACGTTAAAGGATCAGACGCAGCAGAGACTTATTCAATGATCCGTGCAAACGGTTACCAGGTTGATGCAGAAACATCTGATATGGATCCTGAATTGTGCAAATCTGGAAGTATTGACCAAAATGCAATGATTGATTCGATCGAAATGAAAACGCGCGCTGATCTGCGCGCCTTCGCCGAATAACGTGAAATATTGATCGACCTCCTGGTCATGCAGCAGCGACACCGGCATGCCACAATTCGTACGGCTGCAGCTAAGAAATCCGTTTCAATAGCTTTTCTGCAGATTCCTTGTAGACTCCGTCTTCGATCTCATGCCCTGGATTGAGTGGAGTGGCTTTGCACCAGTTGAGATGCTCAAGGGCCTTTTCTTTTTTGCCCAGATCCATAAGAATCTCAGCCAGGTACAGGCGATTGTTAAAGAAGTTTGGCGCAATCTGTACTGCCTTCTCAAGATGTTCTGCTGCTTTGTTCTTATTGCCGATGCTAATTGGCCAGCCTGGAGCCTGGTGCATCAATCGCCCCAGTGCGCGGTGCGGCCCGGCAAAATAAAAATTCTCGTTTTCTCTGAGGACGACTTCCATGGATTTCTTGAAAGGATCGATTGAAGCCAGGGATGCAAGAGCGCCACGACACATTCCCAGATATCCAAGATTGGACGCGCACCAGAAGTTTCCGTAGATAGCGCGCGGATTCAAAGTAATTGCTTCCTGTCCATATTTGACGCCGTGATCAAACGCGTCTTCGCGTTCACGGCTTCCCTCAACAGAAAACAATCCTTTGTAGAAATAGGCGCTAGAGAGTTTACCTCTGATGATATCCTTTTCAGGATGCTCTGTTTTGAGTCTTTCCAGTATTTCGATTGCCTTATCAAGCGAACCTTTGGTTTCTCTTTTGTCAATTAATTGACTGACTTCTTCCAGCATGTATCCCCCGGACAAACTGAATGCATTCAATGTTTTTGTGAAAGTTAAAAAAACTTACTTTACCAAAAAAACCTGACAGCCATCCTCTGAACCCTCTTATGCAACCATTCATCGCGCCAGGGTTCAATCTTCCGCTCGCATGGACTGCGGATTTGCTTTTTCCTGTTTTGATCAAAGCCGTTCAGAATATTGATGACATTGAAATCAAATCAGAAGATAAGCAAATGCTTCGCGGTCTTAAAGACGATCGTTTGATTTTCTTCACCAATCACCCTACAACAGCAGAACCTCCTATCTCCTACTACATTGGTAATCTGATGGGATCGCGATTTAGATACATGGCGTCGCGCCAGGTATTCGATTGGACGTTTGGCTTAACGGGTAAAATCATTTCTAACCTGGGCGCATTCTCCATCATTGCGGGAATAAGTGATCGAGATTCTCTGAAAACCGCGCGTGAATCTCTCGCGCGACCCGCAGGAAAGCTCGTGCTTTTTCCGGAAGGAGAGCCTACAAGTGGAGAGAACGATAGCCTCATGCCATTTCAACCAGGGCTGGCCCAGCTTGGCTTCTGGGCGCTGGAAGACGCACGCAAAGTCGACCCGTTAGCCGACATTACGATTCTTCCCGGATTCATTAAGTACATTTATAAAGGAACGCCGGCCGCATTGCAGGAGCATCTTGAGGAATCCATTCGAGTAATGGAAAACAAGCTCGGGGTTAATCCAGGGAATCGGAATTTATTGCGTCGCTTCTTGCATTTTGGAAAAGTTTTGCTGGAGCAGGCAGAGCGGGAGTACTCAATCCCTGTGGCATCAGACCAGGATTTTGATTATCGGATTGGCAGAATTCGTCATGCGATTCTAGATAGAATAGCGGATCGCTTCACTGTTAAGAATTATGATCGCAAAGCGGATGCAATCGGCAAGCTGCGTCAGCTATTTGCCTGGATTGAAATGATCTCTATTGGATATCCGGATCCAACTTTGCCAAAACTGACCCCAGAGGAACTTGCCTGGGCGCACGGTGAATGTGTCAAAGCGTTTGACTTCATTGTCATTAAAAAGGACTACCTGGTTTCAAATCCTACCCCGGAAAGATTCTATGAATGGTTGGCGCGATTCGAGTCATACGTACATGGAAAGAAACCACGCGCTCTGGGCGGAGAACCGTCTCCACGGGCTAGAAAAGCAATTGTGAAATTTGCAAAACCCTTTAAGCTCTCTGAGTTCTATCCTGCGGATAAAAAGGCAAGGCGATCGGCGCTTGATGACCTGTTAAAGAAGCTCAGGAAGGATATGCAGGGTATGCTGGATGAATCTCAGCAACTGACACGGGCCATTTTCAAACCCGGGGACATTGGCGGGGAATAGTTCTAGCGGCGCATATCCATTAGCATCCCGCGGATTTCAGCGAGCTTTTGCAATAGGCCAAATGCAGAGTTCCCTGGGGCCTGCATCAAGATTGCCATTTGCTGCAGACGTTCGTCCAGGATTCGGATCGTAGATAGTTCTTTTTCAGTCTTTGTTATGCGCCCGCGACCCATTAGTTTGTCCACGCGAACGTTCTGGTCCAGAGTCTGTCGCGCTATTGAGCGGATCAATTCCTGATAACGTGCTACATTTTCATGTGATTGGTTTTGTAACAGATCACGCTCTGCATCGGGCATCTGTGCCCAGAGCCCCTGGAGGCTTGCATTATCCGGAGAATTTGCCGGGATTACTTCCGCAAGCAAATCCAGGAAACTGGATCGATCAGACGACACAGCAGCCGTGTTTCCGGCTGACGTAGATCGAGCTGTCCCGGTATTTCTGCGCTTGATTTCTGAACCTGTTTTAAGACGTACTTGCACTAGAACGAGAATCGGCAGATTTGCTCGCCTCCCCAATACATAAAAACCTTTTCGGATGGACAATTGGGCCGCGACGGGTCCGATTAACCGTGAGCGATGCGAATTTCGAATACGACTGGCTGATTATTGGCTCGGGTTTTGGGGGAAGCGTCTCAGCCATGCGCCTGGCTCAGAAGGGGTATTCTGTCGCCGTAATAGAATCGGGTAAACGGTGGAAGTCTGAAGATTTCCCCAAAACAAACTGGAGCTTGCGAAAGTTCCTCTGGCTGCCAAAGTTCTTCTGCTACGGCATCCAGCGCATCAATCTGCTAAATGATGTTATGATTTTGAGTGGGGCTGGCGTCGGTGGCGGAAGCCTGGTTTATGCCAACACTCTGTACGTTCCCAAAAAGCAGGTATTTGAAAATTCCTTGATCAAGAAAATGGGCGGCGAACGCGGTCTGCTGCCATTCTTCAATCTTGCGCAGCGCATGCTTGGAGCAGTTAAGAATCCAGCCCTGACTCCCGTGGATGATTTGATGAAATTGACCGCAGGGGATTTTGGCAAAGCAAATACTTTTACGCCAACTCCAGTTGGGGTCTATTTTGGCGAAGCAGGAAAGACCGTAAAGGATCCATATTTCGGCGGAGAAGGTCCGGATAGAACCGGCTGCAATCTCTGCGGTGGATGCATGGTTGGTTGTCGCTTTGACGCAAAGAATACACTCGATAAGAATTATCTATATTTTGCCGAACAGCTCGGTGCGAAAGTCTTTCCTGAAACCAAAGTTGTAGATATTGTTCCGCTCTCCGCTGACGGTTCTGCAGGATATGACATTCGAACCAGGCATACAACCGGATTTTTAGGCCTTCCGAACCGGAGCTTTCGCGCGCGCGGAATTGTTTTCTCTGCCGGCGTACTTGGAACTTTGAAACTTATGCTCACAATGCGCGAGAGTGGTCGCCTAACGCGATTGTCAAACCGCGTTGGGAACATGGTACGCACAAACAGCGAGGCGATCGTAGGTGCAACGTCACTAGCATCCAATTCTGATTTTTCGCGCGGTATTGCAATCACATCGAGTGTGCACCCGGAAGAACATACGCACATTGAGCCTGTGCGCTACTCCCCCGGATCAGATGCAATGGGTTCACTTGCTACAATTCTGACAGACGGTGGGGGACGGATTCCGCGCCAGCTCAGGTTCATTGGAAATATTTTTAAACATCCAATTCATTTCTTGCGCACTCTTCATCCAATCGGATTTGCAAAGAAAACTATCATACTCCTTGTGATGCAAACTCTGGACAATCACATTCACATTGTTCACAAGCGCCGTTGGATCTGGCCATTTCACAAATCCCTCAGCTCTACGCAGGAAAAACATAAGAGCGGAAAGATTCCTACCTATATCCCTACCGCAAATGAATTTGCTCGGCGCCTTGCCGCTCGAATCAAGGGGATACCGCGTAGCGCATACAATGAAGTGCTACTTGATATTCCGACTACGGCACATATACTGGGTGGTGCATGCATGGCTGAATCTCCTTCTGAGGGAGTTGTAGACCTCCAGAATCGAGTCTTCGGTTATGAGAACATGATAGTTTGCGATGGCTCAATGATTCCAGTGAATCTGGGTGTGAATCCCAGCCTCACAATCACAGCCCTCACAGAACGTGCAATGAGCTTTATCCCGGTGAAGAAGAAGGGTCCCGTTAAAGCGTTCAAGTTCGAGAAGAAATGGGGAATTGTTCAGCGACTAACGCAGAACGTTAGGTCAAATCGTACCAGAGTATCACGGTAGATAGACCGGTTTCGGGGCGCCTGGTTCCCCAAGAGCGCCGGATTTTAGAATTGACATTTCGGCGAGCCTGTATGCAAAACAGTG
This sequence comes from Spirochaetia bacterium, assembly GCA_021413825.1. Taxonomy (GTDB): domain Bacteria; phylum Spirochaetota; class Leptospiria; order Leptospirales; family Leptonemataceae; genus JAEUSB01. Next base: position 6,144 of record JAIOPQ010000007.1, on the reverse strand, counting down.
CATGCCTGATATGAATTTGCCCTTTCACACTAACTACTGGTTGATCCAGAAAACTACGGAAAACTATCCCGGATCCATTGCACAGATGTACCGTGAGGGTAGCGGTCAGGATTACAAAACTATCACATTCACGGAGATGTTTAACAACATCAAGGCTATCGCACTTGGCCTCGTTCAAGCAGGAGCTTCAAAGGGCGACAAAATCGGACTGATTGCAGACGTAGGACATCGTTGGATCTGGACCAGTCTTGGAATTACAACGATAGGATGTGTCGATGTTCCCAGAGGAACAGATGCAACCGAAGGGGACTTGAAGTATATTTTTCAACATGCTGAGTGTCAGATCATATTCCTTGAAAACGGCAAGGTATTCAAAAAGATTGAAGGTCAGCTCAAAGACTTTACCGGTCTAAAGACCATAGTATTCTTCGATGATCCAGGCTCTGTTCAGGCAGGCTCAATCAAGATCATGACGCTGAAACAATTGATGGAAAACGGCCAGGCAGCGCTTGCGCAAGGTGATCAGAAATTTCACGACCTGGCAAAGGTTGTAAAAGAATCAGACCTGGCCACGATCATTTACACGTCCGGTACTACTGGAAATCCAAAGGGTGTAATGCACACTCAAAAAAGCCTGGCCTGGGAAGTAGATCACGCAATTCGCGGTATCGACGTTCCCCCAAACGGCGTTACAATGGGATTCCTTCCGCCATGGCATATTGCAGAACGCTTGATCGAGCACGTTGCCATACGCACGGCCACAGCGCTTGCGTTCACATCAGTGCCTACGCTTTCAAAGGATCTGGCGATTGCAAAACCAACGTTCCTGCTTTCAGTTCCCAGGGTGTGGGAGAGCTTCTATAATCGGGTCATGGACGGGGTAAAGAAAGCTCCGGCTATCAGACGTGGGTTGTTCCACTTCGCTCATTGGACGGCAATGAATTATACACTGTGCCGGGACGAACTCCAGGGGCTCAGATATAGTCTCAAGAAGCCAGGCATCATAGGAACCATCTTTCGTAAGATCTTTGCATTTATCGGATGGAGCTGGTTACTGATTCCAAATCTTGTAGCACAATTGATTCTAGGAAGAGTCAGACAGGCCCTGGGTGGGCGGGTGCGATTTGCAATTTCAGGTGCAGGTGCATTGCCGGAATACATTGACCGGTTCTTCTATGCAGTTGGAATTCCAATTGTTGAAACATATGGAATGACTGAAACAGTTGGTGTCTCAGCTCGGAGAAATTTCCCTGGGACTGTCATTGGAACGGTGGGTCCCCCATTCCCAGGGGTTGAAGTGAAATTGATCGATGAGAAGGGTAATGTTGTAACTGAACCGGGCAAGAAGGGTGTGGCATATCATCGTGGTCCGCACATTATGGTTGGCTACTATAAGGAACCAGAAAAGACTAAACAGGTTCTTTCTGAAGATGGCTGGCTCAATTCAGGCGATATTCTTGTCTGGACTGCAACCGGAGAACTGAAGTTTGCGGGTCGCGCCAAGGATACAATTGTGCTTCTGGGTGGAGAGAACATTGAACCTCAACCCATTGAAGATACACTGGTCCAGAGTGAACTTGTTTTGCAGATTGTGATTGTTGGTCAGGATAAGAAAACTCTGGGAGCCCTCATTGTGCCAAACGCAGACGCAGTGAGGCAAAGACTTGCTCTGGAGAATGTAAGTGTATCTGCGGATGTTTCGACGTGGAACAAGGAAACTGCTGTAGTAAATCTCTTCAAAACCGAGATCAAGCTGCGCAACTCAGAGAAGAATGGATTTAAGAACTTTGAGAAAGTTACCGGATTCCATCTCCTATCAAGGGAATTCCAGGTAGGTGAGGAACTCACTCAGACATTGAAAGTTAAGCGGAACGTCGTTTTCGAAAAATACAGCAAGGAAATCGAAAGCATCTACTGAATATGCAACTGCCGCCAGTCGTTGTTGTCGACGACGATCCACTGATCGTTGCACTGATTACAAAGATCTTCGCGGGGAAGCATGAGATACTGAGTTTTCCGAACGCAAGGGAAGCTCGGGCTCATTTCTCAGGCCGTTCGCATCGCGCCAGGATTCTGATACTTGATTGGGAGATGCCAGAGCTGAGTGGCCTTGACTTCTTGCGAGAACTGAAGAAGGATCCTGCAAATCGATACCTGCCTGTTATCATGGTCACTGGTAGATCAGCCCCTGCTGATGTAGAGGTGGGAATTCAGGCCGGTGCTTTTTACTATCTTACAAAACCGTTTGATCATAGGATCTTGCGGGCCCTGGTAGATTCTGCCATCAGCGATCATGAAGCGGCCATTGTTCGCCTCGATCCGGCTGCAAGGCGGATTGGTGAAACGATGGCTGAATCAGTTTTTTGTTTCAAGACGACAGACGAAGCGCGCGAGCTGGCACGCTGGCTTGCTTCAACCTGTCCCGATGCAGAAGGAGCTCAGCTGGGATTGCATGAGCTTCTGATCAATGCAGTTGAACATGGAAATCTGAATATTTCCCATGAAGAGAAGAGCGCTCTACTGGAACAACAGGCCCTGGGAGATGAGATTCGAGCGAGGCTTAAGAAGCCTGAATATTCTTCAAGGCGGGCCGAGATATCTTTCAAGCGGAAGGCCGATCGGCTAGAATTTGAGATTCGAGATCAGGGCAGGGGGTTCGACTTTAGAAAATACCTTTCGCTTTCACCAGATCGAGCCTTCAGTTCGCATGGCCGCGGAATCGCACTGGCCAGGAATTTGTGTTTTGATTCCCTTGAGTATTCAGAACCCGGCAATCGAGTGACCGCAATAGTAAATAAAATCAAGTAATCCCAATCTCAGGGAGAGAGGCGCTCACGTATCCAGGCGTTCTCTTTCAGGATAAAACGAATTCGATCGTGCAAACGCGCAGCCCCGCCCTGCCAGAATTCAAATACTGAAGGCTTAAGTCGATAGCCCCCCCATTCCTCCGGCAGAGGAATTTGCTCACCGTATTTAGCCTGAACCAATTTAACACGGTCGAGCAATACTTCGCGCCCAGTAATTACTGTGCTTTGCACTGAAGCGTGAGCGCCTATTCTACTTTCAAGTGGACGACTTCTGAAATACACTTCAGATTCTTCTCTGGAAGTCTTGAGCAAGGTACCCTCGATTCGGATTTGTCGCTCAAGTTCGGGCCAGAAAAAAAGCAGGCATGCATTTGGATTTTCGGCGATCTCTTTTCCTTTCCTGGACTCGTAATTTGTGTAGAATACAAGTCCATTTGAATCGTAACCTTTTAGTAACACGATTCGCGAGGACGGAAGGCCAGCTCTGGTAGCAGTCGAAAGAGTCATCGCATTGGGCTCAATGGCGGATTTAACCGCTTGCTGGAACCAGCGATCGAATAAAGCATTTGGATCGCTTCCGGCAAGCTCTTCGGTTAGGCCATCGGCAGTATATTCACGCCTGAGAGCAGCGGGATCGGTAGACACACGTTCAATCAAAACGCAGACTAAAACCAAGCAAGAAATAAAATATTCATTTTCTCCCTGGCCTCACCAGGAATCATAGCGGTATGAGGCTCCGCGCCGATCGTCGTCGTCCTGATTCAAATGAAACGGGCGAGGACGAACACAAGATTCCCCGCGAAGAATGCGGTATCTACGGCATTTCAGGCTGCCGCGAAGCCGCCAATTTTACGTACCTTGGACTATACTCGCTCCAACACCGCGGCCAGGAGAGCGCAGGAATCGTAACATCAGATGGTCAGCATCTATTCAGATATGCTGGCATGGGCCAGGTTGCTCATGTTTTTACTGAAGAGAAACTGCGCGATCTGACGGGATATGCAGCAATCGGCCACAATCGTTATTCAACAACAGGTGCATCGTTTCTTCGAAATGCGCAACCCATTCGTGTCGAATCCAACCTGGGTGGATTTGCTCTCGCGCATAATGGGAATCTGGTCAATGCATGGACGCTCAGAAATGAGCTGGAGAAGACCGGTTCTATTTTTCAAACCACAATCGATTCTGAAGTGATTGTTCACTTGATGGCCAGGAGCGGCAAAACAGACTTCCTTGAAGCATTGATCTTCGCATTGCGTCAAACAGAAGGCGCATACAGTCTACTAATTCTCACACGGGAAGCACTCTACGCGGTTCGTGATCCAAATGGTTTTAGACCACTTGTAATGGGCAGGCGCGGAGATGGTTCCATTGTATTTGCTTCAGAAACATGCGCGTTTGATATTACAGACACTACGTATGAAAGGGATGTTGAGCCAGGGGAAATTGTTTCCGTAGATGTTAAGGGCACTATTTCAACGTACAAGCCATTTGAAAAACGCCAGGAATCGATGTGCATCTTTGAGCATATATATTTCTCCCGTCCGGATTCCAGAATATTTGAACAATCCGTTTATGAAGTTAGAAAAAATCTAGGGCGCGAGCTTGCGCGCGAACATCCAGTAGAAGCCGATGTAGTTGTTCCTGTTCCGGATTCATCCACGGTCGCGGCAATCGGATATGCTGAAGCCAGTAATATTCCTTTTACAATGGGGCTCATTCGTTCGCACTATATAGGAAGAACCTTCATTGAACCTGAGCAGCGCATCCGTGATTTTGGTGCAAAAATCAAGTACAATGTGATCCGCTCCGCGGTTGAAGGAAAACGGGTCGTTGTTGTGGATGATTCTATCATGCGAGGTACCACTTCGCGTAAGCTGATAAAGATGTTCAGGCGAGCCGGTGCTACGGAGGTTCATCTCCGAATCAGCGCACCGCCCACACAGTTCCCCTGTTACTATGGAATCGATATCCCAACCCGTACAGAACTGATTGCTGCAACGCATACAGTTGAAGAAATCACCAAATACCTGAACGTAGATTCGCTGGGATATATGAGTCTTGATGCAGCGCATGACGCCGTTCGTGAGCCGCATCCTGAGCGTCGTTGGTGTGACGCCTGTTTTTCCGGGAATTATCCCCTTGCACTGAACGTATCTGAAAGCTCAAATCAGAAGGATTTGTTTCCAGAATACCTTGTTGAAGAACGCTAATCTTCCTGGAATAGCCACAGAATTGAAACACAGGATGTGCATTCTGTGCATATGAAACAAGTAACAGAAGTTAAGTCAGAAGTTTGGGCCATGGAACATGCAGCCCGGGAGCGCGCAGTAGTCGAAAGGATTCGCAAGGAGGTTCGGGAGTTTCTAGCGAAGCGCAATCCGCTCATTGTACGTCTGGAAACAACGGCCGAGCCGGTAGCTCGGGGTGAATTTGAAAATAGTCCTAACGTGCCGCTGTCGCCTGGCCAATATAGTCCAGTCCTCGAGTCGTGATTCGCTTTTGTTTTAGTAATTGGTTTACAGTCTTTGTAACCGCATTCTGAACGATTTGGTCCTTATCCTGATCCGGATAGGTTTCACGTTCAAGTACAATCCCCATTTTATCCATCCGCTGCACTCCAAGTGCCTTATAGAAGCGGTCTTGCAGTTTGATGTCGCACATGTTGGTGATCCGCGCGCATACAGCGTCCGGCAAAGCATCGATTACGAGCTTGAGGCTCAGGTCATCAAAATGATACCCGAGGATATTGACTGGATCGCGGAGGTGCTCCGCATGGGGAAACATGTTTCTTGATCGGCTCCCTGATAGCTGAAGTAAACCTCAATAGAGAATTACGACAATTTCTTTTGCCTCAAAAATTCCTGGCTTCTTTTCACTAGATTCTTGAACAATTGTACCCGCAAGTTTGATGGTCTTGTTTTTGTACGACCCACGAATCATTCGTTCGAGTTTACCGGTGATGGTGTATGTCTTGCCGGAAGTAGTAAAGAGGGTGATCGGCTTATCTGCAGTCCCTTTGACCTCAACCTTGCCTTCCAGTTCCGTTAACGGTTGGACGGATAGAGTTGTGACCGGAGAGTCCTTATCCGGAGCCGCTGAGCATGCAACCGAAAAGATGCTGCCCAGCATCAGGAATGCAATCTGCAAAGCAGATTTGTTCACTTTACGAACGCCTCAATCGACTTGATTTGATCGTCTGTGAAAGGGTACTTTGGCATACTACCAGAAATTGGACGCTTACCCGCATATCCTGCAGGATACTTCCCTTCCGTGAGTTTTGATTTAAGAAGTTCAAAGCTTGATCCTGCCAGGGATGGACCAACGGTTCCATCCT
>JAIOPQ010000061.1 GCA_021413825.1 Spirochaetia bacterium | reverse complement strand
AAATCCTATTGAATATTCCGCTTTGAAATTGAATGTCTCTTTTTCATACGCCAGCCGAGCAGACATGCTCCCTGCCGTCTTCTGCACGAATATCTGGATTGGATCCTGAGTAACTCCCTGAATTCCTTTGATATTGACAATACCCTGAACTGCAAAGCCTGCAAGAAGTGTAGTTACGAGCGTATTTTGTTTTCTGCGCTGCGTCCAGAGGGGACCAGAGTCCTCAGCTCGCTCTGCATCTTCTGTATATCCCCGCTTCATCAGGTCAGAATGCACGCTGGTTGCAGCATCCATGATGGCCTGTGGCTGAAGTGAATCGATTTCACCGTCGAGTGTAATCGGTCCGCTCCCCATAGAAGGAAATGCGTCCCCAAATCTAAAAGCACCCAGACCGCCCAGCTTGAATGCATGGCCAGCAAGTTTGCCGTGTCCCGCGAATTTGATTTCAGAACCCAGGCTAAGCGACGCGTCTTCCACTTCGATTTTTAGGCCTTTAAACGGCTCCATTTCAGCGCTGGTTAGCTGGAATTTGGCTTCCTCGAATTGTTCTGTGTCTCTATACGCTGCCCTGAATTTGGATTTTAGTTCAAACCCGAGTTTGCCTTTGCTAAACCAGGGCGCACGATTCCAGTACCCCTTGATCTCGCGCGAAGCGAGCCCTGGCAACAGTAGCTTCTCTTGCATCTGCATCTCTATATCGTGATGCTTGAGAGTGAAATTTGCCGTCAGGCGAATATTGTCTTTCCAAAGCTGGCCGCCATTGATTGTAATTTCTGGATCAATCGTCCAGCCTGGAGCAAGCGGAATTTCAAATCGATCTGCATCTCCTTTGAAGTCGTATGCAAGCCCCATTTCGTCCACGGAGAAACTGCCGCGTCCGTCGAGAGTACCATGGGCACCGTCAAGGAGTGAGGGTAAGAAATCGTCAATCATGACAAGGGGTAGATCAAAGATGCGATAGCTCATTCCAGCGCGCGGACCCACTGCTTTGACTTCGCCTTTGATTACTTTTTTTCCGTTGAGCGTTAAAGCAATCTTGCCTGTGACTTCCTTGCCGCCAGGCTCAAGACTGAACTTCAACATTAGATCGGCTGGCTTTTCGAGGCTAATGCCTTCTGCTTCGATTGCCCAATCTCCACTCTTTGATTTATCCAGGAGCTTCAGCATCTCAAGCAACTGATTGCGTTCAATCTGGCTGAGCAACAGGCGCCCACCCAGGAGGCGAATCCTGGGTCGGAAGTTTTTTTTCATTGCTTCCAGAAGCGAGACATGCACGATCAAATTGTCCCCATGAAAAAATACAGGCCCTGTGCCGATCCGGGCGCTGACGCCGCTCATTACTACACCGTGAAGAAATTCATAGCGCGCGCCCTTGATAGAAACTTCAATTCCGGTTCCTTCGCGGACCTGACGCACAAGCTCCAACTTCAAATCGGTCAGAGGAAGATTTTTGCTCAAGAATAGTTCAACAGGACGCATCAAGAGCATGCTGCTGACGATGATCAGGGCCAGCACGGCCAGGGTGATCACGATTGGTTTTCTGTATTTCATGTCAGTCTGTCCAATTTTCGCACAATGGAAGATTCCCGCAACCGTTCATAACTGGAAAATACTGGAGACGGAACGCTTCCTGATTCACTATCCGGAGGGCCTTGAGACCACAGCGTTAAAGTCCGCAGAAATGGGCGAGAATGCAGCCATGCGTTATGAGAAACTTTTTAATCACAGGCTGACCAAACAGATTCCAGTGTTCCTGTACGCGTCGCCGCAGGATTTTGCACAGACCAATGTGCTGCCGTTTCCCCTGGATGAAAGCACTGGGGGATTCACAGACTTCTACAGGCGGCGCGTCGTTCTGCCTTTCCAGGGGGATTATGCAGTTCTCAGGCATGTGCTGGATCATGAACTGGTGCATGCGTTTCAATTTGATGTCCTGGGCGGGGAGCGCCTGGGATCATATCCGCTCTGGCTAATGGAAGGTATGGCAGAATACCTGTCCCTTGGTTGGGATCAATCTGCAGAGAACTTTGTCCGCGATGCAGTGCTTAACGACAGAATGCCTGACTTGATTCAATTGCACAATGAGCAGGTTCAAAACGGTTATGCGTACTATAAAGCGGGCCAGGCTGTCATGCTCTTCATTGCTGAGCGCTACGGACCTGAACGAATTGCGTTTTTTCTGAAAATACTCAGAAATGAAAACTCGCTGGATCGAGCCTCGCGCGCTGCGTTCAATCTGTCGCCAGAAGAATTAAACATAGAGTTCGGAAAATTCATTCGAGCTCGCTACAGTAAGGCCATTGCGGCGTATGCAAAGGAAAAAGACGAACGCCTGCGAGAAGCAACCAATCGATATCAATCACACACCGGTTTCCAGTTGCATCCAGCAGTGTCGCCTGACGGGACAAAGCTTGCATATCTTACCGTGGATGGAATATTTCCGGCAATCGTAATTCGTCCCGTGCCTGGGCCTGGAATTCTAAAGCGGCGCCAGGAAGATAAACGGCTGGTTCTACGGGCGCTGCGTTCAAAAGATTACGAAGAAGTTCAAATTCTAACAACCAGGCTATCGTTTACCCCGGATGGAAAGTCTCTGCTTGTAGCCGGAAGGCGCGAAGGCCATGCATCGCTGTTGTTTTTTGATGAAGAGACCGGAGACTTAAAAGAATCGTATAGCCCGGCGTTCGATTCGATTGGATTTCCAGCCATTTCACCTGATGGAAAGACCGTTGCTTTTACTGGCCTGGTGTTTGGGAAAACGGATCTGTACACGCTTTCGCGCCCAAGCGGTAAAGTCACACGTATTACTAACGATTTATTCGCGGAGTCAACGCCTGTATTTGCAGCTAACGGTAATTCTCTCTACTATAGTTCAAATGCTACAAAGGATCTAGAAAAACCAGGAGCAAACATTTTCAGATACTCACTGACCGGGGGACAAGTTACACAGATTTCAAATTTGCCGGGAACAAACGACACACCCGTCAGCTATACCGATGGCAGCATTGTATTTAGAAGCACACAGAATGGAGTTTCCAACGCCTACAAAATCGAGAACGCTGATTCACTGAATGCTGCTGCTACAACGGACATTCCGATCACACGCAGTCCTACGGGTGTTTTCTATTTTGCGCGAGCAGGCGACGGTCTTGTATTCACAGAACAAATTGAGGGAGCGCACGAAATTCGGGTTCTCGGCAAAATTACTGGAACGGATCGCCTCGAATCGGGTCTACTGACGTTTGATACACAGGGAACGTTCCCATTGTCTTCGCTGATTCGCTCACCTAAAATTCTAAGCACGGGAGGGGACTACAGTCCGTTTCTGTCTATCCAGGGAATCCCTTTCGTTTTCATAACGGTGGGCGCCGGGCCAGACAACAAAACCTCAACGGCAGCCATTGCATTTGTATCAGTAGCCGATGATTCTGGCGATCATCAGCTTTCAACAATGGTAAGTTACAATCAAAATCCTGTGGAAACGAATTTCAATCTGGAGTACGCGTACTTAAAATATCGTACGGATTTCTTTGCTGGAGTGTATCATCAGACCGGAACGTTCGCCATATTCAATTTTTTTGATTTTAGTTTGAATAATCTATTGTACAACCCATACTTTCGCGTACTTGACCAGCGCAGCTCTGGATTGTACGGGGGCGTAGAATATCCACTGCACAGTTTTGGCTCAGTATCTGCTGTATTTAATGCCGGACGCGAAGAGCGCATATTTCAAACCGAAAGGCCTGAAGAGAGACCGCAAAAGGACATTTTTCAGAATCACCAATCCCTTGGCCTGGGTTACACGTACGACAATGTGATCTATTCGCAATACGGTCCGCTCGATGGGCATTCGTTTGGTTTGCAGTACTCGCTTCCTGTGCAGCTGCGTTCAGACGATAGGCAGTTGAACATCTTAACGTCGCAGCTAGTATTTCATCATCTATTCGATGGATTTTCTTCCATCTCTATGCGGCTATTTGCAGGTCGAGCCTCGGGTCGCGATGCAGATCTCTATCCCTTTCAAATTGGTGGCGTGCAATCTCTACGCGGTTATCGATTCCTGGAATTCGAAGGTCGCAACGCATTCTTACTCAACCTGGAGTACCGATTTAATTTCATTGAGTATCTTCAATTTGGAGTCCCTGTGTCCTGGAGTCCAGGTTTGATTCGCGGTGCACTTTTCTTTGATGCCGGGTCTGCATTTGATCGTTACCAGGATTTCCAGGGATATTCGCGCAAGTATGGAGTTACCCGCGATTTGCACTTGTCTTTCGGTGTAGGAATTCATTGGGCTAACTTCCTCTGGTTTCTTGTGCCAGGAGCCCTTATGAAGATTGAATGGGCAACGCCCTATGATACTAAGCGCTCGCTACCGCTCTCAAAATGGAAGGGGAATCTTTCGATTGGTTTTAAGTTCTAGCAACCTTCCGTAGGATAGTTCATTCTTATCGCATGGATGCGATTCTATTTAACAGATTTCTGTGTCTTTCTGAAATAGGAAGTTCAGATTCTGATGTCTGCGCCTCGCCAAAGCGAGCGTGCACTTCGAGTTCTTTTTGAATCACTCGCCTGGCACCGGCCAGACGCATGGAATCGGCGACTAACGTTGCAGCTTCTGCCCTGGTATCGGGCAACGTCAGAACGATATACTGGCTTTTAACCTCAATCAAAAGGTCACCAGCAGCCAGTTTCCGGGATTCTGCAAGGGCTTCTTCCAGCGAAGCGCGATGCACGAGGAGTAGAATTCCCGGTTTTTCGATTTTCACACGGACTTGGTCGTGTGCCGCTGCGAATGCGGAGAAGTATGCAGACGCATCCATCGGGCTCAATGCAAATGCAATTGACTGGCCTTGAAGATCATCCAGGCGACGTGCCAGAGACCGAACCAATCCCATCAATGGAAGGGCGTCTATACGTGCAATAGCCCCAAGTCTAAGCATTTTTTCGAGGCGAAGTTGAATCCGCCTGGCCGAACTGGTAGCGCTCGAAAGCATGGCGCGTTCGTTTGCGTCCGCTCGACCCTGTTTGAGACCTGCGATTCCCATGTGCCTGGTCTGATTGGTCCGGAATTCTTTCAGTTCGTGACGTTCGCGCCAGATTTGCATTCCAACACTGATTGAAAATGCCACGGCGAAAACCAGGAGCCCCGCCGGGACATACAGACTTCCTGCCTGGCCGCGTATTGTCGATTCAGCGTCAAGCAATGTGCCTCCCAGGACCCCGGCGAACCCTGCCAGGAGAATCCCGGCACCTCGTTCACCGCTGGCCACAGAAAGAAGCAGGAATAATAAACAAAAAACCAGGCCAGGGATAAGATAATACTGAACATAGTAAGGTTGGAAGCGCCCGTAGTCTGAGGCGTCACCCGAGAGTGTAAAGTAAAGGCTGAGGATTAGACCGCCTGGAATGTAGACTGCGGCTATGAAACGTGCGGAGAATCGTCTAAGACCGACGAGCACACGATGTCCTTGCTGATTTTCAAGCAGCATGTAGATCACCGCAAAATATAACGGCGGCATGATTGCGACAGCAGTGAGATATTCCAGAAGAAGTCTAAAGTCAGTCCAGTCACGCGCGGGCCAGAATTCCTCAAGGAGCGAATTCGAAGAGATGCTCCGCAGAGTGCAGGCAATCATTAAAGCGGCAAACAAAAGATGTGAAATGGTTTGGCGCATTGAAAAATATAGAAGCAAGAAGAATAGCCCGGCGGCGTTAATTGCACCCAGAACCACAGCTTCCACCAGGAGTGATTGCATGCGCCCCTTTCTAAACTCAGTCTCCCGTCCAAATGAAAGACCGAGGATTCCTCCGGCCCGCGCATGAAAATTTGAAACCTGGATTTCAAGAAGTCCGGGACCTGCATCTGGCAAGTGCACATACAGGGGTGCGATTCTACCAACTTCCTGTCTTCGATTTTTGCCTGGAGTTCCAGAGCGGGCTATTTCAATTCCATTCCAGTACACCGTTGCAGCAGAACTGATCTCAGCAATATAAATAGAATCGATATCCTGGAACGTGCAGGCTATGCGTAGTCTGTAACGACCGGATCCTGTATTTGGCAATTGACCGGATTCAGTCCAGTACCCTGGAACAACAATCGGACTCCACACCCTGGGCTCATCGCGCACGTCATAAGAGAATTCCCAATCCGCAGGCAAGCCCGGGCAGGGAGCAGGTCTTCCAGAAAAATCACAACTCCCAAGAAACAGACAGAGGAGTAGTGGGAGTAAGCGATACATTGGTTTACCGGACGCGAATCGCAAGCGGTAAGGCAGTATAAACCAACGGTACCGTGAGGTTTAGCCTTGAGAATTCTTCCACGTTAGACGACAAGGGGGCAAGAATCGAATTTAGCTGTGCAGAAAAAGGCAGTTTCCCCGAGACCAGGCTACGCACATCTACCTTAACTTCCGGATAGAGTTCAAGTTTCAAGGGTGTTCCAGTTTTATATCCCAGAAGTTCCTTGAGTATCTCCAATAATGAAACTATGTCTGTGATGCCATCCATGAGGCCGGTGCCCAGAAAATCATGCCCTGACCATACCTTGCCTTCTGCAAATCTGTGAACGGTCTTTTTGTCCTGTTTGCGACCCTTCGCGACTCGATCGAGGAATGTATCGTACGTTGACGTTAGCTGCTCTTTAAGAAGCTTACGCGAATCACCGCTTAGCGGGCCCGTCAGGGACATGATATCCTGGGTTCTATCAAATCCTATCCTTGTAGTTTCAACTCCAAGTTTCTTGTAGAGACCTCGAGCATCCGGTTGAATTCTAACTACGCCAATCGAGCCAGTAAGAGTTGTTTCAAGCGAATAGACTTTGTGTGCAGCACTGGCAATATAGTATCCGCCGGAGGCAGCCACTCCTGTCATAAAAGCTATGACTGGTTTTTTCTCTTTTAGCTCCATGATAGCCTGGTAGATCATCTCAGACCCATCCGGCGTACCCCCAGGACTGTTAATACAGAGAATCACGGCGTCCTCGTGGCTATCCTTGAGCTGTTCGATTATATCTCTGTACGCATTTCCATTGATCAATCCGGATTTAACCGTATCTCCGTGACTGCCAGCAGAAATAGCCCCTTCCATTGATACAACAGCAATGCTCCTCACTCTACGGAAACGAATGAGCGGATAACGGGCGCGTTTGTGAAATCCAATCAGTTTAGTATCGCTTGTAAGCTTTATTTCTTTTCCATCGGTTGGCTGGGTGCCAGGGGAAGCCACAGGCTGTTCGGGTTGCGTTTCGCTTAGAGCGTGTTTGATTGGCTCATCCTGTTTGTTCTGTAGTCGCTTTATTAATGCCGACTCTGTCAGTTCTTCGCGTAAGAAACCGATTGAAATCAATTGAGCTGCAGACCATAGCGACTGTTCGATCAGTAGACGCGAAAATGGTTTGTTAGACTTCAACTTAACCCGGTCGAGCACCTGGCTAATCGAGGTGCGCAGGCTCTGGATCAATTCTTCCAGATTCTTCCGTGCATCAGAGGACGGATTATTGCGGCTGAACATTTCTCCAGCACTTTTGTAGCGGCCCGCTGCGTACGTTTCAACGCGAACGCCTGCCTTCTGCAGCAAACCCTTGAGGTAATGCGGTTCGGAAGCTGGGAAAAAGGACTGGAAATCTGCTGCCGGTGCCGCATAACGTTCATCCGCCATACTCAGTAGATACAGGGTGCGGAGATTGCCACCTTCTGAATGAGCTATAAGCTTTTTGCCTGAACGGGCAATCCGCGCGAGCATCTGGCCAATTTGCTCTGTTTCAGCCAGCCCAAACGAAACTGGACCTATGGAATAGGCAAACGTCTTGATGTGTTTTGAATCTGCAACCAGGCGGAGAAACTGAGCGTATTCTACAAAATGCACATCATCGCCGGGGACTACCAGGCTGAGCATGCCACCGGACTGAAACATTGTAAAGTGCCCGGGAATTCTATGATGCATGAGCGGGCCCGGTCGGCTGAGATTTCGCAGCCTGCAATAGAGAAAATACACCAGGCGAATGGGCAGAAATAGTAGCTGTAAGAGGATACGAATCATTTGCTTTCCTGAATCACGCTTGACATGGGCCCTTCCGGGTGCAGCAAGCGTACTGGAGCGAACGCTTGAGACACATTCTATCAATCCTTGTAAAGAACAGGCCCGGTGTCATGAGTCATGTATCCGGCCTATTTACGCGCCGGGGTTACAACATCGATAGCATTGCCGTGGGAGTCACTGAAAATCCGGAAACTTCCATTATAACTATCGTTCTAAAGGGCGACGATAAAGCGCTCGTTCAATTCCAGGGTCAGCTCTTAAAATTACCCGATGTGGTTGAAGTAAAGAATCTACCGTATCATGAGTCCTTGATCAGGGAGCTCGTTTTACTGCGTGTGAAATCCGATCCAGGAAAGCGCAATGAAATCTTTGGAATTGTAGAAGTGTTCGGTGGGAAGGTTGCTGAGGTTACAGACGACTCGGTACTAATTGAACTTCATGGAAGCGGTCGCCAGATTACGGCCGTCATTAAGCTGCTTGCAACCTTTGGAATTTTAGAAATCGCGCGCACGGGCCAGATCGCTCTGGCCTATCACACAGATACTGCAGCCCAGAGCTAAGGCTTTCAAGGGCTCTGTTTCTTTTTGGCCAGCATCAGGTTCGATGCGCCCTTTCTGAACTGATATCCAATTCCAAACGGAAGGTCTTTGGGTTTGTTTGCCCCGGTGTATGCAGCACGCAGGTCTGCCTGATATCTTGCCGTGAAAAGTGGAATTGGCGTTGTGTATGCGCCATAGAACGTTAGATCAAACTTATCTTTGCTAAAATACTGCAGAGGAATGCCTGAATCATCCTGCAAAATGATGCGACTCTCATCCAGGATAAAGTTACGAACTCCATTGAATTCTTTATTGTACATCAGATACGAAGCAGCTTTCAGGTAGGTAGCTGGCACGCCGCGGCTTCTGATATACTTCAAGAAATATGGCTTCTGAGCAATTCCCGCATCAGAAATATCCACTGAAAAATAGTCCATATTGGTGAATTCTTTGCTTCCAGGTTTCTGGAACACAACGCGAATTCCCGGCACAAAATCTGTCCGTGGATCAACTGCTGGCTGTTGGGTTCCGTATGGATCGGCAAGCTGTTCGAGTGTTCCATCTGCATGGACTCGAATGTTACGAACTGAATGAACTGTGTTGCCTGTCCGCGCCGCAAATACCAGGAGCACGGGTGCGACGCCAGAAAGTTTTGCAGCTTTAAGATCGTTTATCATATGCAGCGTTTGAAAAAACGAATAATTCAAAATGCTGCGGAGCGAAACCTGGAGTGCCGCAAGCGATGGACCAACTTCCTTCTTTGCGAGATCTTTCAGCGCTGGAGCTGGACCTGTAGGTTCGAGCCCAAAGAATAGATATTCCTGGCCTTCCGGAAAGAATGTGTAGATGTTTAGAAAATCAGCCCCGCTGAACGGATAAAAAATGAAACCTTCCTGTTTGCCAAGTTCCTTGTTGCGCCATTCGCGCTGAGGAACCAACTGATTTTTCTCAACCTCTGGCCATATCTTTGCGAAGTATTGCTGTTGGCTTTTAGCTTCTGGCATCGATTCGAATTCTGCGATCGTGCTGCCTGGCTCTGGATCCATTCCAGCAAGGAAGCGAGCAATATCGTTCCATTCGCGATGAGATTCATCGCGTGGTGCCGCGTTAGTAGAAGCACCTTTGCAATAGGTAAGGATAACAGTTGCTGTAACTAGAGCAACAATCAGTGGACGAGAGTGTAAACGAAGCATTTGTTTAAGGAAAAAAAAGGGTCCTCAAGTCAATTATAATTTGCCGGGGTGACAGCTTCGGAAATCTTTGCCCCTACCTTTCACAACCCATGACATCAGACGCATTGAAGAGACAACTTGGCTTCTGGAGCGCGACAATCATTGTTGTAGCAAACATGATTGGCTCTGGGATCTTCGGAAACACCGGATTTATTCAGGGCATGGTCGGCTCACCCCTCATGGTTCTTGGTCTCTGGTTTCTTGGAGGGTTGATTGCCCTTGCTGGCGCACTTTGTTACGCTGAACTTTCCACAATTTACCCGCATGCTGGTGGAGAATACGTCTACCTCAAGAACATCTTCGGTGGCCTGCCATCGTTTCTAACCGGATGGATTTCCCTCCTCGTCGGATTTGCAGCTCCAGCCGCCGCAGCAGCTCTTCTTTCCGGCGTTTACGTAAGCGATTTTCTAAAACTGATCTATCCTGGTTCGGCAGCCACAGTCTTCTTTGCTGATGCAACCAACCGTAAGATTCTGGCCTGCGCACTCGTTATCCTGTTTGGAGTTTTCCATTCCCTTGGTGTAAAACAAGGCAGTCGATTACAGAATTTCTTAACCATTACCAAAGTCCTTGTTATTCTCTTCTTCGCTGGTGGTGGACTTATAATGGCGCATGCCAGTCTTTCTATGCCAATTGCAGAACATTTTGCAGGGACACTCAAACCAGGTGGACTGGGTGTGGGGCTAATGTTCGTAATGTTCGCGTACAGCGGGTGGAATGCAGCGGCGTATCTCGCGGAAGAAATCAAAGATCCAATTAAGAACCTGCCGCGCTCGCTTGTAGCGGGGACCATCTTTACAATGATCATCTATCTGGTCATGAACTATGTGTATTATCTTGCAGTTCCTGGAAGTGAACTGGCCGGAAAACCGGATCCTGCAGCGCAAGCCGCGACTCGCCTGTTTGGTGCTGGCGTTAACAGCATCTTTCATGTTGCATTCAGCTTCATGTTGCTTTCAACACTCTCTGCCTGCGTGATGATTGGTCCACGTGTGTATTACGCTATGGCACGCGACGGATTGTTCTTTAGTTTCGCAGGTAAAGTTTCAAACACGGGCGTTCCAGTTCAGTCAATCGTCGTGCAGTGTGCCATTTCCTTGCTCTATATCTTGCTTGGAACGTATGAAGACATTCAAACTTACATGGGCTTCTCGCTTTCCCTGTTCCCTGTATTGACAGTATTTGGTCTCATCCTCCATCGCCAGCGCCATCCTACAATGGAACGCGGGTATCGTTCGCCGTGGTTTCCACTTCTTCCTATTTTCTTTATTATCTTCTCCGCGCTGATTGTACTCACAAGCTACCTTGGTCGCCCACATGAAGGCAATTTTGCACTGTCGATAGTTCTTGCAGGTGTGCCAATGTTCTACCTGTGGCTTCGTTTCAGGGATAGGCAGACTCACAATCTTGGAAGCCTGATCGTAGTACAGCTGTTATGCGGTGCTGCTGCTGTTGTAACTTACAACGTCCTCAAATACAATCGTGAATCGCTTACAATAAGCCTTATTGCACTGGGGCTTGAGGTGATTTGCGTTGCTCTGTATACGTTCTGGCTGCGGAAACAAGTTCGCGCTCAAGCTCGGTAAGTTGTTTTGATAGCGTCTGATTAAAGCCGCGGATCAGGAATTCTGAACTCTTACCCTGAAGCGGAATGGACGCAGTAAACACTTTCTGAAAAACAATTCTATATTCAGAATCTTCCATTGCGAGCAGGAAGATGTGCATGGATAATTGCGTCGCAGGTTGCCCGCGAAAATCGCCGTAAATATCCTGAATAGTACCTTCCAGGACAAATGTTTCAGCCAGTGAGGATGATCCGTCGACTACGGCCTTAAATGCACCGCTTTCTGATATCCATGCGCGCGTGTTCTCTGAAATCATTGAACCTGGATCGGATAAGAATTCATTATAGAAATCGGTTTCGTAGGTAACGTCGCCTGTGCGATAGATCAGGCTTCGAGTATCGAACCTGGGTGAAACCTTAAACTTTCTAAACTTAAGTACTGCATCAACTTGACGCACTGGCTCCGTTTTTGGCCTGGCGGCCTCAATAATATAGAAATGCTTTTGAGGCGAATCGCGTTCAGTAGAGACGCAGCCAGGGCCGGCCAGGAAGGAACAAAGGGCTGCCGGTAATAATAGAACTGTATGTAAACGGACTTTTCGCATCAAACGTTTCTTCCTTCTAACTTACTGAAATTCCGCAGAGTGAGTTCATTGATTCACGCTGCTTTTGTCCGGTGCTTTTCCAAATAGAATGAGGGACGGATAACGTTTTGCTGTGCTCGTAATTTCTTTCATATCGCGCGAAGCAGTTCGCAGATTTTCCAGTGTTTCTTCAAGCTCGCCTTGATTGCGAGTAAGCAAATGATCCACCCGGCCCATGGTTTTATTCAGATGCTGTAGCGACGCGCCCAGGCTCTCTGGCATAGTCCTGGTCTCAGGCCTGGACAGGAGCTCGCGGATGGATCGGTTGGTTTCGCGCACCTCAGACATGAGAGAAACGGCTTCCGACCTGAGTTCAGGAATACGAGCGTCATCTACTGCACGTGTAGATGTAGTTAGAAACTTATCCAGGTTTACTGCGATATTCTCTACGTTGGTTTCATCCAGCCTGCGGAAAAACTTTTCGACGTTCGCAGAGATGCGAGTAATCGTACTTGGTGCAGACGGAAGATATACACTTCTTTACCCTTCATTCCCAGGGGGTTGGTAAGTGCGATTTGCACCAGGACATATTTTCCGTAACGATAGTAGTCCTCTTCAGACAAGTCCTTGTACTCATTTCTAACAAACCCGATCGATTCTACAGTGCCGATTTGAACTCCGCGATGCTTCACAGCCGAGCCAATGTCCAGACCCTGAACCGATTCATCAAAATACGTCTCCATATGAATCGTTGGGCGAAAGAATGAACCGGCGCCCAAAATGAGCATGCCTCCGATAAGCAAGGCAAATCCCAGGGTTACAAACAATCCAATCTTATAATAGCGATCTTTACTCTGTGTCATGCTTCACCTCGTGTGAAAAACTGAACCACCCGAGGATTGGTCGCCGTGCGCACCAATTCCCGCGGATCGCCGACAGCTATCACACCCTTTGCCGCTTTGTCGAGCATGATCACTCGATCTGCGATCTTGACGATGCTGGAGAGTTCATGCGAGACTATAATGAACGTAATGCCAAGATTACGGGACAAAAACCATATGAGTCTATCCAATTCAAAAGATGTAACCGGATCAAGCCCGGCCGATGGTTCATCCAGAAACAATATGGAAGGATCGAGCGCCATTGCGCGCGCAATTGAAGCACGCTTGACCATACCACCGCTGATGCGCGAAGGGAAGTGCTGGTCAAAGCCTTCGAGGCCAACTAGTTTCAGTTTCATAAGCGCAATAAAATCGCGCGCCTCTTCTGGCAGGGTTGTATGTTCCTCAAGCGGGAGGCGTGTGTTTTCAAGCAAGGTCAGGGACCCGAGCAAGGCACCTGCCTGATACATTACTCCAAACTTTTTTAGTATTTCCTGGCGGGCCTGTCCCTGTGCCTTTACCAGGTCCACTCCATCAAACCTGATCTGGCCTTCAATTGGTTCGAGCAGGCCAACCATATGCTTCATGAGGGTACTTTTTCCACAGCCGGAGCCGCCTATGATGAATAGAATTTCTCCGCGATGCACATCGAACGAAACATCGTTGTGAATGACGGTTTCGCCATAGCCTGTGTGTAACCCCTGAACCTCAATGGCTTCGCTCATTTCACCAACCCAAAAAGAAGAACATGACGGAGAAGACTCCATCAAATACAGCAATCAATACAATCCCACTGACCACGGCACTCGTCGTAGAAGCGCCTACTGCGCTGGCTCCAGTTAGAGTTTGCAACCCTCGATAGCAACCGATTGCAGCAACTAACCACCCAAAGACGACTGCTTTGAATAAACCGCCCAGAAGGTCGCTGTAATCGGCCGTACTCTGCACCTGGCTTATATACGTCACTAGCGGAAACCCGAGCGATAGCATCACAACTGCACCGCCAGCCAGACCTGCAAGATTAAAGAACATCGTGAGCAGCGGCGAAAGTAAGAGTACGGCTAGCAGACGTGGCACCACCAGAAATTTCATGGGATTGAAACCCATCGTAATTAGCGCGTCAATCTCTTCATTGATGCGCATGGTTCCAATTTCTGCGGCAAACGCAGAACCTGACCTTCCGGCAAGAACTACAGCAGTCATAAGTGGACCCAGTTCACGAATTACGGATAGACCAATCAAGTTTGCTACAAATATCTCTGCGCCAAATCGACGCATTGGAATTGCAGACTGAAACGCTAGAATTAGCCCCAGGAGAAACCCGATCAGCATTGTAATTGGAATTGCATATACTCCCGCATGCTCTACGGTTTTGAAAAAATCTTTCCAACGGATTTTGCCGGGACTTAGCAGGCTCTGAAGCAGGTTTACTGTGATTTCACCGGAGTATGCAATCAAGCTTTGAAATCTCTCCCATGCAGAGAGTGTTGCTCGGCCAATTTGATCGAGATGCCAGTATATCTCCTCATCTTCCCAGGTCTGCTCAAGTGTTCCCTGGTCAAACAGATGATAGAGTTTCTCATAGGGTTCTGGCAGGCCGACTACGCTGAATTGTTGGTTGATTGCTTCTTGATGCTGACGGACATGAACAAGCAAGGCAACGCCGGTTGAATCCATCCTTGAAACACTTGCAGCATCCACTATAACGCGCATTTTGTTCTGCGAAACGAATCGCTGCATTTCAGGCCAGAGCTTTCCGGTATTGGCCATGGTAAGATCTCCGGAAAGAAACACTCTGAGTTCTTCCGGAAGAAGTTCAAAGCGCGCCAGACTCATTTCATATGCCTGGTAAAGAATGCAAATGCTGGGGTAAGTTCAGCGTCCCAGAACTTATAATCGTGCCCGTAACCGGCTTTTAAGTGCATCTCTACAAGGGCAGGTGCAGTATCGCGGATTGCATCACCAAACAACTGTGTTTGGTCCGGCGGAACTACTCTATCAGAAAGGCCATGCGAAAGGTAAACAGGCATTTTCCATTCACGAATGCGCCCGGTCGGATTGTCGCGACCCTTCCAGCGATCCGGGAATTGGGCGTAGCTTCCGTAAGTCGCGACTGTAATTGCTTCGCCGGCCATCTTCTCC
>JAIOPQ010000062.1 GCA_021413825.1 Spirochaetia bacterium | reverse complement strand
TATACTTGCCCCGTTCAAAAATGGAAAATACCATTCCGTCAGTCGCAGAAAAGCCCATCGCATTCAGCGGCGGAACTGAAACCATACTGGTGGTGGAAGATGAATCAGCAATTCGCGAAATGATCGTCAGATATTTGACGCGACTCGCATACACGGTTCTGTCCGCGGAGAATGGGCCAGTGGCCCTTGAGATATGGAAGACCAGGAAAGACACAATTGATCTACTTCTCACAGATATGGTAATGCCGGGAGGGATGAGCGGCGTCCAGCTTGCCAGTCGAATTCAGCTTGAGAAAACAATACCGATTGTATACATGAGTGGTTACAGTGAATTTATAGGTGTTCGCGGATTAGATCTCAAGGATGGAGTGAACTTCATACCCAAACCATTCTCGCTGCCGGCCGTTGCGCAGGCCGTACGCGCACGACTGGATGAGATAAAATCCTAATTTAGATTTCGGATAAGAGGCAATATGCAAGGAAAGAAGTTACTGATCGTTGACGATGAGGCCGAAGTTCGCTCAATGTTTGAAAAATTTCTCACGCGCAAGGGATACCAGGTCAGTACCGCCGGTGATGCGCTTGAAGCGCTGCGTGCGTGTAAGCGCGAGGCGCCGGATCTTGTTCTAACTGATTTTCATATGCCTGAAATGAGCGGAGTTGAGCTATTGCAGGAATTGCGCGCATTGATTCCAGGTGTTCCAGTCATACTGATGAGCGGCGAAACAGATATGCGGACTGCTGCAACGGCTTTGCGTGAACATGCATTTGATTTTCTAAGCAAGCCGATTGATTCAAGGGATTTGCTCGAAACCATCACTCGGGCGCTCAATCATGCCGGGGCCATGTTGGAGGCCGAAGAGATCCCCAAAGACGCCGGGAAAGCGGTTGGTCCCGTCGTGGTGCAAAATCCAGAAGACAAACCGCGTGTCGTGGTTTTGACGTTCAGCCGGGCCCTTGATCAGTTTTCGCAGCCAGCTTTCGAAACGGCATTCCGTCGCCTGGAAGCGGACGGTGATCTCAAATCTGGCATTGTTATAGTTCTCAAGAATGTGGATTACATCAATAACATTGGCCTCAACGTAATTCTTCAGGCGTTTGATCGCTGGAAAGGACAGGGAAAACGGGTAACTTTAGCACAGCTCTCCGATCCGGTTCACAAGTATCTAAAGATGCTGGGCTATGCGGGTTACTTTCCTATAGCCGCTACTCTTGAAGAAGCCATCAGCTCAGTCAACTGACCCAGGCCTCACTTGACACGGGGCGCGTTTGTAAAAACTAGTTTTTGCAATGCGCCTGAGCCATATCTTTCTTTCTATATCAATGGTTAGCGTAATAAACTGCGCTACCTTTGGGGGTAGCAGTACTCCGGAAAAAATCAATCTGCCCGTTACAGCACTCCTGGTCGGTGACTCTATAATGGGTGGCAATCTTGGCGTGTATCTGGAGAAAACTCTGTCGGAAATGCAAGGTGTCCACGCAGTACGCCACTTTCGTGTATCTTCCGGATTGAGCGGCCTCCATGAGTTTCAGTGGGCAGAAGCCACGCACGATTTTATTAGAAAGACTCACGCAGACATTTTGATCGTCTACTTTGGAGCTAACGATAGCCTCGCTCAAAAGGTTTACTCAGAAAATCGTTTTGCTTCCTATCCATCGCCAGAATTTGAAGATCAGTACGCCATGAAGGTACGCCTGTTTCTCAAGGTTACCGCACCCTACGTAAAAAAGGTGTATTGGATTGGTCAACCGGCCGTTGCACATCCGGAATTTACCGTGAAGTATCCCGTCTTAAATCGAATCTATGCGCAAGAATGTGCGCAGGTCCCTAATGCAGTTTTCATTGAAACCTGGAAATGGACTTCAGTAGACAACAAGTTTGTCCCAAACCTTGCAGACAAGAGTGGAACTAAGGCCCCAGTAAAGTGGGATCCGGTTCATCATACCCCACATGGCGGACGAATGCTCGGTGAGTTGATTCTAGACAGGATTGCAGCCGACGTTGCTCTTCCGCTTCCATGGCCACCCCCGCAAACAGTTCCGGGGCAAACTCAGGAAAACGCAGCTCGGCCTGGAAAATGAAAAAGGTTGGTCTTATCTGCGTCTGGCTTGGAACGCTCTTGGTCGGCAGCCTACTCCAGCATAGCGGATTCATTCCTGCCGGTTTCTTTCCGGAATACAAAAACTATTTTCCTGACTTCCCCGGAATTTCACTGCAAAGAATCCGTGATCATGTCCCAGCAAGACCCGTAGATCATGAAGGGCCCGATACGAGCCCGGATCACGATAAAGAGCGTGAAGCCAGACCCGATTCTTTGCAAAATCAGAAACCAGGGCTAAACCCAAAAACCACAGAAACGTCACATAGCCTCTGGAACAGAGATCACAAGAAATATCTGGCGGATTTGTTTTATAAACTGGATCATGCTAAAGACAAGCGCGTTCGAATTCTCCATTTGGGAGACTCAATTCTCTGGGCAGAAACCGTCGCGGCGACTATGCGACGTGAATTGCAAAAGAAATACGGTGATGGGGGACGAGGCTACGTAAGCCTTCAGGATACGCCGGATACAGTGATGCAGGATCACAAGAATAGCACGAGGCATGGATTCAAGATGCATTCAGCGCCATTTGCATTTGGAATTCACGTAATGCCAGAGCTGGGCTACGCGGGTAGAACGTTTGAACCTGAATCGGATCAATCCACAACGATTCACTCAGTAGCGCGCCCTGATTCCTATTGGGAAGAAGTCACGTTTCAGCTCCGCCGTAATTCGTCTGATTCAACAAACATTACGATTGAGACAGAACGAAACGGAACAAAGCTCAAACCGGATTCGCAAGACATTCAGTTCTCAAAGCGGCCATGCGGTGTTATTCGCTTCAAGCCCGGTCAATTTGATTCAATCGCTGCGCGTTTCACAAACAAACCGTACGTAGATGGTATGCTACTCGAGCGGAACAGCGGTGTGTCATACAGTGTTCTGGTGCGCAAGGGAATTCATCAGTCCTGGATGCGCGCAATTTCCCAGGACAACCTTGAGTGTGGATTCCAGGATTTTGCCCCGGATCTTCTGATTTTTGAATTCGCTCTTAACGAATCTGCCTCAATTGATACCCATTTTGACGGTTACAATCCCACTCGTTATGAAAATGATCTACGCGAATACTACGCACGGCTTCGCAAAGTCTTGCCAAATGTTCCCGTTCTAATGATCGGCCCTGTAGACAGAATCAAGGATGCCGATGGCGTTCTAGTTCCGGTTCCAGCACAAAACCAGGTTCGGGAGGTCCAGCGCAAGATTGCCAATGAGTTTGGTTTTCTATTCTTTGATCCAGCCGCATCGCCTACCATGCCAGCCCCTGCGGCCATGTTCGCGCAGGGAATGCTTCTAACTGACTATTTACATCTAACGCCGCACGGCGGAGAATTCCTTGGTAGCCTGGTTGCCGGGGAGCTACTCGCCGGGATAACCCCAGGCGAGGTAACGTCAAGTAGCCCCGTTGTTACCGAATCCAAACACGAAGAGCGCACGATAACGTTTCCTTCGATTCGGTATGCCTGGTTTTTACTAATAGTTCTGGGTGTCTTTTCTCTGGCACGCAAGCTTCCCTATTTTCGTTTGATTTTTGTGACCATAGCATCCTGCTACTTCTACGCCTCTTGGGAGGCGTGGGCACTATTTCTGTTGCTCTTTTCATGTGGTCTTGATTATATCATGGGCCGTCTAATTGAGCGCACTCCAGGTAAATTCCCAAGGATGGCCCTCCTGGGCGTGTCCCTTTCTGCCAACCTTGGATTACTTATGTTTTTTAAGTATTTCACATTCCTGGCAAAATCGCTCAACGCATTTCTGGATCCAGTAAACCAGTTGCCGCTCTATCAAGTACTGCTTCCTCCTGGTATTTCATTCTACACCTTCCAAAGTCTTTCCTATACGATTGATGTTTATCGGGGTGAAATGAAGGCAGAACGAAACCCGCTCCGGTTGTTCTTCTTTGTAAGCTTCTTCCCTCAGTTGGTTGCAGGACCAATTGTCAGGGCCCACCATTTTCTGCGAGACTTGAAGCAGAACGTTCAGCATTTCCTGGTTACGCAGGCCCATTTCCAGGAAGGGGTCTTTCTGATCTGTAGAGGGCTTACCAAGAAAATTCTGGCAGACTGGCTGGCTTTAAACTGTGTGGATCGTATTTACCAGAATCCTTCAATGTTTAGTACTGCGGAGATTCTGGTTGGATTCTATGCATATGCTCTGCAAATCTACGGAGATTTTTCAGGTTACACTGATATTGCAATCGGCAGCGCTCGTTTATTCGGATTTCGGCTAACGTTGAATTTCTTACGACCGTACCAATCCGGATCCATCACGGAGTTCTGGCGCAGATGGCACATTTCATTGGGAAGCTGGTTTCGCGATTATCTCTATTTCCCACTCGGTGGAAGCAGGAAGAGAATCTACAGGAACCTCTTTATTACAATGCTCATCGCCGGCGTCTGGCACGGAGCCGGGTGGAATTTTATTTTGTGGGGCGCGTTTCATGGAGCGTTTCTACTATTTGAGCGTGCAACTGGTCTGGATAAATCTGAGTCGACCAATCCGTTTGTGCGAATAATTCGGGTCCTGGTTACTTTCCATATAGTTTGGATCGGATGGATATTCTTCCGCGTGGGGTCCTGGGAAACGTTCGCCGCTTTGCTGAGTAGTCTAGGACGACTGGAGTTTCACGCATCAAACGTAAGTTATGCGGCCCTCATTGTCCTCGTTCTGGGGTATGTTATTCATCTAACACCACTGGATTGGCGCGAGCGGGGCATCCAGATGTTCCGGGCTACCCCCTGGGCTGTGGCAGGGCTATTTGTTGCCGTAATTACAACGGGGCTAAGCAAGGTAGCCGTACAACGCGCCGTGCCGTTTATCTATTTTCAGTTTTGAACGCCAAACGTGGGTGCATACTTCTCAATGAATTGGTCCATCCATTTCTTGAATTGGTCCGGGTTCTGGCGTATCAGGCTGGTGTGTCCGCCAACGTCCGTGAGATGCAGCACCTTGTTCTCGTGGGGAATGGCTGCGAATATTTCTTCAGAGTCCGTGTAAGGAATGATCTCGTCGTCCTTTGTATGGGTCATGAAAACGGGAACCTGGATGCTGCGCGCTGCATTCAACGGGCTTACATCATCCGTGTCAAAGTTACCGCGCTTGCCTGCAATCCAGGCAGCCATTGGATAAAGCAGGAGCAACGGCTTACCGTAGAGCTTGGTCCCTCTGAATTTAAGTTCTGAATTTAAATCTCGAAACGGAGAATCCACAGCAACAAATGCAATGTCCGGTGCAAGGGGGGCCGCTTGCATTACAATTGCAGCACCCATAGAAGAACCAAAGAGAGCGATTTTGCCGTGGGGGAGGCCGGTCTTCTGCGAAAACCACTCCAGCAAGTTAATCAGATCTTGTTTTTCCCGGAAACCCCAGGTTGCAAATGCCCCGCTGCTCTTGCCATGATGTCTGGCGTCGAACATCAGCAAATGACAACCGCGAGACCAGAATAGTTTAGAAAATTTAATACTTCCCATACGATTGGCCGTGTGACCGTGGCTCAAGATCACACCGCATTGCCGGTTTTTTGGATTCATGAAAAGCCAGCCGTCGATTATAACATCCGAGCTTGAAATTCTCACTTCTTCCGGTGGCGGCAGGTTCGCGTCTTCGTACCCTGTGATCTTATTTTCGATGAGGATTTCTTCAAACGACTTAACCTTGTAAGCCGTAATCTCACCAGAGAAATAATAGGCTACGCCCAGGTAAGCAAGAACAAGAACAGCACCAATTCGTATAGCCCAGGCTTTCATCTTACACCCTTTCCAGTTTTATAAAATATTCCAGCTGTCCACAGTAGCGTTGCAATTGTGATCCAGAGAATCCAGGAAAGCCCGTATTTAGCAAAGAACGTGGGCTCTGCATTGTAAACAGGGACATCCCAGACCTGGACTTCCTCTACCTCTTGTGCACTGAGACGCGGAC
Organism: Spirochaetia bacterium; assembly: GCA_021413825.1. Taxonomy (GTDB): domain Bacteria; phylum Spirochaetota; class Leptospiria; order Leptospirales; family Leptonemataceae; genus JAEUSB01. The sequence goes on along the minus strand of JAIOPQ010000062.1, from coordinate 19,198 downwards.
CGCGCAGCGGCACAACTACATCCCCAGTAAGGTTTACAAAACCCGAGCTACCACTATTGGTGGAACGCACCAGAGCACGCCTGAGTTCAATGGAGCGAATTCGTCCCAATCCAAAATGCTGGTACGTTTCGACTGTCCGGCCGTACCAACCATCTTGCGTAATATTAACAATAAACCCAGGATTTTGTCCTTCCATAAATAGACGCACGTAATCTGGGATCAGAATTTCATAGCATATCAGTGGCAAAAACGTTCCAATTGAAGCGGAGGGCTTTAGTTTTGAATTTGTCTGCGGATCAACTGAAAGAACTGGTGCTCCCGATGGCTGGGGCTTTACAGCAGGCACGGGTGATTCTTCTGGTTGGCGATAGTAGTGCATTTCATGCGATGTTGCTCCCCGTTCGAATCGGCTATAGCGAACTGCCTCTGGAACCAGGAAAATTAACCCTGTCTTCTCCATCAGTTCCACGCCGGGTATGTACTCGCCAAACGCCAGGAGCACTCGCTTACTGTAGGATTGTCTTCTGGCACCGTCAGGCGAATATAGCGTAGAGGAATTATATGCGCCGCTACGCGGCCGATCGCGAATTTTGTCCCAGACAATATCCATTGCAATTTCGTTAAAGTAAACGCTTGCACCTGTTGTTCGCGCGATCTGTTGAACCATCTCTTCAAACGGTCGCCAGTAAATCCTACTGGCGTTGGTTAGCATGTTGTTCTGTGTTGTGTAGTAAGGGACACCTGATTCAGGCAGTACAACCAGGTTCAACGGCCCGTATTCCCTGGCAGTAGCGACTAATGTGGGAATTCTATTCCTGATCAAATCGAGGATGAGTTCATCCGTCACATGATTCTCGCCCGGTTTTTCAAGCGGCGCATTGGGCTGGATCATCGCAACGCGTACTTTCGGGAGGGTCTTTTCAATTTCCGTAAACTGATGGAGCCGGATTTGTCCAAACCCAAGACACAGAGCAAATAGACCTGGGAGAATGGATGCTATGACCTTGCCCGAGTCAGGCGACCAGGTGTGTTTAAGCAGTATCTGCGCTAGTCGCCCCTGAAGATTTGTGAGGCCATTGGTGTTTACAGACAAATGTCGCATAACGCTATACAATCCATAGCTGCCAGCGAACATCATGAATGAAATGCCGTGAATTCCCGTGAACTCTGCGATCTGTGCCAGTGCGCGATTGTGCGCGGCCAGGTTTCCCCAGTACCAGGGAAATACCTGTGGCGAAATAGTATCTGAGATAAGCGCCAGAAATGCAGCAACGAACCAGAGCGGCGGAAGTCTAGTTCTGTGTCTTTCAGCTAAACCAAAAAGAACCAGGAAAAGTGGGATTTTCAGATTCAGTAAAACGGTATAGGGAACAAAAATCAAAAATGCCAGGAATAGGTTCAGTCCACCAAATGTTTGAAAAAGATGGAGCAGCCAGTAAAATGAAAAAGTGCAGAGGGTTGCCGCGCAAATCGCGCCGATCCCGGCGAGAGCCAGGATATTATCGCGAAAGCGCGTGGCAAAATAGAATAGGGGCCATGGTGCGATCCAGACGATCACCGGAAACGTGAAGGGTTCCAGGGAAAGCGTACATAGTCCGCCAAACCAGACTGCGCCCACGGCAATGGTAATAATCTTATTCTGAAAAAGACGTGGCAGCGGGGGCAGGTCCGGATTCATGTTCTTATTTCCGGTTCTTTCCGGTGAGGTTTTTTTCATGGGACCCCTGGCTCAGCAATTGTTCGAAATAGCTCGCGACCACATTTACGCCTTTCGCGAAGAACCATTTACTCTTGCATCAGGTCGTAAGTCGCGTCATTACTTCAACTGCAAAAAAATAACTCTGCACCCACCTCGTTTGCAACTGCTTGCGAACGTGCTCCGTGACGAAATCGTTCCAGGTCTGGGTCTTTCGCCGCAGGCAGTGGGCGGACTTACGCTGGGCGCAGATCCTATTGGGTGCGCCCTGGCACTTGCCTACAATTCGGCTGGCAAACTGGTTTATCCTTTGATTGTGAGAAAGGAAGCCAAAGGCCATGGGACCGGCCAGAAAATCGAAGGAGATGTTGCTGCTGTAAAAGAAGTTCTGGTCCTGGACGATGTGATTACCACTGCCGGATCAACGTTGATCGCGGTGCGTGCATTTCGCGATGCCGGTCTATCTGTGAGTCACGCAATTTGTGTGGTCAACCGTGAAGAGGGCGGCGAAGAAGCCCTAAAGGCTGAGGGAGTCCAGATATCCTGGGTTTTCAAAAAATCAGACTTTTCTTTGGTTAAAGATCCTGACTGAACATCAGCCTTTCTTATCAAAAAGAGCTTTCAACACTCCTTGAATGGAGTCCATAGCTGACTTCATTTTGTCCGTGCCTTCTTTGTAGTCACTGCCCGGCTTAGATTGCAGATAACGTTCAGAAAACTGATTGTACTGTTGTTCGATTTGAATGATCGTTGCTTCAAGGTCGTCCAGGGCTTTCTTGGCCGCTGGTTTATCACCTGCCGGAAAATTTCCAAACTCATACTCTACAATATCTTCTGTAACTTTTCCTTTCAGGAGAAGATGCATCTCCACCTGCATGTATTTCCCAATGAGTGAGAATCGGCCTTCCTTCTTAAGCCTGCGCACGCTGACTTGCAAACTCACTGAACTCAGGAAGCGAAGAGGGCGAAACACCGAGGCGCGTTGAACCAGGTCATGATCTTCTGCGAGTACGACGGATTCATCAAATCCGCCAACGCGCTTGAATAGTCGCTTAGTAATGAAGATGCAGAATCCGGCGGCACGTGGGTTAAACGACTGGTTTACTTTTACGGATAAGTTGGCCAGATGAAACAGAACCTGATCAAGACGTAGCTCTGACTCCGGTTTGAATTCGCACGTAGCCAGATCGAGATAGCGTTCCTCCATTTCGCGGAGTGCTTTTTCCAGAAAGTCCGGCGGTAGCAGAACGTCCGAATCAAAGAAAAATAAGAATTCTCCTTTTGCCGCTTCAGCGCCTCGATTTCGTCCTGGACCTGGCATTCCGCCTGGAACTACAACTGCTCCCGCCGCCCTGGCGAGTTCCACAGTCTTGTCTTTTGATCCTGCATCCGCTACAATTACTTCAAAATCTTTGAAAGTCTGCGCTTTGATTGTATCGAGTAATCGAGGAAGATATTCTTCTTCATTGAGTGATGGAATAACAATGCTGATCTTTGGCATAGGCGACTGGAAAGCCGCGCGCGGTTTCACGCAACCAATATTCAGCCAATCACCGAAACGGTTTGAGTTCTTTTCTTTCCAGGAAAACCTGCGGCGCAAGTTTGAGGGACGGATTCTCCGGGTGCTTGATCGTTCGCTTCAGTACAAAGTCGAACAAAAGTGGATTGAATTTATAAATCTCGTTTAACAATGTGCGCTCTTCTTCATTAATAAATCCGTATTTTAGCAAGGATTTTGTGCGAATTACAATATTGATTGCGGGCAACGGATAGTCGCTCCCGTTGACGAGGCGGTTCTGGATTTCCGGATGCCCCAGTATGTATTTTAACGGTTCAGGTTCCGGGCTTGCCCCGAGTCGATTGAACTGAGTCATTGCTGAAAGATCAGCGAACAGACGCCCTTCGTATTTCTTTTCACCAAAGAGCCTCAAGAATAATTCAAAGTTTGAAACGAGTGGTTGGCCAGGAGCATCGATATCCCTTGCCTTTCCCAGGCTTGCGCAATGTGCGACTATAACTTTAACGCCCAGCTCTAGTGGGTATCGCAGGTACAGTGGATTGCCAAGTTCCTGGTATTCATCTGCATCCACGGCACGTTCTTCGCCAGCATGTGAAAGCAGAATCATGTCGTACTTCTTCATCATTAAATAGAAGTCACGATATGCCTTGTTATCTGCTTGAATGCCCATCGCATTCGGCAACCACTTGACTACTCGCGCCCCTTTCTTGGCCCAGCGCTCCAGTTCTGCTACAGCGTCTTTTCGCGCAGGGTGCACGGAGATTGCCGGCACCAGGCTTTTTGATTTCGAAGCTACATCAAAAATATACTCGTTTGTAAGATAGAAATCGGTTTGAGCGTCATTTTGAGTGCCGTCAGCATTGTGCGCGCGGTCAAACGCCAGGATAGTAAATCTTCCGTGCTGCTCCATGCCGTTGATAAGATCGTTTAACCTTCCAACGTACTGCTCATCCGCGCGCTTGAAGTCAGTGATGCCTGCGGCGGAAGCATAGACGTTGAATCGCATTCGCTTAATCGGATGGAGGGTCGAATAAAAATCCGGATGAATATAGCATTCTTTACACGTGGTTCCAAGAGCGACTACATGAACATGATAGTCCAACAGTTTGTTCGGATCGATTCCTGAATAGGCAGCATCAATTAGATCGCGCGCCCCTGGAGTAAGCGTCTGGTATTTGGATCCGGCTTTGAAATCATGTGCACCACCAATGCAGCGGCTCACGCAGGAAACGCCAGAATAGCAAACAATTAAGAGCTCAAGCAGCAACACGATGCGCCGATTCTTCGCATTCCTCAATCCTTTCATCCCTTCAGCTCCTTGTAATAACCGTTCAGCTCTGAAATCAAAAATTCGCATATCACTCGGCTTTTTTCGTCCGGTGCTTGTTCGAGCAGACGTTCTTGAATTCGGAGAAGAAAATATACGATCATCTTGTCGCGGGGCTTGCTCGCCTGAGTTTGAGCCAGCTTGATATACATTGCAAGCTGGCCGTTCTCTGCGCTCAATAGCCTGGTCTTAGTATGAACCTCAAGAAAACGCCGCAGGCTTTCCTTCAGTTCTTCTGCGGATTGAATATTCATGGTTGTATGTACTTGCCCTGTTGATCGTAATAGTCTAGCTTTCCAGTTGAGCGCATAACGGCTGAACTACCGTCAGGCAAAGTCCATTTCCTGTCTCCTGCTTTCCATTGGGTAATCTTGTGCCCAGCAAAGATGACTTCTGCGGAGTCATCTTTCCAGTAAGTGAATTTAGCTTTGCCTGTATCGGTAGCCTGATCGCCGGTGCCCCACACCGTTATACGCTCTCCTCGGGGTCCACGAAATGTTCCGGTAAAGCCGGAAAGTTCGCTAATGTCCATCCTGCAGGTATTCCAAATATCTGGAACGCCCTGAATATCCCTGGTATTTCCTGGAAGTGATGTGGTGGCTAGCGAACAGTCGCCGCCAGCAGCAGGTTTCAATTCAGGCAGACCTTCTATTTCCAGGATCTTCATTTCCGCCTCAAGGCGACTGCGATTTTTTCTAAAGAAATTGAGGGAAGAATCGAGCAGTGTTGGCAGATCCATGCCCAGGTTCCTTTTTAGTGAGACGTCTTCCGGGGTTCCGAGGCACATGTCGTCATAGAATTTCCTTATGGGCTCAGACCCTTTCTGCAAGTATGTAGCCTCCACCATTGCAGTACCAAACATGTAAACGTTTCCATCGGCGTATCCAATCTGGTTTACGCCCGGCACGCGACCTGCATCAAGCGCTGTATATAATTCCCTGTACTTTCGTGCCCTGTCCCGCGGTAGTAGACGCATCATGCCGAACTCGGCCACTCCTTCAATAAACCATGGAGTTGGCCGTTGCTCTGGAGGAAGATTTGGCTTTCCTGAACGCACATAGAAGCAGCGGTGCTGCTGAAGATTATGAACTGTTTCATGTAAAAGTACAGGGAACGATTCCTGTTGGCGTTGGATTTTGGCCACAACAGGGTTCGTTGATGGCTGTGTACGTTTTGCTCCGCAACACATTGAAATTCCAAGTAGGCCACCAGCCCCACCTTCACCCTGCGCTGGATTGGATAATTGTTTTCGCATGTCAGCCAGCTGATCAAACATGATAACCGGAATCTGGCCCGGATTTTTGAATTCCAGAAGCTTCTCCATGGTTGAAAAGAATTCGTTCTTCTTGTCCCATTCGCGAAACGCCTGGATATGATCAGCCCAGGCACTTGAATAAGAGAATTTGTAATTATCGTAGCTGGTTTCGTTTGGTGCCCATTTCCCTTTTTGGTAAATCTGGAACGTTATGCGACCAGAGGGATCCGGACGATCGTAGGAGAACCAGACCGTATTTTCCGCAGGCCAGGGGTAACGGGTGAGTTTGGTTCCATCAGGGAATGTCCATTCGATTGCTCCAGGCCATTGCGGATTTACGTACTGCAAAATTCGATTTCCTTGACTTTCGATCAAAGACGTCCCGTTTTCCCATCGTGTGATTTTGGCTCCATCGGCGCGTTCCCAGACCCAGTTGTTCTGCTTCCATTGGTAGATGCGTCCACCGTCAGGCCCGGTGTACCAGCCGGGTTTTCCGTCGTATTGCGCAAAGGCCAGGGCGAACATCTGATTTGCATCGGGAAACTTCAGGGCGGACGCTTTCTGATAATCCATGGGTGCTGTGCTCGGAAACGATGGCTTGAATGCTGCGTCTGCACCCGGGATTCTAAGCTGGATGCCTGGTCCTGATCTGAAATCGCGTGTTCTTGGAATTTCAGCGGTCTTTATTTCTGGCGGGCCCACTGATTCTACAGGATGACCCAGCAAGTCGAAGCTCATAAGCAAAGCGATAGGAATGTAAAGGGCTAATTTCACGAGGAGACTTTGGAATGCGCGACGAAGTTGGTCAATCGCGAAACTGGCTCTGTTATTTTGCTTTAGATGCTCGGGGTCGGGCCTGAATTCCGTTTAAGAATATAGTATGAATCTTTGAGAGACCTTGATCAAACGAAGTGTTATGTGCCATTAGATATTCTGGATTCAGCAAACCATTGATGGATGCGAGTAGCATATCGATTGCAAAATCCACATCGATTTTGCTGTCGATTGTGCCTTCTCTCTGTGCTTCGCGAAGGATCCCCGTCAGACTTTTAATGTTGGCAGCTCGAAATGCCATTAGGTCCTGGAAAATATCCGATCTTTCTCGCTCAAGATCGATCATCAGTTCGCGTGAAATAGTTGAAAGCATTTGCGCCACATGGGAAATGATAAGCTGAAATTTTTCAAGCGATGGTATATCTTCCCTGGCCTGAACCTCATCAATTCTCCCGCGCATTTTAATTTTGAAGTGATTCATCACAGCCGTGATCAGTTTTTCCTTGGAGGCGTAGTAGCGATAGAGCGTGCGTTTGCTTATTCCAACTGATTCCGCGATGTCATCCGTGTTCACTCGATGAATTCCCTTTGACAAAAAAAGGAGTAGTGTTCTGTCCAGGATTCGATCAAGCATGCAGGTTCGAGAAAAATCGGTTCAGCAATGTTGTCGAGTACTGATTACTTGAAAAAGCCACGTACTGATCGGGGCGGACTACGATCATCCCCCGGCGCATTCCAAGAGCTTTGTAAAGTTCTGGTTCTGTTCCTTCCGGGAAGGAATGTATGCAAATTCCTGGCCAGAGATCGCACGCTCCTTTTGTATCCTCATCTCCAAGAACAATCAAATGAAACGCCTGACCACTTATCAATCCAAGCAGTGACTTTCCAGACGTTAAACGCGAATGGGGCAACCGCTTGCCGGTCAGATGTGAATGGATTCCTGCAAGGAAACCCTCTTTGTATTCAATTGTGGTTTGCGACAAACGTTTGAAGACCCGATCCTGGACAAACTCCAGTCCAAGTATCAACGGGGCTATGCGTGGTAGCAGTTGAGTTCTGAAAAATACAGAAAAACCAGTTTCTCCGGCCATAGTGGTGAAGGCCTGATCGGTCCCACCAACCAGACTTTTGGCGAACGGCAAGCGCTCTTGCTCGTAGGAGTCCAGGAGCTTTTCAGAGGCGTTTTGCTTTAGAACCGCTGCGAGCTTCCATGCAAGGTTGTGAGCGTCCTGCAATCCGGTATTCATTCCCTGTCCGCCTGCCGGGCTGTCGAAATGACGTGGCAAATCTGTGATGGAGATGGTACTCAGACATCCAGCGTGGATCGGAAGCAGTGAGGGCTGTGGGAACCGTCTCCGAGAAAATCTTTTGAACTAAAGTCAGGTCCAGTTTTTGCCCGCGGACGTTTTCCGGAATAATCCCAAGGGCACGGTATCGCCCGTTACCCGGCATTGGAAAGAATGCATTGAACCCGCTCCGTCCTGGACATGCGACTGCGAAGCCCCTGGGAATATCCCAGTCAATTGCAATATCGCCCAGGTAGAACGTCTGCCCGTACGGGGCGCCTTTAAATTCTATCCCGAGCGAATGCCGCACTGAGCTATGTGCGCCATCTGCTCCAATAATGTATTTGGCTTCGATTGTCTCTGCGCCGTTCGGGCCGTGAACTTGCGCGCGAACCAAATTTGCATCTTGCTCGATCGAAAGGACTTCCGTCTTCCATTCAACGCTACCGCCTAGACGGGTCAGTTCTTCTCCGAGGATTCGTTCCGTTTTGTCCTGCGGCAATATTAGAACAAATGGGTAGGGCGTGATGGTAGTTTGTTTGGTTTTAAGCTCGATGGTGGCGCGGCCCTTTTCTGTTAGTAGCACGATTCCATGCATTTTCTCACCGTTTTCAAGGGCCTTGTCAATGATTCCCATTTGCTCAAAAATCTCAAGGGTCCTGGCCTGGACGGCTAGCGCCCGGGAGAGATTTGAGAACGCAGCCTGCTTATCCACCAGGCGAAACGAAACGCCCGCTGCAGCCAATCTACACGCTGCCATGAGGCCAGTCGGGCCAGCTCCGCTGATTAGTACGTCGATTTTGCTATTCATGGCCTTGTTTTGAAGTAAACTAAAATCATGTCAAGTAGTTTACCTGCGGACAATCCCTGCGTCCAATCCAAGGGGTCGCACAATTCCGTTTTGTTCTCTGGTTCGATCGTGTGGTTGTGCCTGGAAAGGCCAGCTTGACTTTGAGTCATAGCACAAAGGTGCGCAGGAGACCGTATGAAATTTCCGGCCAAAGGCACAGAACGCTCGATGGTTATGGCAGAGCTAGAGACTGCAAGAAAGAACGATGTGCGCTGGCGTGACGGTCGAGCATTCAGCCTGGTCTTTTATCCAGGTCACGAAATCTACGAAGTTGTAAAAGAAGCGTACGGCCTATTTTTTTCTGAAAACGGACTTAATCCATCAGCCTTTCCGGCATTGCGCAAATTCGAACAGGAAACTGTATCCATGATGGCTGATCTAATGTGCGACGGTTCAGCCAGCGGAAATTTAACGTCAGGCGGCACTGAGAGCATCTTGCTTGCAGTCTATTCTGCGCGTGAATATGCGTTGAAGCATAAGCCTGGCCTCAAGGAGCCAGAGATACTTGTGCCCACTACTGTGCATCCTGCCTTTGATAAAGCAGCACACTACTTTGGATTAAAAATTAAGCATATCCCTGTGGGTCCGGATTTTCGGGCTGATGTGGCGGCGACTGCTGCAGCCGTAACGGATCAAACAATTCTGATCGTTGGAAGTGCGCCGCAATATCCACATGGCGTAGTCGATCCCATCCGTGAGCTTTCAAGCATTGCCCTTTCGCACGGAATATTGTTCCACACAGATGCCTGCGTTGGCGGTATGATTCTACCTTTCTTTAGAAAGCTGGGCAGACCAGTTCCAGAATTCAGTTTTGAACTTCCAGGTGTTACTTCTATTTCAATCGATTTGCATAAGTATGGCTATGCGGCCAAAGGCGCATCGGTCGTGCTCTACAGAAATAGTTCACAACGACGTTCTCAATTCTTTGTTCAAACTACATGGCCCGGTGGAATCTACGGTTCACCCGGAATTCTGGGCACAAGGCCCGGAGGTTCCATTGCTGCGGCCTGGGCAGTACTCAAGCACCTGGGAGAAGCAGGATACATGGGGCTCGCAAAAAGTGTCCTTGAATCTACCGACTATATTCGAAACGAGATTCAAGCGATCCCCGGGCTCAGGATTCCAGGACAGCCGCATGCGTCAGTTCTTGCAATTGTTTCGGATGAAATGGATATTTATCAGATTGGAGACGAGCTTGCAGTACGCGGTTGGCACCTTGACAAGCAGCAGGATCCGCCAAGCTTGCACTTAACCATCAGTTACGCGCATGAGGCGTCGCGCGAGCAGTTCATTAGGGATCTGCGGGAATGCACCGAAAAAGTCCGTGGATCAATCGGTTCGCGCTGGGCTGATTTGCAGACCGCTGCAGCCCGAGCCCTGAGTAAAATTCTGCCTGTTTCCGCGATTCGATTTCTTTCCAGGTTTACCAGCACCGAAGGTAAACGTCAGGCGGCAATGTATGGCATGATCGGAAGTTTACCCGTGAAGGGAGAAGTTGACGAACTGATATTGGATTTCTTGGATCGATTGTACAGTCTTGACAAATGAGTGCGAGTGATTGGGTTCTCAGTTCTTATTTGTTTCAATCAGATAAGCCCTCAAGAGCGCGTGAACAAATAGTTCTGCTTTGACTTCATAACCCTTCCATGTGAGATGATTGAAGTCATGTCATGCAAGGCCACTGAGTGCCCAATTGTACATTGAACCGCGGCCGCCCGCAATTCCGTATGTATCATAGAACGCGCAGTTTGTCTCATCTGCAATTTTACGGAGTAGAATTGTATATTTGTCTGATAGGTTCAGGTTTGTGGATTGAACGTAAATTTCCGGTAAGTTCAAGATCAAGACAGGGAGGCCGGGATTCCATTTGCGAATCAGGCTAATTGACGTGCGGACATCGGATTCAAATGTCTGCGGAGCATCGCGGAAAGTGTAAACTTCATTTATTCCCATGTCGAGGATCACTAGATCCGGGTTGATGCTTCGAATCATTGCGGGTGCCATGCTTTGCCGCTGGACTAGATCGCTAAAGCGTGCGCCGTTTATTCCCGCAGAATGATAGATAATACCGGGTGATTCGCGTTCCAGGGAAAAACCAAAAAGTCTAAAATAGTTTTCACCTGGGGCCGCCTTGATCGTTTGCATCGAAAACGATTGGAATTCTTTCCCCAATGAATACGAAGTGGAGTCTCCGGGTTTAGCTGCGCATCTGGCTGTAATCTTTTCACCAGAGTTGGTTTGGATAGAGGCGGAAAAGCTGTTTGAATCTCCGGCACAGAATACGCGCACTATCGGGGACTGCAGTGGAGTTTGATCATAAAATGACATGGATACAGAAGAGCCTGGAACGCTTGTTTCGATTACTGCTCCGGAAAGACCAATGGGAAGCCCGTTAGGCGGAAATACGCTCTGATTGTAACGCCAGGTTCCCCATGCTTGCGAAGTATAGAATCGCGTGGAATGCGTTTTGGCCGCAGCGAATGGAAACGCCAAGCCATGGCCTGCACGTCCAAAGATTTTCTGTAATTGTTCCCTGACATTCCCCGTGAAGCTGTCTGCATGGACGTGCGAGTCGCCAATATGGATAATCCTGACTGTATGCGTTGAAGACTGTTTAAGAGCAGCAAAGAATGTCTGAAACCCTTGATCTCTGTATTCGATTTGATTTAAGTCGTAGCGAATAAATGGGAAATAGGTGCCCTGTTCCATTGAATCAAGGACCGGCATAAAGAACGGATCCTGAACTTTTGAAAAAACACTGCAACCCAGGGACAGGAGAAGCAGTACGCTTGCAGACCTACAAACCACGAAGGACGAATTTCCGCTGTTCATGTGGCAGACCAATTACTTTCTTCACCAGTGATGGTTCGAGGCACCGTATTTCTCAGCGCATTTCTGCTAACCGCGTGCGGGCCGCGCTTTCCTTCCATTCAACCGGTGCAAGCTGGCGAAGCAAAGCTGAGCGGCCCGGACGGGAATGTCTCGTTTATTTCGCTCTTGAGCGAGAAACCGGTGAGCCTGGTCTTCTTCGGGTATACGCATTGTCCTGATTTCTGCCCGGCCACCATGCATCGTCTGGGAGAAACCGTGGCTGCTCTTTCAGATTCACAGAAAGCAAAACTAACAGTCATATTTATCAGCGTTGATCCAGCCCGCGATACACCTCGCATAGCCGCGGACTACGCCAGGAAATTCCATCCGATGATTCGCGGATATACGGGCGATTCAAAAGAAATTGCTTCGATGCTCCGCCTGTACCGTCGCTTAGACGTTGTGCCTGATGTTGCGAATGGGAAACCGTACCTTGTGGATCATACAACTTCAATTTTGTGGTTTGAAAATCAGAAACATTCAAAAAATATTCCAGCCAGTTTCGTCGTTTCCGATTTGCTGGCTGATCTAAAGCAAGTTCTTTGACTATCAGAACGTGCGATTGATTGTACGAGTTATTGAACCAGCGTTCACTGTACCTTGAATCGATCCACTTCTTGAAATCAGAGTTGGGTTCGAAAGATTTCCGCTTCCGTCGTCCTGCCAGTGAACTACACGATTGGTTGTAGTTACGTTCAGACTGATCTGAACGGTCCCAGTTTGAGGACCACGGCGTCTTCCTTCTATTGTTCTCTCGATACTTCCTGAAACAGTTGCAGTGAGTCCGCTGAGAGTGTGGCGTGTGCGAGTTCCGTCTGTTGTTGTAACAGTGTCAATGACCAGCGTCGCTGATCCAGTTTGCGTTAGCGTGATAGTTCCCGAATTAATCGTTACGCGCCCGTTGGCCTCGCAATGATCAAAGGATACGCTACGTGTTCCGGCTGTCACATCTACAGTACTTGATCCATCCGGATTTTGCGTAACGTTAATCGTCTGCGTTCCGGAAAGAGTTCTTGTTCCGCCGAACTGGCAAGAATCAGTGCGCGTAGGAAGTGTGATCGTTTGAGTTCCGCCTGTTTGCAGAACGGTTTGATCGAAAAATCCAAAATCTAGTCCTGGCCAGAGGGGTGCATGCTCAGTGGAACGACCTGCCATTGGGTTTCCGAATTCGTTTTCACTGTTTGTTGCAAGTTGTGATTCATCAAAACCTGCATTGCCTGAAGATGCTGCGGTAAGAATCGAAGCAGTCAAACCTTGATTTGAATCTGATTTGTCGTTGCTGCATGCATTCCAACTGAGTATCGCCGCAACAAGCAGGGCCAAGCGTAGCTTATTCATTTCTAATCTCCTTGCCGCACTTGCGGCTTACTGGAGACTACTGATCGTGCGCGAATACTTAGACAGAGCGACTGAATATTTTAAAAGTTTTTTGAAAATCGGAGTCCGATGGTTTCTGTAGGGCTTGAATGAACGCTAACTTGCTTCTCAGAATCTCTGTACAGAACTGAAAGTGTTGCATCGGATATCATCAAGAATGCCAGTCCTGCCAGTTTTTCATTTCTGCTCCGAATAAAATGATCGCGTCGGATATATTCAGATTTGGTCGCCGGGTTCTCAACCAGGCGCACGAAAGTACTCGTTAGGGCTAACGTTTGAGTACGGCTGGATGAATTTACGGAAGATTCAATTACTAGATATTGAATCACGGGATTTTTTGCCAGAGCAGGGACTGGCCGTCCGATCCACGGCACAAGCCGAGCCAGTGCATAGAGTTCAAGCCCCGACATCAGGGTTCCGCCAGCAAAATGATTGCTGCGATATAGTCCGGACCAGCCTGGAATTAGACCCTGAACAGCGAGCGAAACCGGGTGGTCCAGCCAGGGAGATTTGGTTTGCACTTCCGCCGGTGGAATCTCTAACCTGGTGTTCCCTGGGGGAGGCGCGATAGGTCCAGGACGAATGGATTTCACGTCCCGCATAGAATGCTTCTGTTGCCGTCCGATCGAATCAGTGATTGTCAGCTGATCCCCCTGAATTTCAGTACGGACGCCGGTTACTTCGGTGCCGCTTCTAAAGATAACAGTGTCGGCGACTAACGTTCCAGACAAATTGAAAGTGAAAACGAAAGCAATCACTCGAATAATCGAGATGTGTTCTGGTCTATTACGGATAAACATCAATCGATTCTACCTGATCGTTTGGCACTTCAAAGTCTCCATTCGTGGTCATCACTAAATAGTGTGTGGATGATTGTTTTACTGGTCCCGTGAACGTGCGCCCATCTTTCAGGCGAAGGACATAGAAGATTCCTGGCTCCTGCACCCGAACAAGTTGTTCAATGATTTCTGTATTCTGATTTCCTTTCATTCCGCTGGACCACCTGCGTAACAGCCAGTCGCGATCCAGGGTCAAACGCGATTCTTTGAATACGGCGTTTGAAATTTCAATGATTCTACCGGTTGAGACGACTGCAGTTTTTCCGTTGCTACGGAGCTCTGCACTTCCTTCGATCATTTCCGCGCGGAAGATTCCCCTTTCTGCGGTTAAGACCAGTTGCGTTCCCAGTATTTGGATCGAATGCGGACCGCTCGTGAATACGAGTGGACGACGTTGTTTTCCTGCATCCACGCTCAATCGACCGCTGAACTCGATGCGAAGATCATCATCAGTAAGAGTTGTAGATGTTTCAGAATCCGGAAGTAAGCGAAGCGCAATCGTGTCCGATCTTAAATCACATACACCCTGCCTGGTTTGAAATCCGTTTGGTTTTCCGGTTTGTATGCAGCTGCCTCGCACCTCTTGCCATTTGAAATGCTCTGTGGGCTTAGCGCGAATGTAGAACAGAAATGAAACTCCTATGATAAGGGCAGCCGCAACTCCTCCAATTGCAAAGAGTTGATTTGCGGACAGCCGGGTGACCCGAATCGGTTTTGAGTTATGCGCGGCTTCTTGCTTTGGCTCAGGTCCAGAGCGGAGGCCTCCTGTGATGAATGAATGGGTTTGCCAGTAGCGCTCGTAGGAATTTCTGAAATCCGGATTTCTGAGGAGTTCTTGTAACCTGGATTCCTGGTCTGCTGAAATTTCATCTGACAGCTTAAGTGCTGTGAGGAACTCAAATTCTTCTAACTCAGTCATACTTTCTTCAAGGCTCATGACTTTCTCCAGGATGAATGCCGCGGGCGATCAAATCAGCGCGCAATAGGTCGTATGCGGACAGAAGTTTTCTACTAACTGTTCTTACTGAAAGATTAAGATCTGTGGCCGTGTCAGCGAGTCGCATACCCAGGAGTTCCCTGTTAGATACTACTGTTCGTTCCGGCTCAGGAAGACGCGCAATTGCATTTAAAAGTTCTTCTCTTAGTTCTTTTTCCTCCCTTGAGTTGCTTTTGTCTGCAGATATCTCTTCCTGTAATTCGTCGGCCTGGATGGAATTGTTGGCCTTCTTCAGGTAATCATAGAGAACATTACGAGCGATAGCCAGAGACCACGCACCAAAATCACCCCGTGATGGATCAAACTTATCCCAGGCGCGATGGATACGTAGTAACACCTCCTGACAGAGGTCCTCTGCAATGTCGATATCGATTCGTTTACGAAAAAATCCCAGCACTCGTTGTCGATGATGCCCAAGAAGTTTTGAAAGTTCTTCGCTCATTTTAAGAAGCTTAAAGAGCTGCGCCGCAAAACTTACAATGCTTTGCATCCTTTTCGTGGCCCTGAAGCAGACAGGAAGGACAAGTCTGAGCCGTAATCTTATGCGGACGACTTGCAAGTTCTGCCGTGATGATCCCTGTGGGTACGGCCAGAATTGCATACCCCATAAGCATCATGAAAGTTGCGATTGCTTGTCCAAGTCCAGTACGCGGGACGATGTCTCCAAAGCCAGTCGTAGTCATGGTTACAACGGCCCAGTAGATTGAAACTGGAATGCTCTTGAATCCGTTTTCCGGACCTTCGATTACATACATGAAAGTGCCAAAGATAAACGCAAGAATTGCAAGCGCCGCAAAGAATACGATTATCTTGCGCCTTGCCGCTACCATTGCTTCTGTCAATTGACCGGCTTCCTCTACGAATGGTCCAAGCTTTAAGATTCGAAACACACGCAGTAGCCGCAAGGATCTCCATACTATCATGTACTGCAAACCAGGAATAAAGAAAGCAAGGTATGTTGGGACGATTGCAACTAAATCAACCAGTCCGTAGAAGCTGGTAACATAACGAATTGGTCTACGAACTACGATTAGCCGGAGAAAATACTCAATAGTGAACAATCCAGTTAGGCTCAATTCCAGAACGTGCAGGATTGCGCCAAGCGTGTCTCCCAGATCCGGGACAGATTCCCATGCTACAACAACAAGACTTAGTACAATTGCGGCAAGCAGACCAAGATCAAACAGTTTGCCTGCGCGCGTATCCGATTCGTAAATCGTTTCATACAGACGCAGCCGCCAACCTGAGAGTGGTCTGTCCTTGCTCGCCGAGCTCAAGTCGACGGACGCTCGCTCAATTTCTTTTTTAGATCAGAAATGTCTTTCTTCATGTCCTGTAGTTTGCGGGCTACAGCTTGATTCTTGAGGTAGTCAGCCAGGGGCTGCAATGGTAAACCCGCGTAGATGCCTGGCTCTGTGACATTTGCGGTGACGCCGGCGCGTTGAACCAGGATCACATCGTCTCCAACAACCAGGTGATCCAGAATTCCCGTCATTCCACTTGCAATTACGCGATTTCCGATTTTAGTAGAGCCAGCGACAACGAGGTTAGCCGTTAACAGGCAGTCCTCTCCAATTTGAACGTTATGCGCTACATGACACAGATTGTCAAATTTGGTTCCGCGACCTACCCTGGTCTCGGCGTATGCTGCGCGATCAATGCAATTGTTTGCTCCTACGCGCACATCGTCCTCAATCACAACGATTCCAGTTTGAGGAATGCGATGGCTGTGCTTCTTGCTGTCCTGGGCAAAGCCGTATCCTTCAGAACCAATTACGCTACCTGGCTGAATGATCACCCGATTTCCTATTTTGCAGCCATATCCAACAAACACTCCGGAATAGATTACACAGTCTTCGCCGATTTGCGCATCGAATTCGATCACTGTATTTGCCATCACGACGGTATTCTTTCCGATTCTGGCGTTTTTTCCAATCACACAGCCGGGACCAATTACCACTTCAGATCCAATCTGTGCTGTTTCATGAACAATTGCCGACGGATGGCGCTGGCCCCATTCTGTGTTCTTAAAATCCCGGTCTCCGTAGCGTTGCTTTATGATTGCATGTGCAAGGGGGACGTTAGGCGCTATTATGATTGTTTTTGCAAGGCTCTGCACTTTTTCCGCGTTTTCAGCCGTAGTTACAATTGCGGCCGGTTTGGTTTTTACTACATGATCCAGAAATTTGAGATTGTCCAGGAAGATCAGTGATGTGCCGCTTGCTGTTTCAATCGCAGAAATGGCGTCTATCGTTGATTCTTCTCCTCGGTGTTCAGTAATCAGACCAGTTTTGCCAAACTCGTCGAATAGTTGTCTTGTATTGAAAG
Source organism: Spirochaetia bacterium (assembly GCA_021413825.1). GTDB lineage: Bacteria > Spirochaetota > Leptospiria > Leptospirales > Leptonemataceae > JAEUSB01. The sequence continues at coordinate 2,079 of JAIOPQ010000062.1, read as the reverse complement.
TCATATTATCATCCCGAAAACTGCTGCCGGTGAGTTGAACGGTTACGGCCATCCTGTCCACTGAAAAACCGGTGCAAGGTCCTGGCTGCTTCCGTTACGTTTCAGTCTGAAGGCTGTAGATGGTGGTCATTTTACCCCGAATGCGAACGTGGATTGGCCTGAGTTTTTCGGTATCATAGACGGCGCCCCGCATAGTAGGTTTGTCGCAAATGATTCTGCCACCCAGCTTCTTGGTAAGACTCTCCAATCTGGAGGCTCGGCTGAGCGCATCGCCAACCAGGGTGAATTCCAGGCGACGCAGTGTTCCTATATTCCCCTGAAAGATGGGGCCCGTCCCAATTCCAATTCCAAATCCAAGTGGCCCGGTTTCCGTATCCACTCCAGCCGCCTGCAGGCTTTGGAAGTATTCTTCGATTCTTTCGGCGCATCGCAGAGCGTTTGTCGGGCCCGTTTGGGTGTGGCCCCCGGCAAAGCTTGCAATCATTCCGTCACCTGTCAATTTCGCGATACTTCCGTTTTGACTTAGAACAAGATCCATTAGGTCGACCATGATTTCATTCAGGAATGTGCTGAACGGCAACGGCCCCATCCGCTCAGCCATTGCAGTTGAGTTTCGCAAATCAAAGACGAGTACCGTTGTAGTTGTAACGTCTCCACCCGGTTCCGCCGTGATCTCACCTTTTAGCAGTGCCTCGACCGTCTCGCGAGAAAAATGCCGTGAAAGTATTTCCATCTCGCGCGCAAGTTCATGCTGGAGTTCGATACTTTTCTTTCTGAAAGCGACGGTCTCAAGAATATTCTGCACGCGGATAGCAAGTTCGCTTAGAACTAGAGGTTTTTCCAGGAACTCTTCCACACCTTCTTCCAGAGCCTTCAAGAGCATGCCTGCATCTTTGTCTGATGACATTAGTACTACGGATGCATCCGGGTCTATCTGATGGATTTCTTTCAGAAGATCCAATCCAGAAATATCCGGCAGATTAACATCGAGGAGTATCAGGTCTGGCATTTCCTCATTAAGAGCAGCGCGAGCCTGGGCTCCGTCTTCAGCCTCGCGAACTTCATAACGTAAGAGCTCAAGGAACTCGCGCAGAATCTGCGATTGAATTGCATCGTCTTCTACTATTAGGATTCCAAACGTGCTTCGAGTCGCAAGGATGCGCTCCTGAGTAAGCTGATTCGATTTTTCTTCTTCTAATGTAGGCATTGTCTTAGGTCACATTACATTATAAATTGCAACGTCGCCCGCTCGCCCACGAATTCGCGTTTCTGGGAGCAACCGTGCGTTCGATGTCTTGCTGCGCTCGATGGTGTGCTGATCTGTTAAGATTTCTCCGCGCTGTGTGCCCGCCAGTGCTTCAAGCCTGGCTGCAAGATTGGCAGTATCACCAATCACTGTATACTCCATGCGTCGATAATTACCAATGTTTCCCGCGAACACGGGTCCTGATGCAATTCCAACTCCAGTTTCCAGTGTTCCAAACGAGAACATGCGCGCCTGGTTTAGTCCCCGGAAGTGATCTTGAATACTTCGCGCGCATTGAATCGCCTGCGCTGCATCGTCGCTTCCCGGGAAGGGCAAGCCAAAGGTTGCGAGCAGACCAGCGCCATTCAGTTTGTTGACTGAGCCTTTGTTTTGCGCCACAATATCCATCACATCGACAAGCACGATATTCAGGAAATCCGCAAAGCGCTGAGAACTTGCAGAACGGAGAAGGCGTCCCGCATGCTTGATGCTAAAAAACATGATACTCACTTCAACACTTGCGCCGCGGAGATCTGCGTCCTGTTTTCCCGAAAGCAATGCCTGGGCTGTCTCAGGAGAGAAATACTTTAACAATAAACGTTTTTCGCGTTCCAGTTCCGCGGTAGTGTTACGCATTGCATTTCTAAATTTCTGTTTCTTGATGATGCTTCGCAGGCGAAGGTCCACTTCCGGTGGGATCAAAGGTTTTTCAAGAAAATCTGATGCGCCTTCGAATAGGGCGTGAAAAACGATTTCTGGGGAACGTTCCGCAGACATCATTAGCACTCCAGCGTCTGGCGATTCCTCCCGAATCAAAGTCAGCAGATCTATTC
>JAIOPQ010000073.1 GCA_021413825.1 Spirochaetia bacterium | reverse complement strand
AATGTCCCTTTTATATTTCACTGGAAATCCAGATCCGGCCGGCCCTTTTTCGATTGATTACAATGCGTCCGCAGATGGACTCTTTCCTGCTGACCTGGTTTACAAATCGCAGAGCAATCTCTTTTTCAAGATGAAAGGCCTCAATCCTAAAAATCTAAATCCCGCTCCACTCCTTCTGTCTATGGCAGGGCTCAAGGAAATCGTTCTTGATGATTTTGAAATTCAGCGCGTCACAGAGGGTGGCAGAACTGTCTGGTCTCAAATCAAAGCTTCCAAACAGGAAATTTCAGTGATCGGGTCTGCTGAATTTTCCAGTCAGGAAGGCGGAAAAGGTTCTTTCTTTATTCAAGGACCTGCAGCTTATTCTAAACGCATGGATCTTGGAATCACGGAGGCAGGCAAATGGTACCCCAGAGAAAATTGATCGCTGGAATCCCATTTGTTGCTCTGGCTCTTACCCTCGCCACATGCAATGAGAAGAAGTTAGACGAGCGTGGGCTTTCCCAATCTCCGGAAAAAATTACGGCAGGCTTTGAACTCTTGCCTGCAGCCCAGCCTGAAAGGCTTAGCTTCAAAAGCGACGGAACGGTACAGCTGGATTCAATGAGCGGAACTAAACGAGGGCTGTATAATCTGAACCAAAAGAGCCTGCGATTTCGCCTTGAAGATGGGAGCTACGGCGTCTTTCTTCGGGAAACCTACAATCCGCTGGAATGGCGGGGCTTTTTTCAGGATGAGACCAGGATTTTGAAACGCACAGACGGAGCGAAAAACCTTTGACCGTTAACTTCTCTGGAGGACCCTGCACGGGCTAGCATGCGATTCGCTGATGCCTTTAAAGAGAATTTCTGGACTATATCCAACTTCCTTTCCGTGCTGCGCGTGGGATTGTTGCCGCTCTATGTCTGGCTGGGTGCGCCATACAGGGAAAACCCTACTGCGTTCTGGCTCAGGCTGCTTCTCTTACTCGTAATTTTTGCAATTCTATCCGATTTCCTTGACGGCTTTCTAGCAAGGCTACTCCACCAGGAAACCATGGTGGGACGTTACCTCGATCCTATCTGCGATAAGCTCGTTACCCTTGTGGCAATGCTTGATTCAGCCCTTCACTACGGGTTTCCGTGGTTCGTTTTCTTCTTCTGCGTCTTCCGTGAGATCCTGGGTGTCTGGATGGGCACATTCCTCTACTTCCGCCGGGATATTCAGGGCAGACCCAATATGTGGGGCAAGATTGGTGTCGGCGTTGTGGCTATTGCTGCTGTCTGGCATCTTTGCGTGCCGTATTTTAAGGCCCAGGGGATCGATGGATTCTGGACCGAACCCGTATACTCTGCCTGGGCAATTTTTGCTGTCTTTTTAACTGGAATGATTGCCTACACAGTGACGTACTGGGACATAATCCTCCACGGGAAGAAATCCAATTCAGCTTGACATATGTTACGTAGTTTTAACGCTCCGTTTATGTCACACCCGCGGTGTAGAGTGACTGTAAGCTGATTCGGGCGGAACGCGCCTCGGGAGGAAGAATGGCTCAGAAAGCAAGAAAACTTGAAGTAGTAGTGGATAAGAAACTACCGGAAAAAAACGCACAACTGGAAGAGCGCAAGAAGGCAGTAGCCGGCGCAATCCAGCAAATTGAAAAACAATTTGGTAAGGGCTCTATTATGAAACTGGGAGATGACAGCATCGCCCATGAAATCGGAACCATTCCTACCGGAGCTCTCACACTTGATCTGGCACTTGGAATCGGTGGCCTGCCACGTGGTAGAATTGTTGAAATCTTTGGGCCTGAATCCTCCGGGAAAACAACCCTCTGTCTCTCAACCGTTGCAAACGCACAGAAAACCGGTGGAATTGCAGCGTACGTGGATGCAGAGCATGCGCTGGATCCAACATTTGCAGCCAAACTCGGTGTGAACATAGACGATCTGCTTGTAGCGCAGCCAGATAACGGTGAAGAAGCGCTTGAGATTACTGAATCGTTGGTTCGCTCCAATGCTGTGGATATAGTAGTCGTGGATTCAGTTGCGGCTCTCGTTCCTAAAGCGGAACTGGAAGGCAACATGGGGGACGCTCAGATGGGTCTCCACGCGCGCCTCATGAGTCAGGCAATGCGGAAACTCACCGGAACAATTTCAAGATCCAACACAACTGTAATCTTTGTGAATCAGATTCGCAATAAGATCGGAGTTATGTTTGGTTCGCCTGAAACTACAACAGGTGGAAATGCCTTGAAGTTCTACGCATCCATTCGTCTCGACATCCGTAGAACGGAAACGTTGAAGCGTGCAGAAGAAGCCTATGGCAACCGGGTGCGCGTCAAAGTGGTAAAAAACAAAATGGCCGCTCCATTCCGGCAGGCAGAGTTTGATATTCTGTTTAATTCTGGAATTAGCCGCGAAGGTTGCCTCCTCGATCTGGCTACAACGTACAATGTAGTCGAACGCACAGGAACCTGGTATTCTTACAAGGGCGACAGAATTGGTCAGGGCCGCGAGAATACCACACAGCATTTACGCGACAATCCTGCCAGTGCAGATACAATTGAAGCCGAGATTCGTAAGCTCCACAAGGAAAAGGATTCTGCAAAGAAAGGCAAGGATGTAGTAGAAGCTCCTCCGGAAGTAGATGAAGAAACAGGGGAAATTCTAAGCAAGGAATAATGGGCGAACAGAGAAACGTAGCGATACTTGGTGCTGCAGGATTCACAGGAAAGGAACTCCTTAGAATCCTCGCAGCGCATCCGTCCTTGAATCTGGTTCATATAACGTCAGACAAGTACGCGGGTAAAACGCTAACTGAGTCCTTTCCGGAATTGCCACGGCAACCCGGAAAGGAACTCGCGTTTCAAACCCATGATGCTCCTGTTCCGAGTGGAGCGTTCGTTCTCCTTGCCACTCCCAACGAAGTCTCAATGGCGCGCGTGCCGGAACTACTAAAGCACGGCCATAGAGTAGTAGATCTAAGCGGCGCGTTTCGCCTCCACAATCGCGCAAGATTTCTGGAATA
>JAIOPQ010000060.1 GCA_021413825.1 Spirochaetia bacterium | reverse complement strand
ACAAACTCCTACCGAAATCCGGTGCCCTCTGGCAGAAGGGACGAATCGAAAAATTCCTAAAGAATCCATACTATTGCGGACGGTTTGAATACCCGCGTGGATCTGGGAATGTGTACGATGGATCCCACGAACAATATTTTTCGGTCGAGAGATTCAATGATCGCCTGGCGCGATTGTCCGCAAATCGAAACGGCTCGTTGAGCGGGCGACGAGCCCACCTTCTGTCGCGCTTTGTCCGATGCTCGGAGTGCAACCGAGCCTGGATCGCAGAACTCCAGCAGGGTGAACGGAAATCCGGTGAATATGTATACTACAAGCACCGCTGCCGGGGGGAAAAGAAGGAACACCGGTTCAAGGAAGAAGATATACTACTTCGCACGAATGAAGCGGTTGAAGCAATGCGCTTCTCTGGCTCTTTCGCCGCGAATCTCAAAGAGTTATTCCGTAGGCCCCTGGAACAGGGCCTACGGAATAACAAGCGAGAGCTGCAAGCTCTTGCTTCCCAAATTGAAAAGCTCCAACAGAAAAAATCAAAATTGATCGATCTATTCACAGAGGATGGTATCGATAAAACGGAACTCGTCGCAAAACGAAATGAATGCGAACTCCAAATCCAGACCATCAAAAGAAATCTTAACGCCCTGATTCAGGATGATCGAAATGTCTTCGACAAAATCACCGCCGCAATCGATTTGGCGTACGAATTGCCCGAGCGCTTTTTCAGCGAGAAAGAAGCTGCTTCAAAAATAACTGTTCTAAAAACGATGGCCGGTGGTCTGGTTCTTTCCCACGACGACGGTCGACTCTGGATCGATTGGGCGCGGCCCTATTCGCTTCTCTTGCGCCCAGAGCTGGAACTGGCAATCCAGCAAGAGAGCATCGAATCTTTGAAAACCTCCCCCGCACAAGAGGACAGTTCAATCTCGACGGTATATGTGCCCAGGAGAGGACTTGAACCTCCACAGGATTGCTCCCACTAGGACCTGAACCTAGCGTGTCTACCAATTCCACCACCTGGGCAGGTTTTGCCAAAATTCCCATTTCGTGCTGGGAATCAATCGATTTTGACGCCCCGTCTTACGATCTTGGTATAGTGAAGGCTCGAACCGCAGAAACCAAACGCAAAACATCCGAAACCGATATTTCCCTGGGTATCAACCTGGATGGAACGGGCGTACACACGTTCGACGCACAAATTCCATTCTTCGAACACATGCTCAGTCATATATCAAAGCACGGCTGCATTGATATGAACCTGCTCTTGCGCGGCGACCTTGGCATAGATTGTCATCATTCAGTAGAAGATACTGCAATTGTCCTGGGTGGATTGATTCACCAGGCATTGGGCGACAAGAGCGGGATTCGTCGGTATGGACACTGCATACTTACTATGGACGAAGTCCTTACAACTGTTGCCGTCGATCTGGGTGGCCGATATCATTTTCAGTATACGGGCTCTGACATCATTAAAGAGGGCAAGTTCGGCATTTACGATGCTGAACTTTCGCTTGAGTTCTTGTCCAAGCTGGCCATGAATGCGCGCATGAACCTGCATGTGGTCGTGCATTACGGTGAGAATCGCCATCATATCCATGAGTCTGTGTTTAAAGCGCTGGGCCGTGCCCTTCGTATGGCCACAGAATTTGACCCGCGTGGAACTGGAATTCCCTCTACCAAGGGCATGCTTGAGTGATTTGACTCGCACGGCTGAGTAAAAGACCCTGGCTACGTGGGCGGAATTGTTGTACTCGACTATGGAATGGGAAATATCCACTCCATTCTTAAGGCCCTCAGGCTTTACGAGCCGGACGTAGAATTCACCGCCGATCCTGAGAAGATTAAACGATGCAAGGCTCTTGTGCTTCCGGGTGACGGTGCATTTGCAGCAGCCATGCAAGGCCTGGCACCTTCGCGCGATTTGATTCAAGAGCATGTGAATGCAGGTCGACCACTCCTTGGCATTTGCATTGGTTTCCAGGTCCTTTTTGAAGACTCAACTGAAAGTGATTCTGAGTCAGGTCCGATAGACGGTCTTGGACTGCTGCAGGGTAAAATTCGCAAATTTTCGTTCAGTGATAAAAGTGTGCGGGTCCCGCATATGGGTTGGAATCGTCTGATAGCCGATGGTGGTCCAGAATATCTCTCAAGCTACATGTATTTCATCCATTCGTATCGTGCAGAGCGAATCGATCCAAAAGATGTAATCGCCAATTGCGACTATGCAGGCAATGTGTTTCCAGCAATCGTAAAACATAGATCGATTCTGGCCTGCCAGTTCCATCCGGAGAAATCCAGCGATGCAGGTCTGGCCCTTTTGAGCGACTGGGTGAAGGGGCTAAGCGATGTTTGAAATCATACCTGCGATCGATCTTTTGGACCGCCAGGTCGTTCGCCTTCACAAAGGGGCCTACGAAGATAAGAAACTCTATAGCGATGATCCACCGGTATTCGCAGAAGAGTTTCTAGATGCAGGAGCTAAGTGGATCCATGTGGTTGATCTGAACGCTGCCAGAACCGGCAAGCGCGACCAAAATGCTTCGATTCTAACGGCGATTGCAGAAAGGGCTAAGGGACGTGCAAGAGTACAAACAGGCGGAGGAATCCGAAGCAGGCAAGACGTCGAATCCTGCCTGGAACTTGGCATAGCCCGGGTGATTATTGGCACTAAGGCGGCGCGGAATCCAGATGAACTGGGATCGTACGTGCGCTCATTTGGTGCTGAGCGAGTGCTGGCCGGTGTTGATGTTGCAGGAGGACGTGTGCGCGTCCAGGGTTGGGAAGAAGACGGCGGACATAGCATGGACGAATTTTTCAAAATTCTCGAGGATCAGGGAATCCAGGAGATTGTTCTGACAAATATCATTTCTGATGGAACCCTGGAAGGGGTTTCGATTCCATTCTACAAGGACGCTGTTTCCAAAACGAACTTGAAGATCATTGTATCGGGCGGTGTGTCCGGGATGAGTGATGTCGAGAATCTAGCTACGTGGAATCACGCAAAGATCAGCGGAATGATTGTGGGCAAAGCTTACTATGAGGGTCGAATCAGTCTGGCACTCGCAATTCAGAGAGCCTGCGCGGCTCTCTGAATCATTCTAGTTTGCTTAGCGAGTTCCCGCGAGTGTGTTGCGCAGGACTTTTTCGTCCGATTTTGCAAGCTTAAGAACTGCGGCTTTATTGGCTGTTTTCCGGCCTTTTTCCAGCACTGCTTTGGCAAGCTTGAATTTGCGGCGGATGTGGTTTACTGCAGGTAAACTTGTTTTGAATTTCTGGGCCAGTTGCCAATCAGCAAGCTCGTTATTGAGGTCATAGAACTTACCCAGGTCCGCTTCTGTCCAGGCTTTGCGGGGTTGACCTTTCTTTGCGAAGTTCAATTTCTTGATACGTGTTAGAGTACGCTTGTAGCTGCCTTTGCCTTTCTGTTCTTTCCAGTATTCGTTACGATTTCTTGCATGCAGTATGTCTTCATGTGTGTACCCGGATTTTTCAAGCCACTCCCGAGTAATGCTACCCTTTTCTCCGCGGCTGAGTTTTGATTCCAGTGATCTTTGAATGTATTGAGCGGGATTTTTTGCAGAGAGGAGCTTCTTTCTCTCCGCTTCCAATTTTGCGGAAGATGCTCCGGCAGACTTCTTACTTTTGATCGCCATTTTTCTTTTTCTCCAACTTCCGTTGTCGCATAACGGGTTCTTTTCTACTTAGACGTAAGAAAGCGTTGCGTCAAGCATGTTTTGCTTGCAATTTTAGAAGATGCACACAAAATCTCTTTGTGCGACTTATTCTCATTCTAATTTTCTTTTTCTACGCGTGTTCACATACTCAAGCGCAGAAGTTTCCGGATTTGCGCAAGGTAATCTGCCTAAAATCTCCTAACGGCTGTCCTTGTATTTCTGGAAACGGCCCACTGACAGTATATCACGCAGAATCTGCGGAAGTAATTAGCAGTGCCAACGCTGGACAGGTTACGGTCAGAGTTGGGGAACGCGTGTGCCAATTGAGCGAAACGCAGCTTGTCCGCATGAACTATCCACAAGTTCTCACAACAACCATGCAAAAACGTGATCACTCGCCGCTTCCATTGAAGCAATTTATCCAGGGCTACGTGGAAACACCTACGAAAGCTGAACGTTATGCGCTCGGGAGCTTCTGGCCTACCTATTATCATCTTGCTCTTGAAGATATGTATCCTGGAACAGAGGTGCCAATTCTTGATCCGCAGGGAAGAGTCCTGGGTCGAGCGTCGGATGAATTCCTCCGTCAGGTGACATGGGAAGGCAGTGGTCTTGCCAGAAACGGAATGGGTGTTCAGTATGCTGGTCCTGGCCGTTATTCGCTCTATCCCGCAGATAAGGTATGGGGATACGGAGCGGGCAGGCGTTACCAGATCCTTCCATTCCGCACAATAGCGGTTAACTTTGACGGATTTTGTGCGAAGTTAAAGGACCGCTTTCCTGGATGTACGTCCAGAGATGTGCTGGGATTGTTGCTCTTTAGTCCGGAGATTGCTGAAAAGAAAATCCGCATGCAGGATGGGACGATCCACGACGGGTATTTGTGCGCAACAGACACGGGTTCTCCCTATTATATTCGTGCAGACAGAATCGATATTTTTGCAGGCATGCAGGGCGGGGGTAATCCATTCCTGCCACCAGAAAGGCGTGGAAACGACTTCATTGCAGGTGGAATGCCTCCTATTCTCCCTTCAGACTGGAGGATCTGGAACGGGGTAAACGACAGGCAATGGTGCGACGCCTGGACTATCCCCAAAGATCCGTTTAATCCAGCCCCTGGCGAGTGCACACACGACTACCACGTGGTTGCGCGGCAAAAAGCTGTGCGCCTCTTTGCTCTATTTGACGCAAAGGGTAAGGCGATGCGCTGCAACCCATTCCCTCTGTAGGCCTTGTTCTTCCGTTTTGCTTTTCCATAGAGGGTCGCTTGTATTTTCTGGTCTGAGTGAAAACGGAATCGATCATCCAGCTTCGCGGCGTATCCAAATCTTTTAAAGAATTGAAGGCCGTGGACGGCCTTGACCTGGACATTCATCGGGGGGAGTACACGGCTCTACTTGGTCCAAACGGTGCGGGCAAGACAACCCTTGTGGAAATGATGGAAGGGATACAGACACCGGACAGCGGCGAGATTCTGTTGTTCGGGAAATCCTGGGATACGTCTGAACGGGAACTGCGCCATCGTATCGGTCTTTCCCTTCAAGAAACTCGGTTTATAGACAAGCTTACAGTTCTTGAAACTATGCAACTCTTTGGAAGTTTCCTGGGTGTTTCAAACGATCGCATAAGCGAGACTCTGGCGAGTATGAATCTCGAAGACAAGTCCCGCACATACGTGGTAAATCTCTCCGGCGGGCAACGCCAGCGCCTGGCCCTGGGTGTAGCACTCATGAGCAGACCAGAAATACTTTTGTTGGACGAGCCCACAACAGGACTCGATCCGCATGCTCGCCGTGAAATCTGGTTGATCCTTGATCAATTGAAGGCCAGAGGCACCACCCTCATATTGACCACTCACTACATGGAAGAAGCGCAACATTTATGTGAGCGAATTGTTGTCCTGGACCATGGCAAGATCATAGCGCAGGGTCAATTAAAGCAGCTTCTGTCAGATGGTGGCGGAGAAATGGTAGTATTCAAATCCGCCCGGAATCCATCCGCGCAGGCATTGCAGAAGCTGCGTGGAGTCTTACGTGTTGAACTTTCAGATTCAGGCGGCAGGCTAATCGTTGCGAATATGTTACAGGTTCTTCCAAAGTTTATTGCCCTCATGAAGAAACTACGCATAGCCGTGCATGATGTTGAATGCAGAAAAATGACTCTGGACGATATTTTTATTTCCCTTACTGGAAGGCATCTGACCGAATGAATCATCCAATTGTACAGTTAGTAATTTCACAATTACGCGGAATAATCCGGGAACCTGGAATCATATTCTGGGCATTTTGCTTTCCAATTTTAATGGCGTGGATTCTTGGAATTGCTTTTGACTCGCGCGCGGAGAACAAACCAACAGTAGCATTGATCCTTTCCGGGGAACCCGGCCCCCACGCTCGTAAATTACAAACGTCATCCGACATTCATGTTCGCGTGCTGGACCGCGAAGGGGCCATGCGCGCGCTCAGAAAAGGAGAAATTCAAGTAATCGTATCCGAGAAATCCGGAAAAATACTGATCGAACTTGATCCTGCAAACCAGGAAGCCAGCACCATCAAACTCAAAGTAGAAAAAGTCCTTTCTGAGCGCAAAGCAGAGATTCAAATCGAGAATCTGAGTGCGCCCGGGAGTAGATACATCGATTTTCTTGTTCCAGGTTTGCTTGGAATGGGTGTGATGAATGCATGCATGTGGGGTACCGGCTGGGTAATGATTGAATTTCGCATGAAGAAACTGTTGCGCGCTATGATTGCAGCCTCCATGAATAAAGTTCATTTTCTGGTTTCTTTCTTTGTTTCACGTGTTATTTTCAATTTCCTGGAATCCGGAATACTGATCTTGTTTGCCTACTTCTATTTTGGTCTGAAATTACAGGGAAGCTGGTTTGCGCTGATGCTTGCAATGCTGTCAGGTCTGATAGCCTTCAGCGGAATAGCGGTACTTGGTGCATCGCGCGCGAACAATACGCAAGTAGCAAACGGAGTGTTGAATGCTGTAACTCTACCTTCAATGGTTTTGTCTGGCGTGTTTTTCAATTATCATAATTTCCCTGACTGGATTGTTCCGATTGTGCAGTACTTTCCATTGACTCTCCTGGCCGATAGCGTGCGCAGTGTGTTCATTGAGGGAGCAGGGCCCGCAGACATTTTGCTTCCTTCTATGATTTTGAGCGCTATGGGCTTGTTTTTCGGCGCGATTGGCCTGCGAGTGTATCGCTGGTATTGAGATATTGCTGGCTATTGATTCGTTACTTTGAGTTCAGTCTGATCGCTTCCGCCAATCGAATCAACGATTCTTATCTTGAAATTCCCTGGCCTCGCCTTCCAGAAGAATGGTTCTCCTGGTTTGGAAACTCCAAGGAATGCATCGTCTAGAAACCAGAATATCTGTGTGGCTGAGGAGTCTGCTGTTGCATTCAGCGGTAGTTCTTCGTTTTCCTTGGCATTGTAGGTTACGCCCCGCACAGGTAGCGTGATAGAAGGAGCTTCAGCCTGATTGTCTTTTTCTTCGCATTCAGGAGCAAAGCGTGGCGGTGCGCGGCCGGGAATGCCATTCGTCTTAAAGACTTTTTCTATGTCAGAAGGCCAGACTTCGTACACCTCCTTTCTAACGTTAGCCGACTTACCACAGGAACGCAGACCAGTACTTGCATCGACAAGGATTTCTCGATGAACATCGCATGTATCAATCGGGGATTTCCCAGGAATAAACCATGTTTTTACCCGCGCGGGGCAAAAATGCCTGGGCATTTTACCTGAAACAGAACACACTTCAATTCTGTGGATCCCGGCGGGTTGTTTGATTTCGTCGTGCATGCTTGTATCTTCAGAAGCGATTGCGCTTGTGATTTGAAAGAAAAGTGGAGCCGCCACGTCACGCCCAACAAATGCCGGATTGGACGAGCCATCGAAGTTGCCAACCCAGACAACAAGCGTATATGGCCCAACTATCCCGGCAGTCCAGGCGTCTCGAAAACCCGCCGAGGTGCCAGTTTTCCAGTATGTCGTAAAGGATCTTTTGATCCAATCGTCGGTTCGTTCGTCGCCCTGCTGCGACCTAAGCATTTCAAGCGTCATGAACGCGGCTTCCGGTGTGAAGATTGATTTACCTTTCGGTGTCTCCGGTAAGAAACCCACAGGTGCTAGAACTCCTTCGCGCCCAAGGGATGCATAGAATGCTGCCAGCTCCTGCATTGTAATTTCAATACCACCCAGGATTGGTGCAAGCCCGTAGTATTCCCTGGGCTTGGGCATGGGAACTCCGTTGTCCTTTAGAAAATCGCTGAAATCGGGTCGTTTGAGTCTGGCTGAGATCGCAATTGCTGGCACATTCCGGCTCAAGACAAGGGCTGATTGAGCGCTTAACGGTCCAAGGAACTCTCCTTCAAAATTCTCAGGACTGTAGGTTGAAAATTGAATGGGCGCGTCGCGAAGTACGGTATGTTGATGAACCAGTCCGCGATCAATTGCAAGCGCATACAAAAGGGGTTTGAGAGCCGATCCAGGGGAGCGCAGAGCATTTGTGCCATCTACCTGGCCTGCAATGCTCTCATCCGAAAAATCCGCGCTACCTGCGTACGCCAGAATTCGCGTGTCTGCGGTGCGGATTAATATGGCAGATGCATTGTGGACTCCAATGGATTGTTTTACCTTGATGTAGTCCCTGATACTCCGCTCAAGAGCTGACTGAAATGGAAGATGAAGAGTAGTGTGAATTTCGCTCTGGTCAAGCGGGGAATTTTGGAGAACCATGTTATTGAAATGGGGGGCGCGAAACGGCAACGGCCCTCCGGCTAAGAGAGGTACTGTTGCAACCGTAAGGTCTGAGTGCTCAGGGTGACGCCTCAACCATGCGCCAAATAGAATCTCGCGAAACCTTTGCATTTCAACCTGGGATTCGGCGGATTTGCGGGTGCGAAACGTGGGTCTTGGCGGAATTACGCAGAGAGTAATTGCTTCCATGGGATTCAGTTTGCTTGCTGGCTTTCCAAAGTAGATGAGCGACGCTGCTCCAACGCCTTCTATGTTCTGGCCCAGAGGGATTAGATTCAAATATGCTTCTAGAATTTGTGACTTGGAATACCGCATTTCAAGATAGAAAGCGCTTAGGATCTGAAATAATTTTCCATGGACGCTCCTTGTCTCCAGTCGATACAGCAAGCGAGCAGTCTGCATCGTAATTGTAGATGCCCCGCGCTTCTCGCCCGGAAACGAAATAACAGCTTTGAACAGAGCAACAGGATTGATTCCCGGGTGAAAATAGAAAAAGCGATCTTCCCGAATCAGGATTGCTTCCTGAATGAACGGGGAGATATCTCTTAATTTTGTAAATTTTCTATACTTTTCATCTTTCGATAGCGTAAGCCTGAGAAGCGAATTGTTTCTATCATAGACGGCACGCGAAAAAGAAACGCCAGAGGCCGGGCCACCGCGTGCCTGAAACTGAAGTAGAATGAGCAATAGCCAGAGAGCAATTGTGATCCGTGCAAACCAAATTCTCGAACCAGTCCGGATCATTTTCTAGAAACAATTTCAAACGAACCCTCAGCTGTGAGCGCACGGAAAGATTTATTATACATTGCCTCAGCAAAAAGCGGCGGTATCACAAATTTTCCGGGACTAACTGCGCGCAGACGATAGACATACTCCTGCGCGTTTGACTCCGCAGACGTGAAGATTACAATTCGTTCTTCCCGGATGTCTACATGGTCCGGTTTCATAAGCCGCGGTTTTAGTCCAGGCAGGCCCACTGGTTCGTCTGGTCGTCCGCCTTCAAAGATGGGTTCAAATCCACCGGGGAATAAATCAACGATTGCAACGTTGGCAATGTTGCTGTCGCGCGCTCTGATTCGAACGCGCACAAAAACCTCTGAGCCAACGGTCGCGGATTTCAGAGTATTCCCATTCTCGTCTGTGATTTCCCGTGACACATCCATGCCCTTATTGTAGGGAGCCGGCAGAATCTGATCAAAGCCGCCTATCGTTACCTGGTAGAATGCAGGTAGAGCGGAATTTCCTTTGAAGGTCATCTTCTTTGTGTCCGGCGAAATCGGGGATTTAGCAAACAATTGATCCGGAAACATTAATGGAGAAGCCACACCGCTTGCATTCTCCTGGGTTACTTTCAAATCCAGTTTGCGTGATTTGCGCAGGTCCAGGTACGCATCGATTGCCAGAATAGACGAAGCTGCGGAAATTGTGCTGAATTCACCAGCGCGCATCGGTGCTAGAAACGATGCAATAGTCTTGTCGCCCAGTTGTTCAAAATTACCCGGAAAATGCCGGGAAAGTAGATACAGATAGTTCGAGTTTGCAGACACTGAATCAAACGATCCAAAAATCCAGGTCTTGAATAACCCAGGTCTGGAGTTTTCAAAAAGTTCTTCTGCCTCCTTATCCTGGCGCATCAGCTTGCGCGTAGCCGCTAGATACATCAAGGGCAGTCGAGCGAATTCGCTTGAGTCGCGAGCCACAAGGGTCATGAGTCCGTTCACTTCGTTTATCTTGATTCTTCCATTTCTGGCCAGGACGTACAATGCAAATGCACGATCATGCAGCGTTGAATTTTCAGGATTCTGCGCCAGGCTTTCAAGATAGGCAAGACCCTGCGAAAGTAACAAATTCGGAACGGCTATGCCACGTTCTCGGGCTTCCGTTAAGAACAATACAGCATACGCACTCTGGAATGGATCCACATACGAGTTTGCAGCCCAGAATCCAAATGCTCCCTGCGCATTCTGTCTGGATTGAAGAACCTTCAGAGTGTGTGCAATGATCTGATCGTTTGATCCACGCGCAATCTCTGGTCGGTTTTTTAAAATCAGCGCAGCAAGCCCGCGGCTTGTGATTTGCTCGGTGCAACCATACGGATAGTTTTCCAGATAGGCGTACAGGCCGGACGACCACGCAAGCGGAACCGGCGAAACTGAAACTTCTTGCTTTCTGAACTCCGGATAGAGTTGTCGCGTCAGTTGAATCTCATCGTTTCCTCCAAGCAAATAGCCGGATTGCACGTCCATGATATACGGTCGAGCTGGCCTAACGCTCACGGTTTCTGTCTGCGTTCCACTCCGGTTTCCTGAGCTGGCGCGGAGTACCACGCGGCCCTCACCGGGCAGTTTGGCCCGCGCTTTGAATCGGACTGTTTTTTCACCTCGTTCAGAAATACTTAGTGAAACGATTGAATCACCTAGAATTTCAATTGAGCCATCTGCAACAGCCTGAACGTTAACCGCCAAATCCTTTCCTGAACCCGCAACGTTATTGGAGACATTTGCACTGATTTCAAATGTATCTCCTGGAGCTGAGAATGTAGCGACCGATGGTGAAATAATGAAGTCACCCCGGACAAGAACGCCTTTCTCTTCCACTCCAAGCACGGAATCGCTTACAAGTACCGCGTAGATCTTGATCCGCCCATTGAAATAATCCGGAACCGTAAAGGAGACTTCCCCGGCACCCGCTACGTCGCGTAGCCCGGACCAATAAGCGACGGGGCTCTGGCGCTTACGTTTAAACGGATTCAGATTCAGTCCTATTAGTTTGTCTGCATCACCGCCAATGCGCGTCAGAGAACGAACGATTGAAAATTCTGGGAGTAGTTGGTCAACTATCTGGGAAGTTGAAACTTCAAGCGCGCGTTTCTGAAAGAAATGGGAAAGGGGATCCGGGCGCTTGTAGCGAGCCACCTGGAGGATTCCCTCATCCACTGCAAATACTACAACTTTACCGGGTCGATCTGTGGTATACTGAATCCGCAAGAGATCTCCAGGCTTAATTTCTGCCGGAGCATTTAGAATCAGATTGGCAGTGCGATTCTTCTTACTAACAGAAAATGGGACAACACCATAACTTAACGGGCTAGTATAGATTGCTTTGGAATCGAGTGCACGAACGAACGTTACGTTTACGTAACCATTGCCCTCAAGCGCTTCCGGCAAGCGAATCCGCTGCACGCTGGATTCAGTTGTGGTTTGAAACCATTTATGCGCATACACCTTGTCTTTTTCAATAGTGATGAGTCCTGCACCTGTATACGGAGCTCTAATCGCCAGTTCAATTTCCTGTCCGGGTACAAAATCCTTACCGCTAAGCTTGATAGAAAGTTCAGCATTCTTTTCGAGACTTCGCGCAAGGTTTCCCTGGCCGATTACGGAGTACGCGATTCGGTTCAGTTCCTGATGGTTTTCATCCACAATGCTCAGGAGGAAATCCCCGGGCGTTCCAGTTGGCAGGATTTGGTCGAGCCCTCCTGGTCCAAAGTTCAATTCGTGTTGTATGACTGGAATTTCTTTGATCGTTGTTTTGTATTCATAAATGCCGTCTTCACGTTTTACGAGACTTGAAACTGGTCTTGCTTCGATGATCTTAAGAATCAGTTTTGAAGCAGCGACGCGCTTGAGGGTGTTATCAATTGCAATGAGGGACACACTCCGTGCTGATCCCAGGTGAATGTAACCCATATCCCCGTCCGTTCTAATCCCAATTATTTGAGAGAGCGGAGATACGATTTGAGTAGACTGCGCACTTACTGCGCGTCCGCCTTCGGCTTCAAATCCATCTGCATGAAACGTAACCTGATAAATGCCTTTCGCATATTTCTCAAGGCCAAGCTTGAATTCTGCGTGCCCCTGATCGTCAGTCTCTACACTGCCAAGATCCTGTCTGAAGCTTCGCGTTGTGCGAAGTGGATCAAAGAACTTGTAATTTTCATATCCCCGGAACACCGGAAATCGCGGTGCCAGAATCAGAGTCCCCTGAATTTTCTTTCGTTGCGCAGGAGTTCCAAACAAGTTCATCAGCTGCACATCGCCCTTGAGTCCTTCAGGTTTAGTCCAACCGGCTTCTTCAGTTACTTGCGAAGAGAATTGTGCTGTGATTCTGAGCTTGTCCGGTAGAAATTCTTCTACCTTAACGGAAGTGGACCCAAGCAAAAGATTCGGTTGATTTCTTGTTTTTGAAATGAGGGATGCGCGGATTTCGTAGCTGCCAGTTGGCGAACTCTCTTCTGTTTTGTATTTAACCTCTTCGAATGCAGCAGGCGAAAGTTTTACCGTCTGCGAATATACTTCAATCCCTCGCGAATCGCGCACAGTCACTTCAACTGGAAGCCCAAACAGATTCCTTTTCCAGTCGCCCGCTTTGATTACCATGCCGGCGCGAATCTCATCGCCGGGTCGGTAGATTCCACGATCAGAGAAAATGTAGGCCGTCAATTTTTCTCTTGTATCTGCTCCCTGGACTCCCCCGATTTCAAATTTTGAAAAGTCGAGTCGCCTATCGTCACGTGCAAACGGCATAAACGAAAGATCCGATCCAGCTTTCGCGATGAATGCTACCGGTGCCTTCTCGCGCTTGAAATCTGCAAGGTCCGGAAGCATTGCATGTCCACTTGCATCCGTCATCTGTGTGGCTATGGGAAGTCCATTTTTTCCAATTACCTGGATTTCAACATTGCCAACAGGTCTGCCCTGCGCGAACGATTGAACAAATACGTCACGCGTTCCGGACCGCGCATGTTTTACGAGTATTCCCAGATCAGAAACGAGCACGAGGCGTTTGTCTTCGTTTCTGCCCTGGGGGCGTTCGCTCTCTTCTGAAGTTTCTGGTTCATCTGCGCCCTCTACAGGAACGGCTTCCTGTTTCTTCTTGTCCTTTTTGAATCCCCGCACCTTAAGATAGAAGAGTCCGTTTTGGAGGCGAGCACCTCGGCCGGCCAGATACCTGGTAAAATCAAACGAAGCGTACTGAAGACGTTTTCCATTTAAACGATTCAATTGAACAGTTTCAACCAGGCGCTCGGAGATATTGTCTTCGTTGAAATTGTAATTTGAAAAATAGGGACTGTTAAAGTTTCCATACGACTGGCTGATGAGATGATTGATTTGATCGGGCAGGATTCTCCCGATTTCAAATTCAATTGAGTCGTTATCGTAAGATAAAACCGAAATCTTTTTTTCCCCTGCAAGGCTGAGAATTGCTCCATCATGCATGATGCGTGTTTCTCGGGTAAAGTCAGGGATTCTTACCACGGCTTCGAAAGTATCTTTGAGTTGGAAATCCCCAAGAGCCTTTGCGGCTTTATCGATTCGAACAAACAGATATCCGCCTTCATTGGCTGTGACTCGATACGGATGAATGTTGCCGGTTTCGTTTTCACCTTCTACTCTTGCAGTGGCTAAGCGACGTGATTTGGCGAGAATTGTGGGGCTTATTTCTTTTGGTGAGCTCCAGCGATAGTTTTTTGCGCCCTCTGTCCCTGGCTCTTCTGGTTTATCCACTGGAAGTTCAAACAGAGTTACATGTTGCTGAAGTTCATCCGGCGTGATGCCAGAGGTAGTTTCAAGGAAGAGAACCTGATCCAGTTCGTAGAATTCATTCCGCACAAGTTGTACTTCAGCACGATTTATTGCAAAATGCGTGAACTTTCCCGGAACTACGACGCTTGCGGTCAGTGCATCTGCTCTCCCGCTTCCTTCGCGCGATGTGACCCCTGAACTCAGTTTGAACTTGAGTTTTGCTTCCTTCTCTTGAATTGAAACATTTGCGGAATGAATGTATGCAATCATCTGCGATTCGTCGAGTGTTGTAGTGTGGGCAATTTCTTTTCCGCTGAGCAGTCCGTCGCTATACTCGAATGAGACTTTTTCATCTACCTGCTTTGCCTCAACTGGATGGGTGAATTCAAGTGTAATGACAGCTTTCTTAATGCTCGGGTCTTTTGGATCGATGTAGAATTGCTGGCCAGTGACGCGGCCGCTAAATTCAGGACTCTCAAATGCTACTGTTGTTTCTGCAAGTTTCACTCCAGGCGAGAAGAGTTCGGGCCGGAGCGTTACGGTATAGCTTTTGCCGGGAGGCCAGTGCTGTGCCGGGGTAAAGGTGATGGTGGAGTCGTCAATGAAGGTCCAGATCCCGGGATGAGAAGGAACCATTTGGAGCTCTACATTTTTTCCAATCTGATCGATTCGCACAGCTGGTGCACTAAAATGAATGATAACAGGCGCTGGAATAGTTTCCTCGGTTGGTTTTGTATATTCTGGGTCCGTCACAGTAACCTGGATTTGAGTCATCTTCCGGAAGAGTTGAAACGACGTGCAACTTCCGAGGACCAGGGAAAATGAAACTGTCAGAAGTGCTGCTGTGCGAAACAGAGGAGGTTTGTCTTCCTTGAATCGTTTCAGTCTCTGTAACGTTTTACTTTCTTGAAATCGTAGAGCCGATGTGATGCGGCCCTTAAGAGCAACCAATTCCCTCATTGTATCTGAAGGAGTAAACGTGATTGATCCAAATAGGATCCGGAATACCTCTGCTAGCCCGCGAAAGGGAGCCGTAACTATTCTCCAAACAGCAGTCCGTGTTCGCAGAAAAAAGGAATAGAGTTTGAATAGCCAATTCAAAATGCGCAGGCGCAAGGGTGCCGATTTCTCAAGGAATCGCAGGAGGTGTGGATCCATCCAGTACGCAAATTTCTCAAACGCACGTCGTAGATGGGGGAGGAGGCTGGCAATTCGAGCGCGCATTCTGGGAATTATTTGACGAATAGATTGAAGGATTGCGTTGAGAACTCGCTTGAAAAATTGCACAGCCTTGTGTGCCTCCCGGTTTGTGTTCCTGCAAGCTTAAAAGAAGTTAAACAAAGGCCGTGGTGCGGGCGTAAAGATCAGGCGGCAAGTGCCGTTTTAGAGCAGATTCGATCTTATCACGGCTGTAGCGTGGAGAAAAATGGATCAACACCAGGCGATCTACTTCCTGAAGAGCAGCGGCATTCTCTGCAATTTCAAATAGGTGGGTATGGCCCCATTTACGGGCTCGCTCAACTGGACGCTGCTCATCAATGTAGGTGCACTCATGGAACAGAATTCTGGATTTGCGAATATCCGGATTATCCAGCAGGAACTCAATTTGAGTGTCCCCTGAAAACGAAATAACAGGTGCCTGGACCTCTTCGAACAGATCCATTGTCTTCTTCTTCTCGGCGATTTCTGGTCCAGAAAAATGACTGAATTCTTTTTTTAACTTTCGAACACGCTCATAGATCGTATAGCCGTTAGACGGCACTCTGTGTACACTGCGAATAGCTTTGAAAGAGAAGTTACCAAAGAGTGGATAATACGTCTCGTAGTCCACTCCCTGCAAGTCAAACTCCATCTGGAAATCTTCAACTTCGCACCAGATAGCAAGGATGCGACGGAGCGGACCTTCCAGTTCAGGGGGACAGAAAATCTTACCACCGGGCAGATGCCTCAAGCAGCGTTGCGAAACGTAGTAGGGAACGCCCGAGGCATGATCCAGATGGCCATGCGTCATAAGCAGAGTAGGAATGTCTATTAACGGGCTCTGCCCGCGACCTGCATCAAATGCCAGGTGCAAATGCGGGACAATTACGCTAGTCTCAACGCCACCAGTAGAAACACCAAGGAATTTTGTATTGCGGATTACAAACTCTTTCAAGGAATCCTGGACTCCGGCCCGACAACAATGACGGGTCGAATCTTTTCTAATTGCGCCTTAAGAGATTTGGGACCGGCTACTACAATGTTTACATCTGACTTAACGTATTTTGCAAAGGCTTTCGCAACTGCTGTTGTGCTTTCAGATTGAATATGCTTCTGATATTCCTGGATATAGTTAACAGGGAGCCCATGCAATCTAAAACGAACCTGCGAGCGTAGATAGCTTTCCGGATCATCGTAGAGGAATACAAGGGAATTGAGAATGCTGTCCTTGGCAAGACCAGACTCCTGTTCGCCCGCAGGCTTGTTCATTCCATGTATTATGGACAGCATTAGCTTAAGAGTTTCATCTGCTTGCTCAACGCGAGTACCGGCCGCAGAAATAAATCGACCGTCATCTTCAAAGAAACTGGTGTAAGACATTGCATAATATGCAAGCCCACGCTTTGCTCGAACCTCTTTCATAAGCCTGGAGTTAAATGAATTTCCTCCCAGTACATGATTTCCAATTTGCAGCGCGTAAAAATCCGGAGAACGATGCGCGGGTAAAATTGTGCCGATGGTTACAGCAGCCTGTGCAACATCCATTTCAACCAGCAAAATCTTATCGGTATATTTACGCGGATTCAACCTTTCGGTTTCCTTTGGAATTGCGGTTGCAGGGAATTGCGAAAGTAAACCATCGAGACTTGATTCCAGATTAATTCCGCGCAAATCACCCCCGGCAGCTACAATCATGTTTCCGGCGTAAAGCCTGCGAGCAATTTCAGACTTAATCCCAGCGGTTGTAATCTTTTGTAGATCGGATTTCTCAAGGCTCTTGCCCCGTCTGCTGCCAGGATATAGAAGCTCTTGCAGGCGACGGCCGGCCGTGCTTTCAGGCCTGTTGTTTCGCTGTGCTATGTCAGTTTCCATTCCATCGAGGATTACATTCAAGCGATCCTGTGAAAGTTGAGGTCTTAGTAATACATCGGAAAGAAGCTGGAATGCGCGTGGGAAATGCCATTTGAGTACAGTTAGAGTTACAACCCACGATTCGTAATCATTTCGAATGCTGAATCGCGCACCCATTCTGCTAAACTCTTCTGCTATTTGATCGCCCGTGAGGTTGCCAGCACCGTCTACGGCTAACAGACTTGTAGCCGCGTCCCATAGCCCCGCATGCTCAATGGACTCAAGCTTGGTTCCACCTGGGAAATGCAGTTCCAGCGTAAGGAACGGAAGTGAGTTTTCATCCGTTACGAGCAGAGTTGCTCCGGATTTGAGCTTAATTTCTTTGATTGTTGGTGGCTGAAAGCGCACCGGTTCCATGGGAATCCCGGCTAGAATTTTTTGAGCATGTTCCGTTGTAGCAGAGCTCAAGTGCGCCTGTCTCGGTGGCGCCTGGGCTTGCAGTGCAACCAGTGAAGAAATCGCAAGTAGGAGGATTAGCTTTTTCATTTTTGTTTCTCCGGAACCAGGCGAGCGCTTGACATTCGATCCGGCGTGATATACTTTCTGGCAGTTGCCTGGATTTCTGCGGGTGTAATCGATTGCAAGTCTGCTATTTTTTGGAAGAGCGCGCCGTAATCATCAAACAGCAATTCGTAATAAGAAAGGCTGTCTGCATACTCTGCATTGGAGCGCAGCCCATATAGAAAATCTGCAATCTGACTGTTGCGTACACGATCGAGTTCGTCCTGGGTAATTCCTTTGTCGAGGATGAGTTTCAGTTCATCCTGTAGAGACTTCTGAATGTCGTCGTAAGTTTTCCCGGGTGCCGGGACGGCTTGAATCGTGAACAAGTTCGTATAACGTTCCCCGGGATATCCTGTGAATGCACCTACTTCGGCTGCTACCCTATCTTTTAGAACGAGTCTGCGAAATAGCCTGCTGTCACTGCGGCCTGCAAGGATGCTGGAGAATAATTCAAGATCTAGACTTTCTCGGCCAATGCCGGAAGGTTTCAACCAGGCAAGAAACATAACCGGTGAGCCGTCTTTCTTGACCTCAATATCAATTGGAAGGGAATCGCGTTCAATATCCAGACGGGCCGGCAGTGTTTTTGGTTTGAGATCTGAGAAATATTTTTTCATCAGAGCTTCAGTCTTTACAAAATCAATATCTCCGACGAGGGTAATTACAGTGTTGTTTGGGGCGTAATAGGTATCATAGAACTGTTTGGCCTGCTCATAGCTCAGATACTGGATCACTTCCATACTTCCAATCAATGAGCGGCCATACGGATGCGATTCGTAAATTTTATTTATAAAAGATTCTAATAAAAAACCCTGAGCTACATTGTCAACACGCAGTCTCCGTTCTTCACGGACCACCTCGCGCTCAACGTAGAAGTCCCGCAGGACAGAGTTCTGCATCCGATCCGATTCCAGTCTAGCCCAGACCTCAAGTCGATTGGCGGGCAGTTCGATCTGATAGTTTGTCAGGTCTTTGGTAGTATATGCGTTGTACCCGCGTTCACCGCTGAGCGCGTAGATGGCAGAATCTTCGTCTGCAATGATATATTTTCTGGATGCCTGCTGCAATGAGAAGAGGCGCTTGCGATAGAGTTTGATTTCTTGCTCGGTTGCGCCAATGCTTCCCGGATCTGCCTTTGATTTTTGCAAGCGTTCAAGTTTACGCCTTGCTGCGTCAAGTCGCGCAGCCCAGGCGTTACTTTGTTCTATATATTTCCTTTCGCGCTCATAATCAAGAGTCCCAACAGTGGGCGTTCCCTTGAAGAGCATGTGTTCGAGCATGTGCGCAATGCCTGCACTCTCATCTGTTTCATCTGCGCCGCCCGCTTTGTATTTAATGTAGGCCGCAACGGTTGGCGAGAACGGTCGTTGGACCATCAGGATTCGCAGACCGTTGGGCAAAGTGATTTTCTTAATATCGCGCTTGAGTCCGCCAAGGGTTGATCCCAGAATTTCCTGCGGTTTCTCCTGAGCTGTCAAAGAGGCAGCTCCGGCGAAGCAAGTTAGGAATGCAATCGAGAGAATTCTTCTGTAAGTCACAGTCGTATGTGGCATGCGCATGCCTCCTGTAAAGATTTGTTTGCAGAGTGGGGGCCTGAGCCCAACGTGTTTTGTGTTACGGACGGTCCGCGCCCCTGGCGCCTTCAGCCTGGTTCTGATCCTGAGTTATGCCGTCTATTTTCTACGCTTCGTCGGGCTCCCTTCATGGCGCGATGATTCGATGGGTCTGGACGACTGGGATCAGCACACGTTTTACCTGGAGGCCGTGATCCGTTCTATCAAAGCATTTCAGGTGCCATTCTGGAATCCTTATTACAACGGTGGCATGCCGATTCTGGAAAATCCGCAAGTCCGTCTCTTTACCCCAACCGTTTGGTTTGGATTGATCGCAGGCAGCGTTTCCGGTCTAAAGCTTTCCGTCCCATTTTACTATCTGATCGGATGTTTGAGTGGATGGTATCTATTTGATCGCACCTTGAAGTTCAATCCGATTGTTTCGGCCATCTGCACGATCACATTCGTTTTCTCTGGATTCTTGCCCCAGCACTTGTTCGCCGGTCATACAAATTACATGACGGTTCAACTGTTTCCGTTAATATACGCCCTTTTCATTCGATTTAATGCCGCAGGTCAGCTGCGCTTTGCACCAGGTCTTGCATTTGCGCTGTGTTTTGCCTGGGTTGTATGGGACGGATTTATCTACGGCTTTCTATTCCTGGTTGTGTTCTTTTCTATTCTGAGTATTTTTGAATTACGCAAGCCCAACGCAGAGACTGCACTGAAACTGGGAACTCTTGTTCTCTTTACTCTGGGGCTAGTTGCAGTTCGCATTATCCCGGCTTCTGCATTCTATTTACAACAGGGTGCCTACACAACAGGGACGCATGAAATTCTTACTCCTCTGGAAATTCTAAAGACGTTTACTGCAACAGCACAGCATCCTGTATTTGCTAAAAACATTGCGGCCCAGGCGCATAACTGGTGGGAATACGGAAACTACATAGGAATCGTGCCGATTGTTAGCTTGCTCCTGCTTGTACCTTTTTTGCGCAAGAAGGACATGCCCATTCTTGCTGGATTGATCCTGGCTCTGACACTCATGTCAGGAGAATTTCATCCACTTTCACCAGCGTCGCTGGTTTCAAAAATCCCGGGGTTTGGTGGAATGCGATGCCATGCGCGTTGGGGTCCCATTGCCTTGCTTTGCCTGGTTGTATTGCTTGGAAGTTTAGCAGAACGAGCACTTAGTTTGGGGGAAAAGCGCACGTGGTTGAAGTATCTATTGCATCTGGTTTCGATTTGCGCATTCTTGTATCTTGGATACGACTTGCGAACCAATCGCAAACCGTTGATCGCAGTCTTTGAAACCGGTGTCCACGAACGTAGTCTCATTTTTAGACAAGATCAGAACCTGGTTACAGTAGCCAGTTTGCCTGGGTACGGAGCGGCGTCCGCGCAATTCCAGGCCATGCTCAATCACATGTCGCTACGTGAGGGCTATGAGATGCTGAACTGGAAGGCAAGGGTAACGGCGCAGGGCGAACCTGGCTACAAAGGTGAATTCTACTTACAAGGAACGGGGAAATCGGTTGTACCCAGGGTCTGGTCTATGAATCGAATGGAGTTTGAAATCGAATCGCATACGCCAGACACACTCGTCATCAATCAGAACTTCTATCCAGGCTGGAAGGCCTCCGGTGATTACAGTGCTACATCGCTGGACGGGCTCATCAGCGTTCAACTCAAACCTGGGAAAAACCTGGTAACCCTTTCATACGTAAGCTACCTGGGTGTTCTTGGAATGGTAGTATCAATCGCAACTTTGATAATCGGTGCATTCCTGGTATTCAGGCGAAGGCGCTAATTCTTGTCCGACTGCGAATCCCATTTCCGGGACCAGAGTTTGGGACTTGCAACAGAGAACAATTTGACGTGGACACGGGTGAACGAAAACCTGTCTCCACCGGGCCAGTAGCTCAGTTGGTTAGAGCACTTCTCTGATAAGGAAGGGGTCGGAAGTTCGAGTCTTCCCTGGCCCAGGTAATTTCAAAATCCTGGAATCGTACTCATTACGCAGGCCCAAGGGGCCAACTGCACTCAATTTTAAGTCCGCGCCCTTCTGAACCTTTTGACATTTTGCATTCTGCCCCGGAATCCATAGCCAGGTTGCGAATCGCACTCAGTCCAGTACCATGGGTTGGCTTTTCAGTTCCAGCTTTGCGTAACAGGCCTTCGCCATTGTCTTCAATAGTTAAAGCGATAACTCCGGCCTCTTCCTTCAGCAGAATGGACATCCTCGTAGCC
>JAIOPQ010000083.1 GCA_021413825.1 Spirochaetia bacterium | reverse complement strand
ATTTTCAAAGTTTCACAGAGCATCAATTCTTGATGCGCATAAAAATCATACACTTCAAGAACGTTCATGTCCTCGATTTTGCGACCAGCCATTTCGAGCGCTTTGCCTGCCGCAATTTCGACGTGTTTGAGGCCCGATAAGTCTCGGTAAGTTGGGTAATATGCGTCCCCTGAAAGACCAACGCCTGTGATCCAGCTTGCCTGAACTTTCTTCTCTTTAACGTATTCTTCTGTTGCAAGGAGTAAAACCACACAACCATCACCCACGCGACCTGCAGTAAGCTCCGTGATTGGCGTAGCGATAGGCGACGATGCAAGAATCTGTTGAATAGAATACTGTCCGGATTCTCCAGACATGGTCCGGTCTACGTTGCTTAGCCCGTTTGATCGATTCTTGCGTGAGACCTCAGCAAAGTCTTCTTCCGACAATCCCGTGCGCCGCATGAAATAGTTTGCTTGAAGCCCCGCAATGCTGTGTGAGTCAGCGCCCACAGGCCTCAGGTAAAAAGGATCCGCAGACATTCCGCTGAATGCAGAAAGGCCACACTGGCTCCCTTTGGAAAATGCAACTACCATTGCGGTTTTGAATTTGCCGGACAGCAAGCGGGCCATTGCGTAATGCACGGCCCATGCACCGTCCCGCTCTACTTTTGATTCGTCTTTTAGAAAGGAACCGGCTGGCTCCACAGTATACACGTGGTTGATTGCGATTCCGTCTAGAATATCATCACCGGCTTGAACGATTGTATCAACTTCTTCGATTGTAAGATTGCTGTCCCGGAGAGCTTTCTTTACGGTAACAAAGACTAAATCCTCAACAGATTGATCCAGGTTTTCTGGTTCGATTTGAATTGCATGACCAATGATTCCAACGCGCATTTTTCAAATGCGCCACGCCATTCCCCTATGTCAAGGGCAACCATCGAAGATCGGTGTTTTTAAAAGACCAGTTCTATGCCCACCCTGTATCCGCGGAAACGGTCCTCCGATTTGCTCAATCCGGATTTATTAAGTATGTCGGGATAAAAGATGCTTAGACGGTCAGTTAGGAGTGCCACCAGCTCCACCGGAACGTAGGTCGCCAAGACCTGCGAGATGTGAACGCTCACCTGCTCTTCCTTATACCCTGCGAACAGGCGCGCAATTCCAAAGCGCGGGGAATAGACTGTGGCCTCATAGCGATTAATCGATAGTTGCGCACTGCCTTTTTCCGTCAGGCGATTCGGAATCAAGTCAAATATACTCGAAGGATTGAGGTTGAAAATAGCGAGCCAGGCTTTTTGCTCAAACTTTCCCTTCTGCCACGCCTGCCCAAACAAGCCGCGAACTTCGAATCCATTCTCCCGAACATACCGCAAATCAATCCCCGCCTCTGGCCCGTGTGCCACTATGGTCCCTCTGAGGCCAGGAAAGTACTGAGGTTGAACGTTGTTGGGCTTGGAAATCAGATCACCTACTTCAAAACGGGATTGGATTCTAGATCCAGAGTAGCCGGCATATACATACGGACGCACCGGCAACCTGATAGGCACGGGATGAAAAGCAAATCTGAAGTCGGCCGAATCTCTGAGCAGATCTATCTGGCCTGAACCCATTGAAGTCTCGGGGGCGAGAGCATTGCTACTCTGTCCAAATCCAGCACCGGACTGTTGCATGGATGAATGGCCGCGTAACTGCATTCCGTCCAGAAGTAGATACCACCGGCGGCCTTGATAGCCTGTCGAATAGGTGAAAGCATCATAGTTTCGCTCACGCACTCCGTACGGAGCGACTGGATATCCAAATGGACTTAACAAATTGAAGCGCTCATTGAAGTAGTATCCGAACGTTCCTGATTTATAGCTATTCTTTGAGCCAGCTCCGCTGAGTAAGAATCCAGTTCGTTCGATCGATGGTTCAGCAGGAGCAGTGGGAGTATTCTTTGCATCCTCACGAGCTTTCGCTTCGCGCCTGGATTCTTCCTGACGCTTCAGCTCTTCCAGTCGCTTAATTTCCTGCTGGCGTTTCAATTCCTCACTGCGTCTTAACTCTTCACCTTTCTTTTCGTCAGCGCGGCGTTGCTCTTCCTGACGTTTCCGTTCTGCTTCCAGTCGGAGTCGCTCCTGCTCAAGACGCCGCTTTTCCTCTTCCTCGAATTTTGCATCATCATATACAATACGGCGAATTGCAGCCTTCTGGATTACCTGCCGACCCTGCGTGGTTTCAATGGTAACAGACACTCTGTCCTGGTTGGAAATCTTACCTCGGACGATTCCGCCGTTTTGCAGCAGGATTGTTTCTGCCCCAAGAGTAGAACTGAGAATCAGGAATAAGAACAGGACCTGGCGCATCTTCATTTAGACGATCCAAAGCTGATTGCCCCCCAAAAATCTACTCCTATTTGCCTATCCCACAGGCTCAGACCCGGATATTCCTTTGCCTCTGATTGGGGCACATTATGTCTGCCTCCGAAGGACATAATATGGCGAAGAAAAGCGGTTTTCTCTCTAAATCCAAAAAAGATAAAGGTAAAAAGCAGGCTGGCAAGCCCGCCCGGAAGGCTGGAGGATCGACCAAGAAAAAGGTCAGTCCACCACCTAGAAAAGGGGCCGGTAAGAAGCCAGCGCGTGTCACCAGGCCTGTCAAATCAAAGCAGCCTGTGAACAAGCAATCTCCAAAGCGCATACCTCCGCGCGGGAAATCTGCGAATAAAAAGAGAAGGTTAAACAGGATGGATGAGAATCCGCAGATTGTTCGAACGGACATAACGTCCGCACTCCAGAAAGGCCTCAGAGTCGTCCCGGTCGAAATCGATAATCAAATGAAAGAGGCCTACCTCGATTACTCGATGAGTGTAATCGTTGGTCGCGCCCTGCCAGATGCACGCGATGGACTCAAACCAGTTCACAGACGCGTGCTCTATGCCATGCATGATCGTGCATGGAGACATGATCGTCCTTATGTTAAGTGTGCCAAGATTGTCGGGGAAGTAATCGGTAACTTTCATCCGCACGGTGATGCACCTGTATACGAAACCCTTGTCCGTATGGCTCAGGATTTCTCAATGCGCGCGCCACTTATCGATGGCCAGGGGAACTTTGGATCGATCGATGGCGATAACCCGGCCGCCTACCGTTATACGGAAGCGCGTCTATCCAAAATTGCATCAGAACTTCTGAGCGACATTGACAAGAATACAGTCGATTTCCGTCCAAACTTTGATGATACAAAACAAGAACCACGTGTTCTGCCTGCAGCGTATCCAAACCTACTGGTTAACGGTTCGACAGGTATTGCAGTTGGGATGGCAACCAACATTCCTCCGCATAACCTCGGTGAGGTGATCAACGCCACACTTGCATTGATTGCTAATCCTAAAATAGCTCTCGAAGATCTCGCAAAGTTTGTACCTGCTCCCGATTTCCCTACAGCCGGGATCATCATTGGCGGGGAAGGTTTAAAATCGGCCTATCTAACCGGACGCGGATCATTTAGAATTCGCGCGCGCGTTGATATTGAAACGGATAAGAAAGGCCGCGACAAAATCATTGTTACTGAAATTCCATATCAGGTTAACAAGAAGACTCTGCTTGAGAAAATTGGAGACCTTGTTAACAACAAGGACATAGAAGGCATTTCTGATATTCTCGATCTATCCGATCGCCATGGAATTCGTGTAGAAATAGTCCTTCGCAAAGATGCAAATGCTCAGGTAATTCTCAATCAGCTGTATAAGCAAACGCAGCTTCAAATCAGCTATGGTGTGAACATGCTCGCACTCGTGGACGGAAATCCCCGAGTCCTTAACATCAAACAACTTCTCGAAGTCTATGTTGCGCATAGAAAAGAGATCATCGTTCGCAGAACAAAACACGATCTGGAAGCCGCAGAGAAACGCGCTCACATATTGGAAGGCTTGAAGATTGCGCTCGATTTTATCGACGAAGTAATCAAGATTATTCGCTCATCGCAGCAGGTTGAAGAAGCCCGCGAACGTCTGATGAAACGTTTCAAGCTCACTGAAATTCAAGCAAATGCAATCCTTGATATGCGTTTGCAGAAACTCACCTCTCTTGAATCCAAAAAGATTCTGGAAGAGTTGGCTGAACTGCAAAAGCAAATCAAAGATCTTAAAGATCTGCTCAAGAGTGATGAGCGTCAGTATAAGCTGATGGCTACAGAACTCGGCGACGTGCAAAAGGCGTATCCAAATAAACGCAGAACTGAAGTGGATCACAGCTCCGTTGAGACCACGAACTTTGACGTGCGCGATCTGATTCCGGACGAACAGGTAGTGATTAGCATTACTGAAGACGGATTTATCAAGCGCACATCGCTCGATACCTTCCGCAGACAGCGTCGCGGCGGAAAGGGTGTGAAGGGTGCAAACCTCAAGAACGAAGATACGGTTCGTCTTGTGAACACTGCTTCCACGCATGACACACTGTTGTGCTTCAGCAATCGCGGAAAGATCTTTGGAGTCAAAGCTCACGAAATTCCAGAAGCGGGTCGGGAAGGCCGCGGAAAATCTCTAAAAGCGATTCTTAGCCTTGCGGCAGAGGAAAAAATCACAGCCATCACAAGCGCCAAGGAATTCACCGATCAACAGGCAATCGTTATGATCAGCCGTGAGGGGATCCTCAAAAAATCCGATCTTAGCGTATTTGCCTCCGTTAAGAAGGGCGGGATCATTGCAATCAACCTGCGCAAGGAAGACGAGCTGATCACTGTTCGCCTCGTTGGGCCAAAGGATGACATTGTCATTGGGACCAAAGACGGAAGCGCGCTCAGAACCAATCTTGCCAAAATGCGAAGCCAGGGAAGAAACGCGTCCGGTATCATTGGCATGCGACTTGAAAAAGGCGACCAGATTGTGGGAATGGACGTTGTTCAAAAAGACACGTCGCTCATGGTAATTTCTGAAAGAGGATATGGTAAGCGTCTTGCGTTCAACCAGCTCCCAGCTAAAGGCCGTGGCGGCAAAGGAATGACCTACATCAAGATCACAGACAAGAACGGACCTGCCATTACGATTTCATCTGTAAAAGAGGACGATGACATCATCGTAGTTGCGCAGAGCGGAATGGTAATTCGTCTAAGCGCGAAAGAGATTCCGTTGCTTGGAAGGCCCACCGTTGGCGTTCGGGTCGTGGATATTAAGGATGGCGATCGCGTACGCGATGTAGCCGTTTTAAGCGATGACGAACCGGTGACTTAAGTCGCTCTGGCGGTTCTGTTGCGGAAAATACAGCTTGCGCGCGTCGCCCTTCGCTCGCTGTCGCGACGACCAACACGAGGTTGGAAGTGCCGACGTAGACAGGGATGTCGAAAGTCGGCCGCTCGGGCCGCGGTGAAGCGCTCAACGCGTCGCAATCTGTATTTCCGGATAAATCCGCCATTTCGCGCAGCGCGAAGGTTGATTTTTTTTGTTTACATTATTTAATAATTTGTTACTTTTCGGTTTAACTTATGGCGGACCTTCTTCAAGAATCCGTTCTCGTTTTGAACGCGAGCATGATTGCAGTCGACACTTGCACCGTCAGACGTGCGATTCTCGACATTCTGCGCGATATCGCAATTCCGGTGAAGGAAACTCCGGAACTGGTTCGCTCAGAGCGCCTTGCATTGCCCGTGCCGCGAATCATAGCACAGCGCAACTATCACAGGGTTCCGCGTTACGATCAAAAAACCTCCAAAATTAACATTATCTATCGAGACGATCAAACCTGCGCCTATTGTGCCAAACGTTTCCAGGTAAGCGAACTCACAGTAGACCATGTTATTCCACGCTCGCGCTGGAAGAAAACCATGGGTGAGCATCCACCGTACGACTTTAACTCCTGGTGGAATCTGGTTACTGCCTGCAAACGTTGCAACTCACTGAAGGCTAACCGACTTTTACAAGAGATTGGATGGAAGTTGCGCAAGAAGCCGGACAAACCACGCCGGAGTGGGTTAATCATAGCGCGAAACCGAGCAGAAGATCTGGGCTGGATGGAATATTGCGGTGTGAATGTGCAGTTGATTGAAGCGGTCTAGGGAATCGGACAGAATGCTGGACAATTGGAATTGTTCGGCCCACGCACTCAGAGCAATTCCTGCACCCGACCAACTTCACCACCGTTGAGTCTAACTTTGATACCGTGTGGATGCATGGGGGAGTTAGTAAGAATATCTTTTACAATGCCCTCGGTTAGTTTCCCAGACTTCTGATCTTCTTTGAGAACAACGCGAACTCGTTTACCTGGTTTTATTTGGCTCCGATCGATCCCGCTCATCTCAGTCACCGCCGGACAATTCAATTGCGATTAGTTCTTCGGGCAGTGCCATGCGCTGATCGAATTGAATTCCCAGGAGTAAATGCGGTTCATTGCGAATCTGTCCTGCTGTGTTCCAGGCCAATCTTCCTTTGAATTTGAATTCGTTTGGAAGGCGTTTGCTTTTCATTGTTCCGCTGGCATCTGTTCCAATCAGTTCAGACGGCAAAGGCTCCGCCCCGGGCACAATTCCCCCAAGTCCATCCTCTGAGATATTTCCCAGGTAGCCGACTAAATCGAAAGTTCCAACTTTAATGGAGAGCTCGAAATCAATAAAGTCAGTTGGCGAAAGCCTTGGTCGACTTCTTTCGCTATGCATTCTGCCCTGCCGCTTTCTTTTCTTTTCGATGATTCCAATATATCTTACCGGCAATTATAGCAATGATTCCTATGATCAGAAAGATCACTCCATGCTCAACACTCTTGATCGTTCCCACGATATAATCTACCTGATGCCCAAACGCATGTACCAGATAGATAATCGTTGGCACGCTTATGAGGGCCGCCATTCCATCATAGAAAAGGAACACTCGAAAAGGCAAATGCAAAGTGCCTGCTGTGAAGAAAACCGGCGTCCTTAGCCCGGGCATAAAACGCGCCGCGAATACAATCTTGTTTCCGTGCTTATGGAATTGGTCACGAATAGAGCCCAATCGTTCCGGAGAAAGAATCCGCTCAAAGAAAGGCTTCTTTGTTAGGGCGAGACCATACTTGCTTCCAAGAAAAAAGATGGTTCCATCGCCTATCATGACACCAGCGAAAGCCACAACGACCATGATATGCACGTCCGCTTTCCCGTAGAATGCAAGCATTCCTCCAGTAAACAACATTACATCTTCCGGAAGGGGAAGGCCAAACCCGCACAACAGCAGAACTGAAAATACAATTATATAAGGGACCGGTCCAGACACATGCTGAACCAATCCCAGAATGAAGTTAAGTAAATCCAACTTAAGCGATCGTTACGTCTTTCGACAAATAAACATCTTGAATAGACTGTAACAAATCGATACCTTCCTTGAATGGACGCTGGAATGCTTTTCTACCGGAGATGAGTCCCATACCACCTGCTCGCTTATTAATTACGGCAGTATGCACTGCTTCGGCAAGATCAGAAGCTCCTTTAGATTCCCCACCAGAGTTGATCAATCCAGCACGCCCCATGTAGCAGTTAAGAACTTGATACCGAGTTAGATCGATCGGATGATCCGTGCTCAAATCGGAATAAACTTTTGGATGGGTCTTACCATGCTTGGTTGCAAGATATCCGCCGTTGTTTGATGGAAGTTTTTGTTTGATGATATCAGCCTGGATTGTAACGCCCAGGTGATTGCCTTGTGAGCTTAAATCTGCTGAAGTGTGGTAATCAACGTCACCAACCTTAAATGCGTTATTACGAAGGTAGCACCAGAGGACCGTTGCCATTCCCAGTTCATGCGCGTACGCAAATGCTTCTGCGACTTCAACAATCTGGCGCCGGCTTTCTTCTGAACCAAAGTAAATGGTTGCACCAACAGCAACAGCACCCATGTTCCAGGCTTCCTTGACCGTTCCAAACATTACCTGATCGTATTTGTTTGGATAGCTAAGGAATTCATTGTGATTGATCTTTACAAGAAAAGGAATTTTGTGCGCGTACTTGCGCGAAACCATTCCAAGCACACCGAACGTACTGCAAACCGCATTGCAGCCACCTTCGAGCGCCAGTTTGACAATATTCTCAGGATCAAAGTACATTGGGTTTGGGGCAAACGACGCGCCACCGCTGTGTTCAACGCCCTGATCAACGGGGAGAATTGAAACATAGCCGCTTCCACCCAGCCGACCGTGACTGAAGATTTGCTGCAATGACCGGAGAACTTGTGGATGCCTATCGGAATGAGTCCAGATGCGATCTACGAAATCAGGCCCCGGCAGATGAATCAGATCCTTTGATACTTTTGCCGTGTGTTTGAGATACTTATCTGCGTCTCCGCCGAGTAGTTCTCTGAGTTTTGCTGCGTCCATCCCTTGTCTCCTGTGCTTGTTATCTTTTTTCTAAAAACATTAGTTCAACTAACAGTCATGTTCGTCCTCAGTTTTCTTGAGGATTCAATAAGCCTTCAGCGGTGATTCCTTCATTCTCTTTCTTGGAATATATCATCACGTCCATTTCATCAGGCACATCTTCAACACGCGACTCTGCGATTTCAACCTGAGATTTGTAGACTTTCAAAAACATTTCCCCTGAGTCAAATAGCGTATGTGTTTCTTTGATTTTGTTTCCAGTTTCAGTTGTACGGACTGGCAAACTCTTTTGCAAAAGAGGCGTTGTTAGCTTGAAGAGTTTGATAGCATTCTTATCATACTCGCTTACTCTTTCAGGACTGTTACGGATTTGTATCTGTACGATATTCAAGCGATTGTTCTGAAAATAAAATGTCAGTTGGTAAGGGCTTTCATCTGGAGCAGGAAGCCCTTCATTTTCTTTGTCAGGTCCAACTGTTGCGCGAAGATATTCCGCAGTCTTATCCACATCCCAGCCCTCCTTCTTGAGCTGCGATTCAACATTTCCTCTGTCCTGGCCCCAGAGTAGCAAAGACATTGGTGGCTTATCTGTGTCCGGACGGCCCTTCTTGCAGGCAATCGGGAGTAGGCAGAAGAGGAGTAATAGCGGGAGCAGAGTTCTCACAACTCAGGTTTGGGATTCATGAATGACGCACAATAAAAAAACGATCCAAACAGAATTGACCTTTTTTCCATAAAAGGACTCAGAAAAATACAAAAACAATTGCCATCCCGGCTAATGTGACATAATTCTACAAAAATCTTATGAGATACGAAACCCTCCGAGGAGCAAGCATTGCCCGCCTGATGTCAGAGATGCGTGAAAAGCACGGCTCGACTGCAGTGCTCCTCAAACAGCGTGAAGTGAACGAGGGTGGAGTTCTCGGAACCGGACTCTTCTCCCGCAAGGTCTATGAAATTCACTACATGGTCCCGGAAGCAGCACATGAAATGGCACAACCGGCTGGCTCAAGAGAGAAAAAGAAAGTTCGCCTACCAGAGTTTGAACGCGTGAATCGCCAGGAACTCCTTCGTAAACTAAGTGAGCAAATGGCGAAACCAGCGACGGAACTTCCGGAAGTTTCAGCACAGCCAGTAATCGAACAGGCTGCAATTGCTCCCACCAAACCACAGATAGCCCCGCCAACTGAAAAGCCATCGCACCACATTACGCGTCTGCGGGAGCGTCTCATCGAATCGCGTTTTAGCGCGACGTTTGCAGATGCTCTGGTCGATCATATTGATCGGAATCTTTCAAAGAATGACAGAAATCATCTGCAAAAAGTGGAAGAGAAGACTCTTGAACGACTTGCGGAGATTATCCGCACGGTCCCGGATATTGCGCCTGCTCGCGGTGATTGCAAAGCGGTCATGCTCATGGGTCCAACAGGAATGGGAAAAACGACCAGTATTGCAAAGCTCGCCGCGCGCTATTTTTTTTACGAAAAACGCGAAGTGTCGCTCTACAGTCTGGATCGATACCGGCTGGCAGCCACACAGCAACTGAAAATGTATGCGGACGTAATGAAACTGCCATTTCACGCGCCGCTGAATGCAGATGAATTTCGTAAACTCACAGAAAAAGATCCAGCCGAGCTAATCCTGGTAGATACGTCCGGAATTGGATACAGAGATGGAAAGCGCCTGAGCGAGCTAAAAGAGCTGGCAGAATCGTGTTCTGTGCGCCTGGAAAAGCACCTGGTTCTCTCCGCAAACACGGATGGATCGACTCTGGAGCACATATTTGAAGCGTATGAAGGGATTGGATTCGACAAAATCCTTTTGACCAAACTGGACGAAAGTGAATTTATAGGTAGTTTTGTAGAGTATGCCGATAAGATCAACAGACCGTTTTCGTTTTGTACGAACGGTCAGGACGTTCCTGCAGATCTTATTGGCCCACAACCAGATGATCTTGCGAGGATGATATTGAGGAAAGACGCCGCGTCAAAAGGTTGATTATGGATCAGTTGGACCAGGCCACGAATTTGCGCAAGATTGCGCGGCAAATGGACCGCGGAACCGCTGTACTTGAAAGGGGATCCGGGGAGCAGGAAATGCAGGAAGCTACATCAGTGACCCCGCAGCGGACAAAAATTATTTCTGTAACTTCGGGGAAGGGCGGGGTCGGCAAAACAACCGTTTCTGTAAACCTGGCTATAAGCCTTGCCCGCGCAGGAAAGAAAGTTCTCCTCTTTGACGGAGATCTGGGTCTTGCAAATATCAACGTACTGCTTGGGATTATTCCGGAGCATAACATCTACGAGGTCCTTAAGGGGCGTAAGAAACTCAGCGAAATTATCATTCATACTTCGTATGGAATCGACATTATTGCCGGGGCAAACGGAATTTCCCAGCTTGCCAATCTGAATGAACAACAGCGCGAGAATTTCCTCGAGGGGTTACAGGAAATTGGCGGATATGACATCCTTGTAGTAGATACGGGCGCAGGCGTTGGTGCGAATGTAATCGGACTCGTGCTTCCAGCTGATGATATCCTGGTTATAACAACTCCTGAGCCAACAGCGATTACAGACGCGTACGGAATGATCAAGAGTGTAGTTTCACACGGCCCTAACGGAAAAATCAAATTGATCGTAAATCGTGTCCCCGATGCAGGCGAAGCCAAGCTCGTCGCAGATCGATTAATAAGTATATCCAATCAATTTTTGAAGGCCAGAGTCGAGAATCTTGGGTTTATCTTTGAAGAGGCTGCAGTGCAGAAAAGTATCCGCAGTCAGCGTCCCTATGTTGTACTTTATCCTAACGCAAAGAGTAGTGCCTGCATCAAACACATTGCAGCCAGGCTCGTTAATGCGCCGCTTGAGGAAGACGCCGCTGGCATCTATGGCTTCTTTCAGAAGATCTTCAATTTTCGCGGCAAAGAAGACTGATGCCCTGAACCAATGGGCTTACTTCTAAAATTCGCCGCAGGATTCGCAATCGCCGGGCTTATTATTTCCCTGGCATTTGGCTTCATCGGCGGGAATCGGCCCACAAACATCCTTGTCACAGCTTTGATTTGCACGCTCGTTTCGGCCGCAATTGGAGCCGGAGTCTGCAAATTTCTAGAGCAACGCGTGCCTGAACTATTTGCAATTCTTGATAATCAGGCACCGATGCGCTCAGAAGTCATGAGCGATAGCTACGCTGACGATGGTGTGGATTCCATCGCTATTCCTGACGGCGAAGTGACCGCAGACGACACCGTTCCAAATACTCTTGCCGGACATACCACCACTGGAACAGTAGCATCTCCGGCCGCAAATGCTAGTTCGAGCGGAAGCGCGGGCGTGTACGGCGATCACATCGTAGTCAATAAAGTGAAAATCAAAAATGAGCCTAAATTGATAGCAGCGGCGATCCGAACCCTCCTGGCCAAGGATGACAAATGAAAAGCATGTTTTGCTTGCTACTCTGCAAAACTAGCTCCATGGTGACGTATTATGTCCAGACTCTGGGATAAGTACAAAGATTCAGACGAAACCGAGCTCTGGCGCAGATATCGCAGAGAGGCCATTCGCGAGGTGCGCGACTTCCTGGCCGAAAAATATGCCCCTCTTGTAAAATACGTGGCTGGTAAAGTCGCTATTGGAATGCCGCAGAATGTGGAATTTGATGATCTGGTAAGCTACGGATCGTTTGGATTGCTGGATGCAATTGAAAAATTCGACCCGGACCGTGATATTAAGTTCAAAACCTACGCAATGACGCGTATACGCGGCGCGATCTTTGATGAATTGCGCAGTATTGACTGGATTCCAAGGTCGATTAGACAGAAAGCTCGTCAGGTTGAAGAGACCATTGCAATGCTTGAGAACAAACTTGGGCACACAGTGGAAGATGAAGATATCGCCAAAGAACTGGGCATATCTGTGGACGAACTACAATCCCTGCTCACAAAAATTTCCGGCACAAGCATCGTTTCGCTCAATGACATCTGGTACCTTGGTGATGATAACGATGAAGTCTCCTTCATGGAGACATTGGAATCGCCCGCCAATCTGAACCCTGATTCATTGATCGAAAGGGAAGAAATCAAGAGCGTAATTGTTGAAGCCATCCGCCATCTGCCCGACAAAGAGAAAAAGGTAATTGTACTCTACTACTATGAGGATCTGACCCTCAAAGAAATTGGTGAGGTGCTGGAAGTTACAGAAAGCCGCATTTCACAGCTTCATACCAAGGCAATTATGCGCCTGCGTGGCAAACTCATGCGTATGAAGAACGCCCTTAAGAAGTAATTCCATCTCCAGGTAGGCTGCTTGCAACCCTGGCACCTGGGTGAATGCGAAAGCGGCAGGGTAACATGAGCGGGCTCGTGACCCTTGAGGCCATCCTGGGTACGCAGTTCTAAGAGAGTGAGTGAAATCCCTGAAGTGGGACGTGCGCCGCTATTTAAGCGGCGGCTGTTACTTTTGGAGCGGCTGGGGCAGCTACGGATCCAAGCACTTTTGCAGCTTTCAAAACAGACGGATCCATCTTATATTTCTTGATGATTGCTTTGGGACCTTTTTTATTGAGGGTACGCAGCATTCTGGCTGAAATTCTCAGTTTTACCCAGCGATTTTCATCTTCGAGGAATACTCTACGAGAAACGAGGTTTACCTTGAATTTCCGCTTGGTTACTCGATGAGAGTGGGAAACTTGAGCTCCGAAGCCTGATTGCTTACCGGATAATTGACATCTGCGCGCCATGGGGCCAATGTTCTACGGAAAAGTCTGCGGTCAATTCGAAAAGGAGTAAACCATGCCAACGATAAAAGACATCGAAAAGGGCGGGGGTGAAATCATTCGCGTCGAGGTTTCAGAATACAAGGGTCAAAAATATCTCAATGTTCGCGTCTGGTATACGGACAAAACCACAGGCGAATATAAGCCCACTCAGAAAGGGGTAGCGATCAAGCCCGATCAGTACAAGGATTTTATGTCCGCTATTGCGGCCGCTGAAGGCGAACTGAAGTGAAGAGAAAAATCCTCATCTGGATTTTGGGGATTTCCTATGTTTTTCTTTTTCTCTGGGCGTTTGCACCCATTAGACAAACAATCAAGCTTTCTGTGCTCAGCATGTTTGGTGCTGCGCGAAGCAAATTTTCCTCTGTCCCTGAGGACATCTATCTTTCGTCGTTTCAACCGACTCCGGAATTGGTTCCCGTCAGCGTAACTGAACCGGCACGTCCCAAGTTTGATGTAATTGAGTTTCATGGCCACCTCTTCGCGGATCGATTTGGCGGTCCGCCTGAGGACCTGGCCGCTCAGATGCAAAAGGGTGGCATAAAATACTTTATTGATCTGGCGTTGTTCACTTCGACTTTGAAGGAGTATCAGAAGCTAGTAGAAAAGACGCACCAGGACAATGTAATTCACTTTGTTGGTTTTAATTGGAAGCATCTGCGAGAAGCTAAAACGGATGACTTTGGCGTTGGGATGGCAAAGGATCTTGAAGAGATAGCAAAGGCCGGTGTGCGCGGCGTTAAGCTGTGGAAGAATTTTGGCCTGATCGAAAAAACACCCGATGGCAAGTTGCTTGCCATGGACGATCCGAGGCTTGATCCGGTCTGGGACGTTTGCGCCAAATACAAGCTACTGGTAGCAATCCATACGGCCGACCCACCTGCGTTCTTTCGTCCGGTGAATCAATTCAATGAGCGTTTTGACGAACTGGGGCGCCGCCCGGAGTGGTCGTTTGATTCTCCCGATCTACCAAAGCTGGATGAAATCTTGGCGCAACGCGAGCGCTTGTTTAAACGACGAAAGGACGTTACATTTGTCGCGTTGCACTTTGGCGAATTGGCGCATAACTTAAAGCGTGCCGCATCCTTGCTTGACACGAATCCCAACGTTTCCCTGGATATTGCGCAACGAATCGACGAACTTGGCCGGCAACCCTTTGCGGCGCGCGAATTCTTAATCAAATACCAGGACAGAATTCTGTTTGGCACAGACGGCCTGCCGGATTACAAGAAGATCAAAATCTACTGGCGATTCCTTGAAACTTCCGATGAATATTTCGATTATTATCCGGCCGGGGGAAACCGAAAAGGAGTGTGGAAGATATATGGAGTGCATCTGCCAGATCCCGTCTTAAAGAAAATCTACTATACAAATGCTGCACGACTCCTCCGTCTCAAATGACCAGCGAAAGTTCGTCCATTCTTGCCCGTCCTGCAAGAACCGATATCGCGTTACGATCCAGGTAAAGGTCAGACGAATCCACAAGGCGGCCTGCCCGCATTGCGGAAACATCAACTACTTTGACAATCGAACAGGGGCCCTGGATCGGGAGCCTTCTCTCTCCGCGGAGGTTCAGGCAGAACCAAAAGGTAAAGGTGTAACTACCTTTAACTTCGAACGCAGTCACGAGCCCCGATCAAATCCCGGTCCAACAAGAAAACCGAGCTGGAATTTCCCGACTTTCTGGCTCAAAGGGCCAGCGTCCAGGCCAGGGTCATCGGTAATAGGAAACATCACTGAGCGAATTGCGAATATTTCACCTCGCGGTTTCATGCTGCTTGGAGCAACGTTAGCCGCCATTCCCATCTTGTTGTTTGTGGCTTTGATGCTTATGCCTGCCGTTTTCTTGCCTGAAGGCGGCGATACATTCCTTTCAGGCCTGGACTCAGTCACTGAAAACCGGATCCTCGATAGAAATGGAACGCTAATCGCTGAACTATTTTCGCATAAGACAGGCAACCTAAAAGCAAATCAAATTCCAGCGGACCTGAAGAGTATGCTTATCTTCACAGAGGATCAGCAATTCTACCGACATGGAGGTGTGCATTGGACTTCCGTGATTCGTGCAGCAGCGTATAACGTCATTTCTTTCGGCTATTTGCAGGGTGGTTCAACAATCACCCAGCAACTCGGGAGAATTTTGCTGCGCGCAAGACAGAAAACCTTGTTTAGGAAGTTGCGTGAGACCTCGCTTGCGTACTACCTTGAGAGCCATCTTTCTAAAGAAGCCATACTAACTGCATACATGAATCATGTATATCTTGGGCATGGGGCAGTCGGCGTAGACAATGCGGCTCGTTTCTATTTTTTGAAATCTCCGGGCGAACTCAATTTTGCTCAAATGCTTGCGATTGTTTGTCTTCCCTCAGCACCAGAACAGTTTTCTCCGATTCGATATCCGGATCGCTTAGAACGTAAAATGGATGTTGTTTTTTCCCGTATGAAACGCGAAGGGTTTCCTCTTGCAGCAAATATCAGCGAAGAGGTATACACGAGTCAGAAGAATGCGATGCTTTCCAACCCATCGCGCAGTCCAAGCGAGACGGTCTTTGGAAATCGCGAAGATACAGCCCCGTATATTGCAGAGCATGTTAGGATGCAGATTCGTGAGTTGATTGGAGCGCAAAGCGAATTCGGTGCAGGCCTCACCGTAGAAACTACAATTGATGCCGGACTTCAGCTTGCTGCCACTTCCGTTACTGCTGAATTCCTTCTGGGAGCGCAGAGAAATTTTCCTCCGGTTAGAAAAGGTGGACCTGCGCTTTCGGAAACTGATTCCCTCAAGCGTGCTTTGACGGACGAGTATATGCGCCAGGGCCTGGGTGCGGTTATTTTCGGTATGCCAACATCAGATTTGTCTGGAAAGACTTCTGACACTGTGTTGCAGGCGGCGGCCATCGGCGTGGATCCCAGGTCAGGTGCCGTGCTTTTCATGCAGGGTGGGCGCAGTTTCCGCCGGGATAATCAAATCAATCGGGCATTTAGGATGCGCAGGCAGACAGGAAGCGCGATCAAGCCAATCATTTATTCGGCGGGGATAGAATCCGGGGAGATCACAGCGGCGACTCGTCTGGACGACTCCCCTGTTTTTGTATTCCAGGGCGGCGAAGGTAAAAAAGAATTCTGGCTGCCCGAGAATATCACGGGCGAATACCAGGGTAAAATATCGGCGCGCGACGCACTGGCGCAATCGAGGAATGTTCCTGCGATTCTAGTTGGCCGCGCCGTAGGATTGCCGCGTCTGTCAGAGCAGTTCAAGAAGTTCTTTTTCCAGGATTCTGATGTGTACAATCATAGATTCCGCATGGATGAAACCATTGCGATCGGATCGCTTGAAATGTCTCCCCTTGAAATGGCAGTGGCTTTTGGGGCGTTTGCGGATAACGGGACTGTTCGGCGTCCATACTTGATCCTGAAGATCAAGGACGCGCAAGGAAAGATTCTGTACGATGGCGGAAATCGCGATGAATTCGGAACCAGGCTCGAGGTTTCTTCCAGAGCAATTCCCGGCGATGTGGCTGAAGTAATGTCGAGTATGCTCAAAGACTCGGCCCGATTTTCCAATGCTGGCGTTTATCCGGGCCTCCTGATGGGAAAAACCGGAACAACCAATGACTACAGAGACGCTTGGTTCGTAGGGGCTGTTCCTGGATTGTCAGCGGCTGTCTGGGTTGGGTATGATAACCAGAGTTATTCTATGAGTGGTGGAATGGGAGCCCGCCTGGCCGGTCCGTTATTTGGCCGGATTGCTCAAAGAAGTGGTTTTGCACCTAACGGCAGCTATGTGTTCTCTCCGGCCGCAGAACGGGTGCGTATTTGCAAAGAAACCGGAAAAATTGCCGGTCCGCATTGCCCAGTTATGACCGAATTTTTTGCCTCCATCCGTAAACCTGAAGAAACGTGCGATTTGCACGTCTCCAATGGTCGCCAGGAACGGAAAGAAGATCTGAGTCGTCAGACCGATTTCCAGTAACGCGGCGTCCTCAGCAGATGAGAGGAAAAAATGGATATTAAGAAAGTAGATCATCGCAAACTGGTACAGGTAGTTCAACAGCTCAAGAGCGAACCAGAGCGCACTCTGGGCGTCTATGTGCTGGACGGCTGGCGTGTTCAGATCAGCCGATACAAACAAACCAGTGCGCAGCGTGTTCGTGCACTTTATAATCGCCGTCGTGAGATGGGTCTTTGCATTCTTTGCGGAAAAAAAGTCTCGAAAATGAACCCGGCCAACGGAAAGCTATACC
Organism: Spirochaetia bacterium; assembly: GCA_021413825.1. Taxonomy (GTDB): domain Bacteria; phylum Spirochaetota; class Leptospiria; order Leptospirales; family Leptonemataceae; genus JAEUSB01. The sequence goes on along the minus strand of JAIOPQ010000083.1, from coordinate 75,140 downwards.
GCCTCTGTGAAACTCATAGAAAAGAGATCGATTTTCAAAAGAACAAGAAGGATAAGAGCCGCCGCGCAAAGCGCTAATCCAGTTGTCCGTCTTTTGGCACCGCCTGGACTGATTCCAGGCCGGTGCTTCCAGGGGTTCTTACTGAGCAGTTTGCTCTTAGTTGCTGGGCCACTCCTGGCTCAGCAGGGATCTTTCTATGGGGCTTTGACCGTAGCGCGGGGCAATCTTGAAGGAGATCTTCTTTCGAGGATGAATGATCGCGAAACCTTTCGGTTGCGACAGCTTGCCTTCTTGCAAATCAAACAAAGTGACCGGCAAAACCTCCAATTAGCTGCCTTTGCAAGTGCTTCTAGGCCATCTGGATCCTTTTGGGAAGGGGGGCTTGCATTCGAGTACATGCTATACGACTGGTTAGGAATCGGCAAGACCTTTGCAGTTCAACAGGGCCTCATCACAAACGTTCAGGGCTATCAGACGTTTATGCGCAAAACTACCCTTATAGTGCTCGCGTTTTATCCAGAAGCGCATGCAACAGCTCAACCAGGAATCCTGGACCTGCTAGCCTTTTCCGGCCAGGCCGTCCGAACAAAGCCTGCTCTTACAGGCACGTACGATCTAGCGTTTCACATACACTCGGATAACCTCGATCCATTCTTCAAGATTTCTGGAGATCCATTCACTCGGACTCTAGGGGCTGGCGTGGGTGTGCGCGTCCAGATGCTTCAAAATTTACATTTGGGCGCTGAGGTATTTGCAATGAATCTGCTTCTTCCGGTGAAATCCAGTTGGAAGTATTATCCTGTTTCGGAATATGGTGTTCGATTCGGATTCGGGGTCCGCCTGAAATGAAAGACTTAGAAAAATCAGAACAAGCCTTCTATGAGGAAATATTAGCTACAATGCGTCGCACCGGAGAAATTGGCGATGTGTTTCCGCGAATGGTGGCGTATAACGTTCCAGCTTATGTCCTTGGAGTTTTCTGGCCGGAAGAGAGGACTCGCTTAATTGCGTCCAATGAGTTTCCGGCATTCTGTATTGCTGAGAAAGATTGGAGGGGCAGAATTGAGAATTTGCATTCGACCGTTAAAGACGAGGCCGGAAATCCAATTCTCACATTCGAGAAATCGTATGTAATGCAATGCGATACAATGTATGTTGTAGCCAATGCCGGTGCAGGTCTTGCGCTTTGCCGAATACCGCGGAGTCCTGGACAGGTCTGGACAAGCCGCGCGGAAGCGTCCGTAGTATTTAATGCATCGGACGGTAGTTCGTCGCGCGATCATTTTATTGTCCAGGGAAAAGAAAGTCTAAGTCCGGGACAGTTCATTGCATTGACCAAACGTCAATATACCGTTGCTGGAATTACCATTCCGCGCCGCGAGATTACTGGAGTGGCTATGCTGAGCATAGCGTTATTGGAGCATCACGGCGTGTCAGTGGCGCCAGTGCGCTCAAAGTGCGATGATATCCTTGCGAGACGAACTGGCGGGTTGGACAAAGAATCGGTGATCCTTGCAACTGAGGTATTTAGATTCTTTCAAGAGCATTCCCGCGGGATACAATTGCATCCTTTTTGGGAACGTGCAGCCGGAATGTTTAGAATTCCTAACTAATCAGTCGACCAGTCTGAATATTTGCAATAGTTCAACTTCCGCATGAATACGGCTCATTCGCCTGACTTTCTCAAGTTCGACTTCTCTACTCGCCTGAGTTCGTGAGATTTCCTTTTCTGTACGCGCCAGGCTAGCTTTGAATTCAAACACCGGGCTAATCGTAGCGCGCATCTTCTGAATGTCCTGTTTTTCTCTGAGCCCTTTCAACTGTTTCCCGTGGCTCGTTTCTATTTTCATTTCTTCGCTGACAAATGCGCCTTTAAGTGATTTTTCAAGTTCAATGCGGCGTGCTTCCGTTTTTTCGAGTATCGCCCGCCAGGCCGCTACGGCGCTTTCTCTAAGCAACTGCCTTGCGCTTTCTGTTGCGGCTGGGTCTGGAGCACTCCGGGAAATATCCGCGCTTTGCTCAGACGATAAGGCCCGCTTACCAGAACGAGGCATATGGGTTGGTTCAAATCCAGGTGGGATAAGAAGCTCCTCCGGGACTTGAACCTTTGAAGGATTGCTCTCCGGGCAGAAAACGGAGAATAATTCAACGGTGGCCATCGTAAAGTGACCGGAAAAAATAAAGTAGAATCCCTTACGGCCTTCAAGGTGAATAGAATGAATCGTGCGTTCTAGCCTGCGGGTCAGGAAGCTCTCCACTGCTTCTTCGACGATAGGATGGCCAATTGCAAGAAACTCCAGAGTATCCTTTTCCAGCGCCCGTTCTGAATCAAAGGACGCTGGTTTCTGAAAACCGTTCCGGGTGAGCAGGAAATCCTGGTCTGCCCTTTCTATGTTCGCAACGTGCGGATTTTCCCGAAGGTAACTCAATGTGATTGTTTGGATAATGCGGTTTGTGAGCTTTCGTTCTTTCTGAGTGAAGTTATAGTAATCATCCCAGTTAAAATTCATTTTGCTGGGCGAGACCAGCGTGTGTAACTTTGCATAGCCCCGCTTGGCTGTGTCGAGTTTGGCTGCGATTTCGTATTCGATCTCTTTTATAGTCTTCTTATTTGTTATGAATTCCATAATATCCCGCTGGAACTCGGCTTCGTCCTGGACAGCACCAAGCAACGCATCAGAAGGACCAATGGATTCTTCGAAAATCTTGATCTTATTCGTTAACACTTCCAGAACGCGTTCAGAAACTGTATCCCGCGTTGCGAAATTGAAAATGTATACGTCTCTTTGCTGGCCAAACCGATGGATACGACCGATGCGCTGTTCGATCTTTAGCGGAGACCAGGGGAGATCGTAGTTGATAAGTACATTTGAAAATTGAAGGTTTCGACCTTCGCCCCCAGCTTCCGTGCTGATCAGAATCTCACCGCTGTCCCGGAATTCTGCAATTGCCTTTTCTTTGTCTGCCATGCGAAGCGAACCGTGAAATGGAATTACTTTCCAATCCGAGAGCGCATCACATAGATAATCAACGGTCGACTTGAATTGAGTAAAGATTACGAACTTATGGCTTCCACGCGTTTTCAGAAGGTCCATGGTTTCGCGGAGCTTGATTAACTTGCGGTCCGTTTGAATCTGGCCTCCAAGCATCAGCAGGCGTTTAATTGTAAGAAGTTCTTTGCGAACATCTGCGAGGCTTCGCTTGTCTCGGATTCGACCCATAAGGTCTTCTGGTTTCTCTACATCTTCCCATTCTGATTCTTCCGGTGCATCAAGTAACGCGGCGGGGCTAGTAATCAGACGTTCTAGCATCATCTTGCGATTCACGAGGGCTCTAGTAAGCGCGCGTGTGGAGGAATCCAGGAGCTTCTGGAACACCATCATCACAAAGCCGACAGCGCGATTTTCCGACTGCTGGGCCAGGTTGTATTCTCGTTTTACATAATCTGTAGTCTCGTCGTAGAAGGCGCGTTCCTCTGTGGAAAGATCAAAGCGAATTGTTTGCGCATGACGTTTGGTGAATCCGCCCACATCAATCTTACGCCTGCGGATGAGGATTTGGGAAAGTCGTCTGCGCAAATCACCACGATTCCCGGAGGCTTCTTCCTGCAGGAATGAGGACAGAGGTCCGAGGACATGAGGATCGAGCAGCCGGATCAGATAGAATAGTTCCTCCAGTTTTCCACGAAACGGAGTTGCAGAGAGTAGTAAGAGAGCTTCACACTTATCCGCCATTTTTTCTGCAAAGGCGTAAGCCAGAGTTACTTTATTGTAGTCACGGCGGAGCCTATGCGCTTCATCAAAAATTGCCAAATCCCATTTCTGGCCAAGGAGCATGTCCGCATAACGGGGATTCTTTGCAAAATCGATCGACGTAATGATACGCGCGTGGCGCATCCGTGCTTTCATCAGTTGTTCAAAATTGTGGCGACCCAGAATTGAATAGTCTTCATTGAACCTGGTCTTCATCTCAGTCTGCCACTGCACCATAAGTGGTGCCGGAACACAGATTAGGATATTGTCATAGCCCCGGCGGAACATGAGTTCTTTAATAATAAGTCCCGCTTCAATCGTCTTTCCAAGGCCCACCTCGTCTGCGATGAGAAATCTTGGTTTGATTGCGTTTACTACAATGTGCGCGGCTTCGATTTGATGCGCGAGTAACCTTGTGCGAGAGTTGGAAAGACTGGACAGATGATCGAACGAATGGCTGAGCCGGACGCGAAACGCGTCAAGGAAACGGAGCGCTGCGTCTGGATTTTCGCCCACCGCGAACGTAAATTCTTCGATATTGTCTTCGAAGCGGACTTTGCCATCCTGGACAGGTTGGGAAAGCGGGAGCAATTCCTGCATTTCTGCAATTCTGCAGAATGGCGTGATCAGTACAAGTTTTTTTAAGCAAAAGCCCTGGCATTCGCCCGGGCAATCATTCCGTTGTTTTTAGCACGCAGCCAGAGCGCTCGTTTCCATACGCTGCAACGCTGGTTTTGAAAAGTCCCTTCACTGTAATTGTTTTCTTTTCGCGATCCACCATGGCTGTTCCTTGAATTGGAACCCACTGGCGGGCATAATTATTGCAAAACTCTTCCGTTTGGCCTGCAACAAATACGCAGGAACACATTTCCTTGCTATAGAACGAAGAAATTATTCCAGGAAAGTTTTTCAAATCCTGGCGATTTGAAGAAATCCAGAAGAGCGCGTACACGCCGAGCGCCAGGAGAATGCTTTTGACTATTTTTCTTGTTTCCATTGTATTCTTGATTTCCTCAGCGTGCGCCTTGCGCGGCTTCTTTCAGCAGTTTCAAAAACTCATTATCTGAGAAGCCACCTACTGGAGGTTTCTCGCGATCATCGCCAACGCGGACCGCAACAATATCAAGCGAAGGAATCACATAAATTCTCTGACCCCAATGACCCATTGCAGCATATGCGTCCGGCGGACCATCTGGCCATGGTATGGGTCGATTCTTGTCCGTCTCTGCTTGATTCATCCACCATTGGGCCCCGTAGTTTCCTTCCCATGCCTCGCCGGTTGGAGGATTCGCATGAAGAGCTGGCGCGAGCGTACGCGAGTATTTTACCCAACCCTCCGGTAGGACTCGTTTCCCCTCCCACATTCCATCGTTTAGATAGAGGAATCCAAATTTCGCAAGTTCGCGTGGAGGTGCGTACAGATATGAGGAGCCTACATAGTTGCCAGCGCCATCACGCTCGAAAGTAACTCGTTTCATTCCAATTGGATTGAAGAGTTTTTCCCAGGGGTAGTTCTGATACTCGTCTTCAGACATTGTCTTGTGCAGAATTCCGCAGAGCATGTTTGTGTCTCCGCTTGAATAGTACCAGCGGGTTCCCGGACGATGCTTCAATGGAAAGCTTGAAGTAAACCAGCCCATGTCTGTGCGGCCGGATGTGTAAAGCATTGCGATAACCGAAGACTTGAGTGGTGAGGCTTCATACCCTTCGCTCCAGGCCAGGCCGGAGCTCATCTGCAAAATGTGCTCAACGGTGATCTCAGATTTCATTCCTTCTTTTGCATCAGCATAGAATTTGCTGATTGGATCCGTTAGGCTGAAACGTCCTTCCTTAATTGCGATTCCAACCAGCGCACTTGTGAAACTCTTTGCAGAGGACCAGATCAGGTGTGGGCTGTCTTGCGTGTAGCCGCGCGCGTACTTCTCAAAAACGATTTTCCCATCGCGTACGATTACGACCCCGTCCGTGCGGACTCCTTTGCGATTGATATCATCGCCAGTGCGCGTAAAAAGGTAGTCGTCCAATTTTTTGAGTTTCTCCGCATCCATGCCAGCTTGATCAGGTGCAGCGACTCTCCAGTCTGCGGTTGGCCAATAGGCGCGCGCTTTTACCGGGAATGGAACTGGTTCTGGTGAAGGGCCAGGTGGAGTTTCGTTTGGATTATCAATCTTGCTGCAAAAAGTTACCGCAAGAAGTGCTAGGAGCGCAATCGCCGTTTTCATTAACCTGATTGCAAAGGCACAACAGAACAGGACAACAAAAAAATTCAGTATCCCAGTTCTAGATCCGCGCGGATTTGATTGATTGCCGGGCGACGGTCAGTTCCAAATAGTTTTCGGTGCAGGTTAAGGCGTGATTCCTCCGGCATATCGCGCAGAAGGGGCATAACGTCATCAAACGGGTTCAGGGCCAGAGTGATCCTAACCTTAGTCTCTATTAGCTCCGGATCGTCACCTTTGCAACTTTGCATCAAAACCGAGGCTGCGGAAAGTTTGCCTGTCCTATAAAGTGATTCGAGATGCAAGCCGCAAAGCCTGGGTTCTCTGGAACCTGCCGCAGTAGCCTGTGCAAAGTAATCGGAGGCGCGTAGAAAATCTCGCGCAAGGAATCGTATGTATCCCTTGCCCAGCCAGGCTTCAGCGCTCTTTCCGTCGATAGTAAGGGCGCGTTCAAAAAATGCATCAGCGTCGCGGTATTCCTGTTTTCCGAGGGCTGCGTTTCCTAGATACAGGGCAGGCTTAGCTCCAGCTTTCCGCGTGAGGGCCAGACTTTCCATGAGCATTGTGCCTTCCTGGCTGCGCGCGAATCGCACAAGCTGTTCTGCAACAGCATAGAGTTCATCTCCAGAATGGGGGCCAGCTACCAGGCGATCATAGACGGTTCGCGCAGCGGGGTCTTCTTCAGAGATGAGATAAATTCTGGCGAGATTGAGATAAGCAATGCCGAATAACGGTGATTTCTCAATTGCTTTGCGAAACGATTCTTCCGCGATATCCAGTTTTCCTTGCCGAAGGGCCATGACCCCTGCGTCGTTTAGGGCATTTGCTTCCGGTGTAGCCTGTTCTTTCCAGGGCAACGGTTGAGAAACGCTCGCTTCACTCTGTTTGAGGATTAAAGGATCTTTTTCGATTATTTCAATATTGCGAATCTGTGCTGAGCAGGAAATGGCACCGAGCAACAGGCTTAGCTGTAGTTTTGAAATCAAGCGCACGGATTAGTTTCAGCGTTCTTTGCAGACGGTCAAATTCAATCTTTTACAATCCGCACAGAATCCGGTGCAATTCTATAGTAGCGACCCGAACTGCGCTGCTCAGATTGCTCCACTTCCATCAGAATAGACCCTTCCCCATCTGACTCTATCCCGATCACAAACGCAGAGCCGGGCACTCCATCGCAACGTAGCAGATCGAATTCCTGTAAGAGGGTTCTCGATTTTTCATCCGGCAACACGATTACGATGAAATTTCCTTTCCTGCCCGTCAGGTTGCTTGAAAGCTCGCCCGCCTGAAGTACCATGCCCTGGTCCACGTCAGGGCGAATCAGTTCTCTTCCAGCAGCGAATCCGTGGAATTGCAATGGCTTCTTATTGCGATAGACCATTGCATTCTGCGATGAAGGGATCCTACAGACAATATTCTCACCGAATTTTCGCGATTCTATTCTAAAGAATGCCCGGCGATCCGGGTCTGCTTTGAGCCTGCGCTTCTCTCTTTCTTCAAGTCTTTTGCGTTCCGCTTCAATGCGGTCCGCTTCGAGCCTCGCTTTTGTTTCCTCTTCCTCTTTGAGCTTCTGCTCTTCTTCGCGTTCTTTCTGTTCTCTTGATTTTTCTTGCGCCTGTTCGCGACGTCTCCGATCTTCTTCCTGTTTAGCCGCAGCAATCTCTGCGCGGCTTCGCCTTTCTTCTTCTTTGCGCCTGGCTTCCTGACGCACCCTTTCACGCGCCGCCTTTTCTTCCGCGATTTGTTTCATTGTAGATGAGCGCTTTTGTTCTTCTTCGGCAAGGCGTCGCCGCAGGGCCTCACGTTCTGAAATTTCGCGAGCATTCCGAGCTTCCATTTCCGATTCTGGATTCTCCTGGATACTGCTGCTTGCGCAATGAGTTGCGAGAACCAGACAGCCCGCGAACAAAAGGAGTTTCAATGACAGTTTCACCTGGGAGTTCAATCGCGCCCTCCAATCAACTTGAGTGCGCGCGACGCCAGGTATGAATCGCGCTTCTTACGGACGATCTCTTTGAGAGTAGATCGCCTGGCGACCAGGCTTTTCATTGCTTTCTTATCATCATCAATTTCAGCGCGGAGCAATAGATCGAGCAGCTCAATGTCTGCATCGCGCACAATGGGAACTCCGCGCATCAAAGCCCGAGCTTGTTCCGGATAGCCTTGACGCAAAAGACCATACGCAGCCAGCGCGCGCATGCGCAAGCGCTCATCGCCTTCAGCATACTGTTCTGCAGTTCTAAATAATTCAATATCACGCCCCGAGTCACGGCGAGCTCGACCAAGCAAATATACGATTCTAGTTTTCTGTTCCGAGCTCAAATCATCCTGGATGTAGATTTTCTGAATAAGCTTTTCCGCCTCTGCATTTCTTCCCATAAAGACCAGGAGATCAGCTTCGCGCAATAGGCCTTCCGTATCCTCGCCTTCTTTTTGTATCAATGTGAGCGCTGTTTCTTCGGCTTCGTTTTCAGACAGATCAAGCAAGATGCGTCGTCTAAGCGATGGAGGTGAGGATTCATAAATTTGAGTCAGATTATGCGCGCCCGATTTCTTCCTGGAAGTGTCGCTGGATGAGACTTCGCGGAGTGCTACCATGTAGCGATCGACGATTTCTTGTTTTACTGCATAGCGTTCACGGATGCTCGCAACGATCTGGCTTCTCGCATTGGCTGGTAGATAATCAGCTTCGCGTAAGGCCAGGCCGTAGCTCTCTTGATCTTTAAATATGAAGAAAAGCCGCCAGTGTGCTGCACGCGCAAGATCGGCGCTGAGCCCCGCATTTAGAGCTGCGCGATACATGGGGATTGATCCCTCCGGATCGGATTCTTCTGCTTTGTACGCCTGGTTAAATAGGACGGTTCCGTGGCCTGCGAAGGCTGCGTGCGGAACTGCAAGTGCAAGTATCAAAACCAGGAAACGCATCAGGTCGATAGAATCAAATTGGTCGAGAAATCTCAAGTGAATTCGTATTGTTGGATTATGCTATGAATCGGCCCCTCAGGCCTCAAACGACTTGAAAAAAGGGAGAACTCCGTGACCTCAGAAACGCTCGCCTGGAAACCCTGGAATTGATCAAGATACTCGTGGATCCGTTCATTGGTCGCGCTCTGGATTCTACCCAGAGTTACGTGTGGTGAGTATGTTCGTTTTTCGGGCGAGACCCCAACGCTTCGCAATGCCTTACCGATCTGCGAATGAAGCTCTTGTAGTGGCTCAGAGTTTTGAACGCCGGCCCAAATGGCCCCATTGCCGCGTTCGGCTACAAATCGTCCGACGCCGCTCAGTAAAAGCGGAAAGGAATCACAATGCAAAGAAGCGAGCGCTGATTCAATTTCTTCTATATTCTCGCGCTCGCCCAAAAAGTGTAAAGTTAGATGGAATTGATCCGCGGACGACCACCGAACTCCAGCAAGTCCGTGACAGAGTTCCGCTAATTTCTCGCATACATCTTCCGGGAGTTCAAGCGCCACAAAAAGTCGCATAGGCCTTTGTAACCAGGACCTGGAATTTTCCGAATCATTTTCCGCTTGCGGCGAGACTTTCGAGTAGCGGCAAATCCGCAGGTGAAGTGAGTTTGATATTGGCAGGATCGCAGGGAACCAGCAGACCGGGGAGACCAGCGGCATGCGCCCAGCTTAACAGATCAGTGAAATCACCGTGAAACTCGCGCAAGCGATCAACAATTTTCCAGCGTAGCGCCTGCGGTGTCTTAACAGCACGCAAAGTATCACGCGGAACCGGTTGATCCAGATGTGCTGCGCTGTTTGGCTGAACGCTTACAATTGTTTCTGAAACGGGACCCACTAGCGATGCAATGTCAAAGTCAGGATTCGATTCCAGGCCATCGCAGAGTCGTTTCACTTCCTGGGGTGTGATCAGGGGTCTGGCTGCATCATGGATTAAAACAATATCTTCGCCGTTGGCAATTCCATCCAGAGCTGCAAGGCCGCTAAGTGTGGACTCTTGCCGAGTTTCCCCACCTGACGTTATGCGGCATTCCAGAGAACCTAGAGCCGCCCTGGTTGCTTCCTGGTATTCTGAGGGGGCTATCACGATCATTTCTCCCAAAATCCGATTCCCTGCAAAATCTAGATGACCCAAAGTTTGAGCACTGTGCACGATTACGGGTTTGTTCGCCAGTGTCAGGAATTGCTTTGGCGTTTCGATCCCCATGCGTTTACCAGTTCCGCCCGACAGTAAGACTGTATGAATTGTTCTGGTCACTCAACGATCTCCTATAATCACATACGGATCACCGGCCCAGTTCTCATAGACTTTTACGCTGTTACCTGGACCAGGCGTATTGTTGCCTTCCGTAATTTGATAATCGTTTTCGAGCGGTACCTTTCCGCCGCCGCCAGGCAGGTCGAGTACGTAACGAGGAATTGCAATCCCAGGATTTCTACCCTGCAAATCACGCATGATTTTCAGGCCCGTTTGAATGTTTGCTCGAAAATGAGAAACTCCGTTCACTTCATCGCATTGGTGTAAATAGTAGGGCTTGATTCCGATTTTTAAGAGGCCAAGCAAGAGGCTTTCCTGTGTTTCAACCGAATCGTTTATATCTTTGAGTAAGACAGATTGATTCAGTACCATTACGCCACTCATTCGCAGATTGCGAACGGCTGCAGCAGCTTCTTCGGTCAATTCAACTGGATGATTGAAATGAGTTACAAGCGTGACCGGATACGATTCGCGGAGAATTGCGCATAACGTTTCATTGAAACGTTGCGGAAGCGTTACAGGCATGCGCGTATGAATGCGAATGCTGGATAGATGCTCGATTTTCTTCAATCTAATAAGCAGAGAATGCAGCGTATCATCGGAAAGCGATAACGGGTCCCCACCAGAGAGAATCACTTCCTTGATTTCCTTATGACTTTCGATGTAATTAAACACTGGTTCATCGTTTTCACGACCCGTAACGGATTCAGCCCGTGAAACTTTTCTCTTGCGCATGCAAAATCGGCAATAGACTGCACAATTGTGCGAGAGGTACCAGAGGGCTCGATCTGGATAACGATGAGTCAAACCGGGAACAGCACCGTGAGCTTCCTCTGCAAGTGGATCCGGTCGCGTAAAAACTTGATCTTTGAGCTCAGATTTTTGCGGGAGTATTTGGAGCAGAATTGGACAGCGATCGCTTTCGGGATTTGCCAGCCCCAGGTAATAGGGAGTTACAGCGAAACGGAAGGCAGAACTCAAATGTGACATCAATTGTTTGAATTCGTCTACGTTTTGATACAAATCCTTGAAGATCTGTGAGCCGGGCAAACCGGGTAAATATTGAAGCAGATCCTCTGGCGTCGTTATACGACTCTGGAGCTGCGATTTCCAATCGTAATTCTGTTTGACTATTGAGTGATTTTTAGAAATCTGCTTTTGCATGATGGACCCAATCGACCTGCGTAAAGGCCAGGTCATTAAAGTAGACAATGACCTTTATTCTGTAACCTTCTCTCAATTCGTCAATCCTGGAAAGGGTAGCGCGTTTGTCCGCACAAAGCTGAAGCACCTGAAAAGAGGCACAGTTCTTGAGCGTACGTTTAAAGCGGCTGACAAGATTGATGATGTGGATCTGCAGAAGCGTTATATGACCTATCTGTATGCAGATGGGGATGATATTGTATTTATGGACAAGGACGATTTTGAGCAAATCAGTCTGAGTAAAGATCTCATTGAAGACGTTCTTCCGTTCATGAAAGAAGAGATGCCGTTTGAGATCACCTTCTACGAAGGAAATCCAGTGGGTGTGAGCCCTCCAAACTTCGTTGAACTCGAAGTCACCTATGCTGAAGATGCAATCAAAGGCGACACAGTTGGAACCTCCAAGAAGAAGATCACGGTGGAAACAGGTGGTGAAGTTCTGGTTCCTCTCTACGTTAAACAGGGCGATCGCATCAAGATTGATTTACGCGATATTTCTTTTGTGGAGCGCGTGAACAAATAACGCGCCCTCAACCAAACTAAACTCCGGGAAAGTATATGTCAGATCCAAAACTAATTGCTCAGGCCAAAGCGGGTCAGGGTAGGCTCTTCGTTCAATTTGGCGGCCAGGGAGCACCCTGGTTCAAAGAGCTTTCAAAATATTATAAAGATCCTGCAATGAAGAAATTCTTTGATGTAGCTCTTGCAGCACTTGAAGAAGAGAAGAGTCGCGTGGACGGAACAGTCGGTCTTCCAAATGGACTCGATGCTCGCGCCTGGCTCGATGATGAAACTAAGATTCCTTCTGATGATTATCTGGCCTGCGCTGCGGTTTCAATTCCAATGATTCAGGTGACGCAGCTTGCTCATTTTGAGAACGCAGTTAACAAAGGCCTTTCACGCAAGTCACTCGTTGAAGCTAGCTCTGGAGCAAGCGGTCATAGCCAGGGATTGATTCCTGCATCGCTTGTTGCTCTTGCATTCGATGGTGATGACTATTATGCAAACGCTTCAAAGTATATTAAGTATCTACTATATCTCGGTGTTCGCGCTCAGGAAACTCATCCGTTCTTTGCTGCAACAACAGAAGAGATCGCGCGTTCAGAAAAAATTGGAAACAAAACTCCGGCTCCCATGATGGCTGTGGTGGGTGATACGCACGCAACCATTCAGGCAATGGTAGATGAGACTAACAAGAGCCTGCCTGCTGATAAGAAGATCTACATTAGTCTCTACAATTCGCCGACCAATCGTATTCTGTCTTCTTTCAGAAGTTCTCTTGTGAGTTTCAATGAAATGCACAATGCAGCACTCACAGAAAAGAAGATCAAGGCGGTGTATCTGCGCACAAGCTGCCCATTCCATTGTGCTCTTATGGAACCAATTCGTCCTTCATTCGAGGCAGATATCAAGCGCCTGGGCTTTTCGTATGCTGGAAGCGCGCTTAAGATTCCTGTTTATTCATTCTATGACGGGCGCGATTTGCGTCAGGACTCAGACATTGCCATTGGAATGTATCTGGATATGGCGATCAACCCGCTGTACTGGGATAAGTCCATGAAGCCAGTTGCAGACGATCCAAAAATCACAACCGTAATCGATTTTGGCCCGGGTAAAACAAGCCAGCGTCTTTCAGAAGAAACTTTGCAAGGACTCGGTGTAGAGAAGACCGTCCTTGCCGCAGCCCTTCCAAAAGAATTGGAAACGATTGTGGCACAGTGAGACATTTGCGCAGTTATCGCAGATTTAGTTGATTGAGTAGAGGAAACGTATGAAAGTTTTAGTAACCGGTGGATGTGGGTTCCTGGGTTCGCATGTATGCGAACTGTTTCGAAATGAAGGCTGGGAAGTTGTAAGCTATGATAGCATGACCAAGTACGAGCTTGCTCGCACGGGCTACGGCACAGAGAAAACTCGAGACTTTAATTGGAACTACCTGAAAGGAATCGGCTGCGAAATGGTTAAAGCCGATGTCTGCAACGAGCAGGCAATGAAAGATCACAGCGCTGGTTGCAATTTCATCGTTCACACTGCAGCTCAGCCTGCCATGACTCTATCCTGGGAAGATCCTCGTCTTGACTTTAATACCAACGTGCTTGGAACATTCAACGTTCTGGATGCTGCGCGCAAACATGGAATCCCCGTAGTAAACACTTCAAGCATTCACGTTTACGGAAACCAGATCAACAACACCCTGACGGAAGGCGCAACGGCCTACGAAAGAAGTCCAGTAGCAATCGACGAAACCCACGATGTGATGGTGGGTGAGCTTTCGCCCCTTCACGCTTCCAAGATGGCTGCAGAACACTATGTTCGTACATTTACAGACATGCTCAAGACGCCCGGCGCGTCGTTTAGATTCACTGGAATCTATGGACCGCGCCAGTTTGGCGGAGAAGATCATGGTTGGGTTGCTAACTTTGCAATTCGCTCCGTGTTTGGTTTACCAGTCCGCGTTTTTGGAACAGGCAAACAAACGCGTGATATTCTATACGCAGCTGACGGTGCAGCAAGCTACCTTGCTTATTTCAAAAATCCGCGCCCTGGTGTTTACAACATTGGAGGAGGACCAGATCACAAGATCAGTCTGCTCGAGTGCATCAGCATGATCGGCCAGATACTCGACCGCAAACCTGTAATTGAATTTCATCCGGAACGCCCGGGTGACATGCGCTACTTTATCTGCGACATCACTGAAGCTAAGAAATTTGGATTCAATCCTAAGATCAAACCACGCGAGGGCGTGGAAAAACTGATTCGTTGGATCGAAGAGAACAAATCAGTTTTTGATATTACTGGTAAGTAATCAGGGTTCCTGACGTTTCTCTTTGTTCTGTTCGTGCCTGAACTTTGAAACACCTTCGTAAGCGGTCTTACGCACTCGATTGATTCCACCCAGTGGTTGATGTTCTGGCAAAGAATGCCAGGGAGTAAAAGACAAATTGTCACAGGCTAGATTCAAGTCAGCTGTATCAAATTCCTGTGGAGGAATTTGAATTTTTGCCACCGTTACAAACGGCGATGCCTGCTCGTCCCATTCAATTGAGGAATCTTCCAGAGGCATTTTTACCGCGTCAATTTGCGGCTGTACCATAAACTCAAAACAAGCACCGCCACTCTTTAAACGACTCACCATTGCCTCACGGAGATAGTTATCGCCTGGATTTTCTGGCATTTTCGCATTTGTAAGTTCGCAGGGCTTTGTTGAATATTTTACTGCAGTCTGTCCCAGACGATACGGAGTCGTGCTGAAGTAACGCACCTCGAAAGGATCTGCCGCTTTTGCTGCGCGAATTTTACGAACTATATTGAAAGCTCGCAATTTCCATTTGAACGGATTCCATCCAAAGAAATATTTCATTGGGCTTCCTGTGAAACGGGCTTCAAAAATTTCCAAATATTCAGAGGGCTCGCCAACTGGAAGAATCGGAAACGATATCAGAAGAAAATCCTGGGTCCTTGCATTTTTTTCATCGGCCAGAAGTTTCTCGCCAGGGACGTCCATGAGTTTGACGGCCATACCGCGAATTCCACCGGCCTTGTCGGAGTTAGGAAATTCAGGTGCTCCGTTTGAGTATCTAATCCATGCCGGATACGCATTTGCTTTGATAAAAATTCCATGCGCCAGTTCGGGCGGAACGTTATTTGCAACCTCAAAGTTTGCCTTTACACATCCATGGGCTTTGGGATGAGCATCGCGCAGCACGCGGGCACCATCCGGGTAATTTTTACGAGATGTCTCAAGGATCATTTCCAGGGTTCGATTGGAGATTTCCTGCTCGTCTGGGGCCGGATACTCCTGTCCAATCTTTGCATCAGGAATGATGTTTGGCGTAGGCCCACAACCAATGAGCAGAGCTGCTAGAGATATGGTTGGTAGAATGATGCGTGATAGTAAAGCCATAGTTTCCCCCGGGTCCGCATCAAGCGTGCTCCGGTAAATCAGGGTCAACCGTTATTCTGGAGTTTGTGTTTCTTGAAACTTGAAGTAGGAATCCAATTTGGATAACTTGAGTAACATCATTTGTGGTTGGTTGATATTAGCCAGAATCATCTGTCCGCCGTAGGCCTGGATGTCATCCATCAGCAACTTAAGCGTTCCCATACCCGAACTGTCCATGTAGGTTACATTGGCCATGTCCACAAGCACGGGGTTGGGTCTTCCAGTGAGATGAGCCCGCACTTCTTCGCGCAGGGCTCTTACAATACTCATGTCTAGCCGTTCAATAGTGAAGCGCAGGGTTACTGAGTTCCCTGAGAATTCGGCCCGCATCATCATGCGAGCCGTTCTCCCGGTCTCACGGCCAAAGTCAATTGCTTACTTGCCTTTGAACATGGCATCGATCAGGTCTTTGTACTTGTCCGTGATAATGTGGCGCTTGAGTTTAAACAGGTTTGTCATTTCATCGCCAACCTCGAATGGTTTTGGAACAATCCGAGCATCCTGAACCTTTTCAAACGCCTTGAATCCGTTTTCGTTAGAAATCAAGCGAGAGATTTCCTCTTTGATTACACGGAGAACTTCTGGATTTCTTGAAAGTTCTTCCACAGTCTCAGCCGGAATTCCGTACTTCTTGAATTCTTCTACAGAAGGGACAATCAATGTTGCCAGGTATTTTTGATCCTGACCTACAACCATCGCCTGATCTACGAAAACAGATTCACACATTTTGTTTTCAATTGGGACGGGCTCTACGTTTTCACCGCTGAGCAGAACCACAGTGTCTTTTGAACGACCCATGATCTTAACGCAGTCGTTGAAGGTGATCATTCCCATATCGCCCGTATTCATCCAGCCGTCTTTGAGAACCTTTGCAGTTGCTTCCGGATTCTTGTAATAGCCTTTCATGATCTGTGGGCCTTTTGCATGGATCTCGCCTTTAACCCCACGTCCACCTGCACGACGTTTGTCGTTTGGATAGATTGTATCGCCAGAGTTCAGATCAACCAGGCGCAGTTGTGTGTCAGGGAAGATAGGACCGACAGTCCCAATCACGAGACCTTTCCAGGTACGAACTGCGAGAACAGGACAGGTTTCTGTCATGCCATAGCCTTCCAGAACCGGAACTCCAATGTAATTGAAGAATTCATCCACATGCAATGGAAGTGCGCCACCACCGGATACAGAACCACGGAGGGCTCCACCCGTCGCAGCACGAATCTTCTTCAATACAATTATGTCCAGTAGGAAGTACCAGAATGCGAAGAGCGAGAGTCGCGTTATGTGGAAAAGCGCTTTGAAGAGCGATACGATTGGATTTCTACCAGTCATATCCAGGGACTTGCCAGTAAGGAAGAACCAGGAGCCCTGGAACATGCGTGAGCAGAAATACGCGGCATTGAACAAACCACGTCTGATAGCCGGTGCTCCTTTCACATTGTTCAGAATCTTAAGGTAAACGTTTTCCCAAAGGCGTGGTGCTGAACCCATGAATGTTGGTTTAACAGAACGCATGTCATCGCCGATGTTTCTGATGTTGGTGTAGTAGGTGCACGCGCCCTGGCTAACTGCCATCATTTCAAAAACGCGCTCAAAGATATGCCATACTGGCAGAATCGAAAGAATGCGATCTGATGTGGTAATTGGAATTGGAACTTTCTGAACCTGGGAGATCATGTTTGAATGCATGAGCATTACACCCTTTGGTGCCCCGGTAGTTCCTGATGTGTAGATCAGTGTGAAGAGATCTTCTGGCTTTGTGTTTTCAATGCGTTCTTCAACGCGCTTGTCCCCGCCGTCGCGCAACTGCTTGCCCTTAGCTATCAAATCTGGCATGCTCAGTACGTTTCCGGAAGCAGGAACGGATCCATCCATTACGATGAGTGTCTTAATGTTTGGACATTTATCCAGATTCTTCTGAACCTTCCCGAGCATTTCTTTATGTTCTACAAAGCAAACCTTTGCATCGGAGTGTGGAAGAATGTATTTGATGTCGTCGTCAGTTACGTCCGTTCCGCGTGGGACGTCCGCTGCACCAGCGAGCTGGCAACCATAGTCAGCGATGATCCATTCCAGTCTGTTGTCTGCAAGGAGCGCTACGTGTTCGCGCTGCTGAACACCCAGGTCGATTAGAGCAGTGGCAAGGTTTACGCCTTGATCGTAAATTTGCTTGAAGTTGACGGTATTCCAGGTCTTATCTTTCTTTCTGGTTGCGAACGCTGGCTTGTCTGCGAACAGCTGAGCTGCTTCGCGGTACATGGCCGGCAATGTTTTTCCTGTAATCTTTGTTGGCACGGTTGACCTCCGGTCGTAAAGTTGGCTCGGAAAAAGAACTGTACTCGATCCGTTATGTCAACCTTTTATGAGAGATTTTTGGCTCGCAGGAGCAACAAACATTCCGTTTTGTGCGTCGGGCTTGATCCCGATCCTGCTTTACTTCCTGCCCAGTTCAACGGCGTAAACGGTGTCCTTTCCTTTTTGCAACTCATAGTCCGCGCAACAGCCAATGAGGCATGCGCCTACAAGCCGAATGTTGCGTTTTTCGAGGCGATGGGTCAGGCAGGGTGGGAGATTTTCACAGCGTTGATTGAAACCATTCGCAAGGAATCACCTGAATCCCTAATCGTTGCGGACGCAAAACGCGGGGATTTAGGGAATACAGCCCGATTTTATGCACAAACATTTTTTGATACGTACGATTGCGACGGCCTCACTGTGAATCCATATATGGGACTTGAATCCCTTCATCCATACGATTCGTATCCGGATCGTGGCGTTTTCACGTTATGTCTCACCTCAAATCCCGGTGCGGCCCAGTTCCAGCTTCGTGGAACCCCCCCGTTATACGAAGAAGTGGCCGCGGCAGTTGAGGAGCGCCAGCGCATAACTGGCAATTATTGGATGGTTGCAGGGGCAACGCGTGCGTCTGAATCGCTTACGCGAATCAAGAAACTGGCACCATCCGTCCCTCTGCTCATCCCAGGAATTGGAGCGCAGGGTGGCGAACTGGCGACCGTGCTGAATGCCTGCGGAACAGATGTTCTGATCAATTCCAGCCGCGGAATCATGTACGCGTATAAGGAAACCGGCAAAGATATTGATACTGCAGCCAATGGAGCTGCTTTAAAACTGAATCAAGAGATCAAGGCCCTGGTCAGTCTGTAGGCCCTGGTGCCCTGTGCGTCTGGACGAATTTCGTCAGAAATTTGTGAAATTTCCCCAATTGCTACTCAAAGCGACTGCGGTTTGTCTATATAGAAGCCCTGAACAAAGTCCAGTCCAATCGTATCCAGTTCAGCAAGAACTTCTGCTGAAGTAACCCATTCTGCAATCGTAGACAACCCCAGAGCGTGGCTTACAGAATGAATGGCCCGGACGATTTCGCGGTCGGCATTGCTCTCGTGCATTTTCACAACGAATTGCCCATCGATCTTGATCGAATCCACTGGCAATCGTTTCAAATACCCAAACGAGGACAGACCGCTTCCAAAATCATCCAGGGAGAAGTGGCAGCCTTCCAGTCTTAACTCTTTCATGAAATTCGCAGCAACATCCAGATTGGACACTACAGCTGTTTCAGTTAGTTCAAAGCAAATCGCTCCATGCGGCGTTCCATATTTGCGCAAACGATCGCGAATAAAGTCTATGAAGTTCTCTTCGGACAGGGATTGGCCGGAAAGGTTTACAGCGAACACCGGTTGTCCCTCGCGACCAGTTTTCCAGGTATCAGGACAGAATGCAGAAAAGTTTTTCAGGACAGCATCAACCACCCACCGATCCAGGATTGGCATGAGATTGAATCGTTCGGCTGCCGGGATGAATGTAGAGGGTTGTTGGATTTCTCCTGTTTTGGACTGTAAGCGTAGCAGAATTTCGTAATGGTCATGGCCTCCCTTTCGCGCAGCAATTGTTTGTCTGTATAACGTTAAACGATTTTCCCTAACAGCTTGATTGATTTCAGCAGCGGCGAGCATTTCCTTATGTCTGAGTGCGAGCAGATCATCACTTTCGCTATAAACATAAATCCTTCGACCGCCACCACTCTTTGCTGCGTAGCAAGCTTCATCAGCAGAGCTGAGAATACGACCAAGCCCCTCGCTTGACCGATCGATCATAACCAGACCTATGCTTACGCCGATTCTGAACGTTCGCTCGCCCCAAACAAACTGAAAGTTAGAAATTAAATGCCGAATAACGTTGGCCATCGCCAGGGCCTTGTCTTTTGTCGAGTTCATAAGGAGAACTCCGAATTCGTCTCCTCCAAGGCGCGCCAGTGAATCCGGTGCATGAATATGCTCTGATAAATAGATCGAGAGTTCGCGGAGCAACTCGTCGCCTGCTGTATGACCACAGGTATCGTTTACGATCTTGAATTCGTCCAGATCCAGGTAGAGCAAGGCATGAACCACGCCGAATTCAGCAGCAGATTCGCTGAGCGAGCGCAACTCTTCTTCGAATGCGCGTCGATTTAGCAAACCCGTTAGGGAATCGTGCATGGCTGCAAATACTAGCTTTTCCCGCCGATCCCTTTCAACCTGGAAACGATGCCAGTTCTCAAGCGTTATCAGTGAGCCAAACACTACGAGAAATGCAAGTGAGCCGCCAATGCCCGAATATGTGAAGTGAATCGAAAGCATAGGCAGGAGCATTGCGATTGCTACTACAGTAACGGCCACGGCGCCCGTCGGCCTGGTTCTAAGAAAGAGACTGCTAAACATCACGGGCAAAATCAAGAAGGCGAGGGCAATCGTATTGTCAGGTTGCGCAAATACGGACCCCAGGGCGGCTCCAAGGGTTATCAAAGCCGTCAGAATTGCGCCAGACCTATAATTGCCGCTGCGAGTAAGTAGAAATGCAATTCCAAGGAGAGCCACAGCGCCCATTAGAACAAGAAAGACCGGGAAGAATCCTGGAACAAACGAGAGCTGCGCAATGGCAACAATTGCTCCGCCCGGGATCAAGATCCGGAGCAACATGGCCAGCAGTTGAATCTGTCGCCGCTCTACATTCTGCTCTGAACTGTCTGGCTTCATTGGAAGTTGTCAGGCCATCCCCGCCCCATGCATCCTGCAAGCTAAACTCCCCTCAACAGGCTATTTTCTATCCCCGAAGTTCCAGGATTCGTCCGATTGTGACCCGCTCGTTGCTTTTCCACCGAAAAGTAGTTGAACTCCAGTTACAAAGCGAACGCTAAAGCACCGGCATGAAAACTATCTGGCCCATAATTGCCGGCTGCCTCTTCTACAGCAGCGCGCTTTTTGCGCACGAGCCGCTCCGCGATTGGGAGTTTAGATTTGGCGATTCGCCTCGACGCGGAGAAACCTTTGAATGGTTGAACGACACATCCCCCTGGGTAAAGCAGGAAGGCCTTCTCGGAGAGATCCGCGGAGAAAATAACGTTGTCTGGCAACGCGTCAAGCTGCCTGCTTCAAAGTTTCGCGATCCAGTGGTTTATATTGAAATCTGCTTTGAGCAGATGGAAGTCTTCCTCGATGGAAAACAAATCTATTCGTATGGTTCAGTAGATAATTTCAGACCCGGTTGGCGTTTTCCATCCATCTGGTTTCATATGATCGATCTTCCGGAAGCGTATGCCAATGAATATTTATATTTTCGGATTCGGTCAGACGCAGCGTCAATGGGACTTGAGCGTTCCCTGAAAATCGGTAACCGCGCCGACATACAGAACTTTGTTCTCAGTGCAGACCTTGATGTATTTGTAATGGGCTGCGTGTTTGTATTCGTTGGATTTTTTTCCTTGCTTATGTACCTTTCCCGTTTTGGCGAAAGCGTATTTTTAGTGTTTAGCGGGTATGTGTTTGGAAGTGGCGTCTATACCATATTACGTACGGAAACACTTAACTTGATTTTTCCTTATCCAGAGTTCTGGATATGGCCCTGGTTTATTTCGCTTTACTTGCTCCCCGTGCTCTCCTTTGCATATTTTGAAGCAATCCTGGGTGGACGATTTCGCAAATTCTTGCGAATCACATGGCAGGTGCATGCAGTAATTGGAGTTGTTTCGCTTTCTCTACCTGCTCTTGATTTGATTCCCTTGTTCGCACTGCTTGCTCCCTTTCAGTATACAACGTTAGTCGATCTTGTTCTGCTGGTCGGCGTTCCAGCCTATGCTGCGTACAAGAAAGACACGGACGCGAAACTGATCATCATTGGATACGCGATTCAAACTCTCTTCTTCTTGCATGATATCCTGAAAGACCAGGGATTCATCCCGTATGACCGCACCCTCAATCATTGGGGGCTATTTATCTTTGTTGGGTTTCTTGCATTTATTTTATTGCGGCGGTATAGGGAGACTCAGGAGAGAATTCATGCCTACTCGCGGGAACTCGAAGAGAAGAACCTTCAACTCTCAAATCTGGATCGGATGAAGGATGAATTTCTAGCGAACACATCGCATGAACTGAAGACCCCTCTCCATGGAATGATTGGAATTGCAGAATCCCTTGTTGATTCGGGTCCCGATCGTCTTTCAATTGAGTTAACGCGAAAGCTCGGTTTGATTGCCCAGAGCGGTCGCAGGCTATCTGGCCTTGTGAATAATATTCTGGAGTATTCAAGACTCAAACACGATTCTCCCTCGCTGATTCTACGGCCCGTAAACCTCAGGCAGGCAGTTCAGTCTGCATTCGAAATCGTGCGGCCTCTTACTGCCGGAAGACCGGTTGAGTTATGCAATGATATAAAGGAAACGCTGCCTGCAGTTCGCGCAGACGAGAATCGGTTTCAGCAAATTTGTTTGAACCTGCTTGCGAATTCGCTGAAGTTTACGGATAGCGGAAGTATTCGTGTCAACGCTGCCATAAATGGAGAAATGATGCGCGTGCGCGTGAGTGATACGGGAAGCGGAATTCCGGATGAATACCTGGACGCGATCTTTAAGCCATTTGAATCTGCACCGTCAGGAAAATCCGGAACTGGCCTGGGTCTGTCGATTGCACGGCAACTTGTTAATCTACATGGCGGAGAAATTAAGGCAGAGCAAGGTTTGAATGGAGGGGCTAGTTTCGTGTTCACTGTTCCGATTTGGGATGAATCTGAAGCAATGCCGTTAGGCGCCACAGATCGGGGGGATGTCCTCAACCTTATACCTGAGGCTTCCGGGATCTGGGTGAGTGAATCTCCGGAAGACTCGGTGGTTCAACCTGTGCGAATCCTGGCTGTAGATGATGAACCTGTGAATCTTCAGATACTGCTCAATCGTTTGAAGATAAATGGCTACCAGATTGACCAGGCACAAAGCGGTGTCCAGGCCTTAAGAGAAATTGAGAGTAGATCCTACGATCTTGTATTGCTGGATATTATGATGCCTGGCATTTCCGGACTGGAAGTCTGCAGGCAAATTAGAGAAAGGCATTCACTGTATGAATTGCCGGTTTTGTTTTTATCTGCACGTGGAACTACAGAAGATATAGTTGCCGGGTTCGAAGCAGGTGGAAATGATTATGTGATTAAACCATTTAGTGGTCGCGAGCTTTTATCGCGTGTCAATACGTTGCTCTCTCTGAGGCATGCGGTACGCGAAGAGAGAAAGTTCAGCAATCTCAGGCACGAAGTCGAAACTGCAAAAAAATTACAGCAGTCCCTTTTGCCGCGAGCAATGCCTGCGGCATTGAAGTTCGCGTTTCGATATCGACCAAGATCGCCTGTCGGTGGGGATTTCTTTGACTACCTCGACATTGGAAACGGAACAGGTTTTATTCTGGCAGATGTCGCAGGCCATGGAGTTCCCGCCGCACTTGTTGCTGCAATGGTGAAGATTGCATTTTCTGTTCAGAGTGAGGTCATTGGAAATCCGTCGAAGGTGCTAAGCGGAATGAATGAGATTCTCAGTGGGCAAACGCGCGATCACTATGCTACCGCCGCGTATTTATTTCATAATCGATCCGAGGAAAACTTCAGCTACGCAAGCGCCGGACATGCCCCACTCCTGGTTCTGCGGGCCAATGGCACGGTTGATCTATTCAAACCGAAGGGAACAATTCTAGGATCGTTTAATGGGCGGGTCTACGAGTCATGCAGTTTCAAGTTGAATGCGGGAGATCGGATTATTGTTTACACGGATGGAATGGCAGAGTCGCGGAATCTAAAGGGCGAAATGCTCGGCGATGAGAAGTTTGTTAAGCTTGCAAGACAGCATTTGAAATTGCCAATCGAAGCGTTCGCAGATCAGATGTTACACGAATTCGAACGCTGGGTCGGTGACGCACCCGATGACGATTTCGCCTTCTTCGTGATTGATTCTTAAGCACCTAGATTGACGAACCGGTATTTTCCGAGTGAACGAGCGAGCGTGGCCTCGCCCTCGGTAAACATTAAGCCCAAATGCACGGCGAAACTACAATCAATTTGACGGTCGAACGCCCCGAAGTGATTGTCCAATTGATAATCAGTCTCAATTGTGATAGTTAAAGGCCCGGATCAGCTATTCCCTTGACAAAAACTCAGGGCACGCCGAAATTCCAGTACATAGAATAACTCGGAAACAGGCATGTCCTTCAAACAACGAATCTTTTACAGCTCACTTGGGCGCAAATATGTTATGGCCCTCACAGGAGTATTACTCCTCGTATTCTTGATCGCTCATATGACAGGAAACCTCCTGGTTCTTTCCGGTCCTGATGCGTTCAACGCGTACGGGCATTATCTCAAAACGCATCCGCAATTGCTCTGGCCAATGCGAATTGGATTGCTCCTCACATTTGTGGTGCACATTTACCTGGCCATTTCGCTTTCACTGGAGAATAATGCGGCTCGTCCGCAAGCGTATGCATTCAAGAATACGGTGCAAGCTACGCTAACATCCCGTTATATGATGCTTACAGGGACGTTAACTCTCACGTACCTCATCTACCATCTGTTGCATTTCACTTTAGGCGCGGTTCAGCCGCAATATTTCAGCGGTGTGGATGGAGAAAATCGTCACGACATCTATACCATGTTCATCATGGGGTTTAGAAATCCAATTATCTACGCATCGTACCTGGTGGCACAGATAAATCTAGTGTTTCATTTGAAGCACGGATCGCGCAGTGTGTTTCAGACCATGGGCTGGAATCAAGATCGCTTCAAGGGGTTGATCAACGGCTTTTCGCTCACGTATGTAACTATCATCTTTGTGGGATTCCTGCTAGGCCCCACGCTCATTGTCCTTAATGTTATTAAACTTCCTGGAGAAATGTAATGTCTTTGAATTCAAACATTCCGTCTGGTCCTCTCGCGGAAAAATGGGATAAACACAAGTTTGACCTGAAACTTGTAAACCCGGCAAACAAAAGAAAATACGACATCATTGTTGTGGGCTCAGGCCTTGCCGGAGCCTCTGCTTCTGCTTCGCTTGCAGAAATGGGATATAACGTTAAATGCTTTTGCTTCCAGGATAGTCCTCGTCGCGCTCACAGTATTGCAGCGCAGGGTGGGATCAACGCAGCCAAGAATTATCCAAACGATGGCGATAGTGTCATGCGTCTATTTTACGATACGATCAAGGGCGGAGATTTTCGAGCTCGTGAAGCAAACGTGTATCGCTTGGCCCAGGTAAGCGCGAACATCATTGACCAGTGCGTAGCTCAGGGCGTACCATTTGCGCGTGAGTACGGGGGCTTGCTGGCGAACCGATCATTCGGTGGAGCTCAGCTTTCACGTACGTTCTATGCTCGCGGCCAAACCGGACAGCAGCTATTGATCGGTGCTTACCAGGCGCTTAGCCGTCAAATCGGGAAAGGCCAGGTCAAAATGTTTCCGCGCACTGAAATGCTTGAACTGGTCGTGCATGAAGGCCGGGCGCGCGGAATCGTTGTGCGTGATCTTGTAACAGGAAAAGTTTCCTCGCATTCAGGTGCCGCAGTCGTCATGGCAAGCGGTGGATATGGAAACGTGTTCTATCTTTCTACTAATGCAATGGGTTGCAACGTAACTGCGACATATCGCGCATATAAGAAGGGTGCATTCTTTGCGAATCCTTGCTACACACAAATTCATCCTACCTGTATTCCGGTGAGCGGGGATTACCAATCCAAGCTGACCTTGATGTCAGAATCACTTCGAAACGACGGACGAGTCTGGGCGCCAAAAGCAAAAGGCGATAAGCGTCATCCAAACGACATCCCTGAAGATGATCGGGATTACTATCTGGAACGCGTCTATCCAAGTTTTGGAAACCTTGCACCACGCGACGTCTCTTCGCGCCAGGCAAAATACGCCTGTGATGAGGGCCGTGGTGTAGGTGAAACCGGACTCGGTGTGTATCTGGATTTCAAAGAATCAATTCAACGGCTGGGTGAAAGCACAGTCCGCGAACGCTACGGCAACCTCTTCCAGATGTATGAGCGAATAACGGGTGAAGATCCATACAAACAACCAATGCGCATCTATCCAGCGGTTCACTATACAATGGGTGGACTCTGGGTTGATTATAACTTGATGAGTAATCTTCCTGGGCTCTTTGTCCTGGGTGAAGCTAACTTCTCTGATCACGGCGCTAACCGTCTCGGTGCAAGTGCACTCATGCAAGGACTGGCCGACGGGTACTTTGTTCTTCCGTACACAATTGCAGATTACCTGGCGAAACAGGGGCCTGCTAAATTGCCGGAAGACCATGCGGAATTCAAAAAGGCAGAAGCATCTGTAAACGATCAAACCAAACAATTCCTGGGAATGAACGGAAAACGCACCGTCGATTCTTTCCACAAAGAGCTTGGTAAGATCATGTGGGAATATTGCGGAATGGCCCGCAATGAAACAGGTCTCAAGAAAGCAATCCAACGCATCCCCGAGCTTCGCGAGGAGTTCTGGAAGAACGTCAAAGTTCCAGGTTCAGGCGAATCTCTGAATATGGAGCTTGAAAAAGCTGGTCGTGTTGCTGATTTCCTTGAATTCGGTGAACTTACTTGCCGCGATGCGCTCGATCGTAACGAATCATGCGGCGGCCATTTCCGCGAAGAGTATCAAACCGAAGACGGCGAAGCTAAACGTAACGATGAGAAATACTGTTATGTTGCTGCATGGGAACATAACGGTAAATCGGAACCAAAGTTAAACAAAGAACCACTCGTCTACGAGAACATTCATCTCGCAACGCGAAGCTATAAATAAGGAAAGGATCAGGAAAATGAATCTTACGTTATTTGTCTGGAGACAAAAAGATAAAGACCAGAAAGGAAAGATGGTCAAGTATCAAGTTGGCGATGCTGAAGGCATCAATGAGCATATGTCATTTCTTGAAATGCTGGATGTTCTAAACGAGCGTCTTGTCAATCAAGGGGAAGAGCCGGTGGCATTCGACCACGATTGCCGTGAAGGCGTCTGCGGTGCCTGCAGTCTGATGATCAATGGAATTGCGCATGGACCCGAGTCCGGAACCACAACGTGCCAATTGCATATGCGCAAGTTTAAGAATGGCGACACAATCTATATCGAACCCTGGCGTGCAAAAGCGTTTCCGGTAATTCGTGACCTGGTTGTGGACCGCGGGGCGTTTGATCGAATTGTTCAAGCTGGCGGATTTGTTTCCGTCAATACAGGAAACGCCGTTGATGCTAACTCCTTGCCGATTGCGAAAACCGCGGCGGATCTTGCAATGGACGCAGCCCAATGTATTGGTTGCGGTGCTTGCGTGGCGTCGTGTAAGAATGCATCTGCCATGTTATTCGTTTCTGCTAAAGTTTCGCACCTGGCTTTATTGCCACAAGGACAACCTGAACGCGATCGCCGTGTACTTTCCATGGTTGCTCAAATGGATGAAGAAGGGTTTGGCAATTGTACCAATCAATACGAGTGCGAAGCCGTTTGTCCCAAAGAGATTAGCGTCGATTTCATTGCACAAATGAATCGCGACTACCTGGCTGCCGTGGCGAGCGAACGTCCCAGTCGTAGCGAAATGGGCGCGGGATAGCCCGCGCCAACAAGCTACCCGCCAGAAATAGTTCGCCGGCTATTGAGCCGGTTCCGTTTGCCCGGGTCGGGTCAGAGATTTGGGATCGGAATGGAAGGTGCCTTTGCGGGCCGGTCATCGTTTTTTTCGTTTTCGCTACGATGTGCTTCAAGAACCTGAGTCAGAATGTTAGAGGCCACACATCAGCCCGCCGGGCCAGCTGGATCAGCCTGGGTAGCTGCCATTAAAGACCGGCTGAGCAGTTTCTTTGGCATCTCCCTTGGGATTCACCTCCTGCTGGCCGGAGCAATGTACATCTATCTGTACGCCTGGTCGGAACCTGAGCATTACGTTGCGACTGTGGCAATGTACATGGGCGACGCTGACGTGGATCGCGAAACCACTGGGAAAGGCCAGGGCAACAAAGACGCCGACAAAAATAAGAAGCCATCGTCTGAGACCGGTACCGGACCAAGCAGCAACGCACCGGACTGGGGTACAGCCTCCGATCCATCCATCGAAGGTGGTAGTCGGTATGCTCCGGATATCTGGATTGATGGGACGCTTGAGGATTTGTATCCAGCGCGCGCAAAGCAGGCAAACCTTGGCCGCGTTACCGTTGCCGTAACATTGTTGATCGACAGTAACGGGCGAATTGTTAAATCAAAGGTTCGCTATGTCAGAAGCCCTGGGAATGCACACAAACCCTTTGAGGGAGACTTCATTGTGGCTGCAAACGAAGTTGCAACCAAACGGATGCGCCTGCGTAGTTCTGGATACAAGAAGGGCGGCAAGCCTGTTGACTTTATTTGGGACACTACCATTAACTTCACTTTACAATGATCTATTAGCCACGCCATTCAACGTTATGCGACGATTGATTGTGGCGTTGAAAGCAACGGGTGCTTTAAGATCATCCAGAAACTCAAGTGGCTTGAACCCAAACAGAAACGGATCCGCCTGGACATCTGAAATCGCCCCATCCATGTTCATTTGTTGTGACTGAGTCTTTAATATGTTCTGTCAGGTCAACGAATCGAGTATTGGGTTTGCCAGTTTCCATCCATTTATGCCCCTCGCCACCGTCGCTTAAAAGGACAGCCATTGCATGCGGATGATTCGCATCTCCAAGTCTGCTCCAGCCAATGCAGTTGTAGTGATCAAAATAATCAATCTGCGGACCAAATCCAAAATCGGCGCGGGCTCGTAGAAACTTATCGATCAACCATCGATGCGAAGGCATTGTAACCTTGTGGCGCTGTCCATCGCGGCCAAAATCATCATACTCCGCGCCATAGTAGTCCGGGTAAAAGACACATGGATACCCTTCACGTCGAAGTAGGATGATTGCATAAGCAAGTGGTTTAAACCAGGGTTCAACAGTGGACTCGAGGGCCTGTAATGGCTGCGAGTCATGGTTGTCCACAAACGTAACAGCATGCGTGGGTCGTTCTTGCATCAGCGTGCCATTTAGAATTCTACGCATATCGTAGTTGCCGCTTGAGTTGCTTGCAGCGTGAAAATTAAAATGCAGTGGAACATCAAAAACCGCCATGCGACCGCCAATGATGTTGATGTACCAATGGAGCGCTGAGATATCCGGAACCCAGTACTCTCCTACAACAAACAAATCACGGCCTGCATGCTTTTCCATTTCATCAAGCCATGCGGGAAAAAACCACGCGGCGATATGCTTGATCGCATCCAGGCGAAAACCGTCAACGCCCGTTGTATCCAGATACCATTTGCCCCAGCGACTCAATTCATCGCGAACTTCAGTGTTTTGAAAATCAAGATCGCAGCCCATGAGGTAAGAAAAGTTTCCTTTTTCGAGTGCAACCTGATCGTCGAACGCTTTGCCCTCCAGGAGATAAACCGTGTTACGATCCGTTGGATTGTTGTCGTCGTAATCCACGGCGTCAAAATGCTTCCAGTGCCATTCAAAGTCCGAGTGTTGCCTCTTTCTGCCTGGATATGAAAAGTGCGTGTACGCCTTGATGTCTGCTGTCGGTCCCTTTGCATGCAATCTGTTGTCTTGCCAGTACGGCGTTGCTTTTACTTTTTCCGCGGCATCACCGCCCATTCTGTGATTGAACACACCGTCGGCATAAACCTGCATTTTGTTCTGCTTTAAGACTTCAATTGCGCGGAGATACTCGCCTTTGGTTCCGTACTTGGTTCTGACCGATCCCTTTTGATCAAATTCTCCCAGGTCATACATGTCATACACGCCGTAGCCAACATCACCACCGCCACCAATCCCTTTATAAGCCGGCGGGAGCCAGAGCCCAGAGATTCCAGCACGAGCGAGCTCAGGGGCCGCTCGAGCTACATCATTCCAAAGGGAGCCATCGGCACGATTGTACCAATGGAAATATTGCATCATCACGCCGTTCAGGTCAGCCATAGTTCGGCGATTGGTAAGGGGGCGGCTAAATTTAGCGAGCGGAAAAAACTCCCGCCAATTGCTCGATTACTCGCGCATTGCCACTTGAATCAAAAGATCCATCTCATCTGAAACGAGAGGTTCGTGCATCACCCGAAGGGGATTCTGCGCATCGCGGGAAATAATGTCTACAGCAGCATCGGCGATTCGTTCCGTCTGTCCTGTCAGGGTTAATCCGGTTGAGAAGGCCACAGTGATTGCCAGGAATGCGACTGAGCCCCGGATCGTTCTCTGTCGTTCCACGTTCTGCATTACGCACTGTGCAATGTGACAATTCCAGTCTGAGCTACATGAGCGTGATTCGATTGCCTGCTTAAAAAGTTCATTGTGCTCCATGTTCTCCCTCCTTCTCCATCAACTTCCGTAACATTCCTCTTGCTCTATGTGAACGCGATTTTACTGTTCCCTGGCTGATTGCAAGTGTTGCCGCGATTTCCTTTTCTGAGAAACCACTGATAGCCAGTTTCATGACGCTCATATATTGTTGAGGTAAACGCTTGATCCAACTCAAAATTTCTTCCCGCCTGGACTGTGCTAACTGTTCGACCGGAGCTGGCGGTGGTTGGTTTTGTAATTTCTCAACTTTTCGTTCTTCACGACTCAGCTTTTCGTTCATGCGAAGCGATTCGTTTCTGGCGATTGCGTAAAGCCAGGTGCTCAGCGCGGATCTACCTTCGAATTGCTTTTTTTGTAAACCTTTGAATGCGCGAAAGTACGCTTCCTGAACCACGTCATCAATTGCGTGGTAGAAGCGAGTATACAGATTTTTCTCCACGGCAGAGAGTACTACTGCCTTGGTACTGTCGACCACCTGGGAGAATTCTGTTTCTGTCATAACTCTCTTTATAAAGGACTGTCGTGATGCTCTAGAAAATGTTCCATCTTCTTCTTGAGGGTTACTTTTTGTTCCGGTGTGAGTTTAGCATGAAACTCTGCAAATCTTGTAATCAGGTAAAGACGCGTGGCTTTCATTTCACCCGTATGGTCCTCAAAAATCTGATTTAGCGCAACCGGGTCGATCTTCTCTGCAGTCACTTGATCAAGGATTGCTTGATGTATTGATTTTCTACCGGGCTCCATCTGCGTGCGTTTCTTAAGCACATCATCTTTGATTCTTTCAAGTTGCGCGCGCTGCTCCTTGTCGAGTTTGAGTTCTCCGGACAGCTTGCGTACTACCCAGGCGGCGCGTGCATCGGCAGAATTGCTAAAGGGACCCCAGCGCTGACACATCCAGAATGTGCCGCCCATTGTGACACCGATGCCAGCTACAAGGCCAACCGCAGCACCGATCAGAAACTTCCTATTCATTCCCTCTCCACCTGTTTGTAAGACCCTGCCACGGCCCAACAGGTTCCCACAATCATTATTTGTGGATTAGGGTTGAACCGAACCATTGCCCCGCCAACCTCGGGTTATGGCAGATCGAAAGTTTCGTCTAGTTTCTGATTATAAGGCCGCAGGCGACCAGCCACGGGCAATTCAGGAGCTCGTAGATGGCAGCAAGGCCGGGAAGCATCGTATGTGCCTGGTGGGAGTAACGGGTTCGGGGAAGACGTATACCATGGCCTCCTTTCTGGAAAGAGTTCAGAGGCCAGCTTTGATTCTGACGCATAACAAGACGTTAGCGGCACAGCTCTACCGTGAGTTTCGGGAATTCTTTCCTGAGAATGCAGTTGAATATTTTGTCTCCTATTACGACTACTATCAGCCTGAGGCCTACGTCGCATCCAGCGACACTTATATAGAGAAAGATGCGTCGATTAACGAGGAGATAGATCGCCTTAGACTCCGGGCGACATCTTCGCTATTGGAGCGACGCGACGTTGTAATCGTTTCATCCGTTTCCTGCATTTATGGTCTGGGTTCACCGGAAGAATACCGTCACAGCCTTGTGATGCTCGATGTAGGATTGGAGCTGGATAGAAATGACGTCATTCGTCAGTTGCTTCACATTCAGTACGTAAGGAACGACGTTGCACCGACCCGCGCAACATTTCGCGTACGCGGTGATACTCTAGAAGTCTTCCCGGCCTACAGACAGGAGGGAATCCGTGTGGAATGGTTCGGCGATGAAATCGAGAACATCTCATACTTTGATCCAATCAGCGGTCGTGTTCTAGATAAGCCCAGTCGCGTTGTGATATATCCGGCAAAGCATTTCATAACTTCACCCCCCAAATTAAAGGATGCAGTGGAATCTATCCAGCAAGAGCTCATGGCTCAGGTTGAATTGTTCAAAAAGCAGGGCAAGCTTCTGGAGGCCGAGCGAATAGAACATCGCACAAAATACGATCTCGAAATGCTCACCGAAATGGGATATTGCAACGGAATTGAGAATTATTCAAGACCGCTATCTGGCCGCCAGGCCGGCGAGCGTCCCGCCTGCTTAATTGACTATTTTCCGGAGGACTTCATTACCATAGTGGACGAAAGCCACGTGACAATTCCCCAGATTGGCGGAATGTTTGAAGGAGATCGTGCAAGAAAACAAACGTTAGTTGACTTTGGATTCCGGTTGCCATCTGCTCTTGATAATCGTCCGCTGAATTTCAAAGAATTTGAAAAACTCACGCATGATATTGTATACGTCAGTGCTACACCCGCTGATTACGAGCAAAAGAACGCTGAGGTTATAGTCGAGCAATTGATTCGTCCAACAGGGCTTGTTGATCCAAAAGTCGAAGTACGTCCCGTTAAGAATCAAATTGAAGACATTCTCCTGGAAGTGCGGAAGCGCATCGCGGTAAACGAACGCACACTCATCACAACGCTGACCAAGAAAATGGCGGAGGATCTGTCCGATTACCTGGGAGATCTTGGAATCAAGGTCGCTTATCTGCATTCCGAGATCCTGACCATGGAACGTGTACAGATCATTCGCGACTTGCGCACCGGTAAATATGATGTTCTGGTGGGTGTTAACCTCTTGCGCGAAGGGTTGGATATTCCGGAGGTTTCGCTCGTAGCTATCCTGGATGCGGATAAAGAAGGTTTCCTGCGGAATGCTCGCTCGCTGATCCAAACGATGGGGCGCGCTGCCAGGAATGTAAATGGCCTGGCTATTCTGTATGCTGATCGCATCACTCCATCAATGGAAAACGCAATGCAGGAAACGTCGCGCAGGCGATTAGTCCAGGAAGAGCACAATCGCAAGAACGGAATTACCCCTGAAACAATCCGCAAGGAAATTCATGATATCCTGGAACGCGAAAACCTGGCGGACCAGGAAGATAGAATCGCAACGGAGCTTGGAACTCAACTCAAGATTACAGATGACATGACAGGCGAGCAGCGCCTCGGAGAAATTCGCAGGGCAATGCTTGAGGCTGCAGCCAACATGGAATTTGAAAAAGCTGCATTGCTCCGCGATGCTATGATGGCCGTGGAACGCGGTGAAGATGTAAACTTTTCAAAACTTGCATCTGGTCGCAAAGCCAGGCGGCAACAGGGCGATGTGGTGCCAATGAAACGAAAAGGCCGCCGTTAGGCGATATGGA
Source organism: Spirochaetia bacterium (assembly GCA_021413825.1). Taxonomy (GTDB): domain Bacteria; phylum Spirochaetota; class Leptospiria; order Leptospirales; family Leptonemataceae; genus JAEUSB01. The sequence continues at coordinate 41,963 of JAIOPQ010000083.1, read as the reverse complement.
CGATGCCTCCGCGCATACAACAAGTAAAGCCGAAGGAGAAACCGCGAATTTTGATTTCGGAAGAGCAGGTTGCGCTTCCGGCCACAACCCACGAGCCGCCGGAGCGATTTATTCTGCTTTTTCTCCGGGCTTGAGAGCAGGACCCATTCCAGCCAGGCTCTTTAAGAATGCATTCACGAAAGGATCTAGTTCCCCGTCCATTACTGCGTCAACATTGGACGTTTCATAATCAGTGCGCACATCCTTGACCAGCTTGTAAGGATGCATTACATAGCTTCGAATTTGACTTCCCCAGGCGACATCGCGTTTTTCTCCCGAACGACTTTCAATGTCATCTTCGATTCTTTGCTTTTCGAGTTCATGCAAACGGGCTTTGAGCATCTTCATTGCCGTAGATTTGTTCTTCATTTGCGAACGTTCATTCTGACATTGGACAACAATTCCTGAAGGAAGATGCGTGATTCGCACGGCTGAATCTGTCTTGTTTACGTGCTGCCCACCGGCACCGCTGGATCTGTATGTGTCGATTCGCAATTCTTTCTCGTCGATGTTCACCTGGACTGAATCGTCAATGTCAGGAGTAATATGAACTGCAGCAAAAGATGTGTGGCGTCGTTTGTTGGAATCAAAAGGGGAAATGCGGACAAGACGATGCACACCATTTTCAGATTTTAGTAGGCCAAATGCGTTGTTTCCGCGAACAATCAGGGTGGCTCCCTTGATGCCGGCCTCTTCCCCCTGCTGAATGTCCGCCGTTTCTACACGAAACCCACGCTTTTCAAACCAGCGCATGTACATTCGCAGAAGCATTTCTGTCCAATCTTGACTTTCTGTTCCGCCAGCCCCGGATGAAATATTTACGATTGCATCGCGACCGTCATCTTCACCAGTGAGGGCTTCGGCTAATAGTAGCTCTTCAAAATTTGCACCCAGTTTTCCCAGATCGTTCTCAAGGGTATCAATGCCGGCGCGCTGGTCCTTGACTTCTTCGAGAGTGAGATCGACCAGGTCAGGGAATTCTTCGAGTTCGCGTCTAAGTGTTTTCCAGGGGTTGGTGCGACGTTCAAGTTCCGCCTTATGCATTGAAACTTTCTTGGCATTATCCGGCTCATCCCAGAAATTTGGTCGTGCTGTAAGTGATTCGAGGTCTTCGAGTTCCACAAGAATCCCGCTGATCCCTTTTTGTTCCCAGCGCTCATCGAATTGCTTCTTAAATTCGGCGTGGCCTTTTAAAAGCTCGTCTTTGTTCCTAAATTCCGGCACCTTTCCAGAAGCCGGAGAAAAGCCTTGCTTTCAAGTACATTTTGCGCGCGAACCGTTTACATTGCTTTGCCCGCGCAAAAGCACAATGGGAGGGTACTAATTGTTCGGAAAACGGATTCAAATTCTCTTCCTCTTATTGTTGGGAGTCATAGAGGGTCTTTCAGCGCAGCCATGGGTTGACTTGAAGGATAGACAGGAAGTTACCGTGGGTCGGGACCTTGAGGTTTTTGAGGATTCTGACGGGCACGTAACTTTCGAGGAAGTTCAGAAGAAAGCCTTTATTCCCTCCGTGCATGAAGTTTACAACGGCGGCTTTAGCACCTCTACCATCTGGGCCAGGTTTCGCCTGCGGGGCTCGCCTGGCCTATGGTCCTGGATTTTGCAAATCGAATCCCCTTTGCTCGAAGAGGTCAATATTTACTTTTTGAAACCCGACGGTACCTTTGAAAAGCGCCAAGCCGGGCTATGGTTCCCATTTCGCGATCGAGAGATTGCACATCGTACTTATTTGTTTCGCATTCCTTTTGAGGCAAATCCCGAGATGACGGTGTATATTCAGGCAAGGACCCGCGCTGCATTTATACTTCCCGTGTCGATTGTCAGATTCGATCGATTCTATGAACACGATTCAATCCTTGCAATACTCTACGGAATCTTTTATGGATCACTATTCATAATATCAAGTTATCATCTGTTCGTTTTCTTTTCGGTGCGCGATCCACTGTATTTGTACAACGTTTTGTTTTTCATGAGCGGCGCTCTCTTCATGGCCAGTCAACAGGGTTACCTGTATCAATATTTCTTGCCAAACGTAGGAAAGTGGTCCCTTACACTCAACCTGATGCTTAATTCGCTAGGCGCATTCTGGGTGGGAATGTTCTGTAGAACATTTCTAAATCTTCGCGAAACTGCACCCATGATGGGTCGAATTGTTTTGTTCCTGAGCAGCATTTCTCTAGCACCCATTATACTTCTGTTTGTTCTTCCTTACGGCTGGCTTGCAAGATTCCTGGTCATCCTCGTCATACTTTCAACACTTTTCATCTGCATAGTCGGCGCAATGCTTACGGTACGACGGCAGAGGAATGCACGCATATTTTTGATTGCATTCCTCATCTTCATGGTCTCCGCATCCGTGTATTCGCTCAGGAACCTGGGTATTATTGCGCCTAACGTCTGGGTAAACAACGCTACCCAGCTGGGTGCTTTTGCTCAGTTGATATTTCTTTCTGTGGCCGTTGCAGATCGGATCAATACGTTAAAACATGAACGCGGCGCAGCCGAGCAGGCGAGCAAAATGAAATCGCAATTTCTGGCGACAATGAGCCATGAGATCAGGACTCCAATGAGCGGGGTCCTGGGGATGACTGGCATTCTGCTTGATACACGACTGGATTCTGAACAGGAGCGCATAGTCAAAACCATCCAACGTAGCTCAACCGCGCTCCTTGCAATCTTAAACGACGTACTCGACCTTTCGCGAATCGAATCAGGCAAACTGGAAACGATCCCTGAGCCATTTCCATTAAAACAGCTTCTGGTAGATGTCGTGGACCTGTTTCGGCCAGCGATTTCTGACCAGGTCCTGTTGCGTCTGGATATGGATGAAGATTTGCCGGAAACGTTAAACGGCGATGCGCCACGCTTGCGTCAGATTCTGCTAAACCTGTTGGGCAACGCGGTAAAGTTCACGGAGAAGGGAAGCATTACAGTTCGTGTTCGACGGGGTTCACAGGCACCCGGAATTCAGAACTTAGTATTTCAAGTAGTTGATACCGGTATTGGAATTCCGGCGGACAAGATCTCAAAATTGTTCGAAGCCTTTTATCAAGTAGAGGGTTCATTTGCACGCCGATTTGGCGGCGCAGGTCTTGGCCTTGCGATTGTGGCGCGACTGGTCCAACTATTGGGAGGGACACTCCAGGCGCAGAGCACGGAAGGTCTCGGGTCATCCTTTTCCCTGGACATTCCTTTTTCCACCGAGGGGGCCTCTCTTCCTGATTCAGTCGGCGGTGTTCTGCAATCACCTGGGAAACTGAATCACGAAATTCTAATCGCAGATGACGATCCAATCAGTCGTGAAGTAATTCTAAGACTCTGCGCCAAGCTTGGCTATCATGCCGAAGCCGTTGGCGGTGGATTCGAAGCCCTCGCCGCTCTTGAGCTTAAAAAGTACACTTTCATGTTTATGGACATGCATATGCCGGGGTTGGACGGCCTTCAAACTACAGAGCGAATCAGAAGTCGCAAAGAATTTGCGGAAATGAGAATCGTTGCATTGACGGCTAACGTTATGCCGGAGCATCGTGATCTCTGTATTAAGGCTGGTATGAACGATTTTCTGAGCAAGCCGGTTAGCATGGAGGCTATTGAACGCGTGCTGAGAGCGCAGGATGTTGCTGGAAGTTAGTAGGCTAAAGAAGCAGGCTAAAGCAGGATCTGATCCGTGCGCAAAGGTCGCGCTGCGTTAAACAAAAAAACCGGGATTGAATCAGGGTCGGCCAGTCTTTCTGCAAACTCGGGGCTTTCAGGCGAATAGAGCCTGGAGAGATGATAGAATCCAAGGAATTTTCCTGTAACCTCATACGCGCTGCCTGAAATTAAAAACAGAACCCTGGCATCAGAATCGCGATCAAACCGATCTTCCCTGTACTTGTAGTATATGGCCTTGCCTTCCAGGTCATAGAATTCCAGGAAGTCGCCTTCTTTTCTGCTGTAGCGCAGACGGATTGATGCGGGAATTTCATTCTTTTTGATTCGTTCAATCAGTTCTTTACGACGCAAATCAGATTCGTGAATGTCTCCTTCATAAGGCCCTTCTTTTTCCTGGGCTAGTAGACGCGGGAGTGAAAATGCGAACGTCGCAAACATCGCAAGAAGAGACATCAGGCTAACGGAAATGGCGCGGCTCATTTTTCAGTTTCGGCTGGATCAAGATCAGATCCCGGTTTTGACGGCTGTTTGTCCCAGTTATCAATGGCCTGTTGTGCCGCTTTCTTTACTCTTGCGTTGTCATCATACTTTGCCTTGTAAGCAAGTAAATCCTTGGCTTCTGCAACTTTCATTTCTCCCAGCTGACGCACGGCGCGAAGGCGAACGGATGGATCATCGTCTTTGGCCGCAGACATAATCTCTGGAATCATGGAGCGATCTCCAAGGCGCATAAGAGCAATCATTCCCTGATAGCGCAGGCGGCTCATGCGAATGCGCTCTTTTGGATTCTTTTGGTTACGAATGTTTTCAAGGATTTCTTTGATGAGAGGAATTGCTGTAGGCTCTTTCATTCTTCCAAGGGAGTTTACAGCGTACGCGCGCAGATCAGCGTCCTTCTCGTCGTTCTTTGCAAGCTTGGTCAGGTATTCGCGTCCCTCGGTTGCTTTTACATCGCCCAGATATAGAACTGCCGCGCGCCGGATCTCTTCATGGGTTTCGCTATCTTCCGCTTTTGCAATTAGAAAGGGAAGATCTGCCTTGTATTCCATAGCTCCGAGGGTGCGTATGATAGCCGTGAATTTACCAACATCTTTCTTTGCGTCCAGAGTTTTCATCATGGCTGCGAGCGGTTCACCGCCGGATTTTAGTTCAAGTTCGCGGATTCCGCTGATGGCCGCCAATTGAACATCGTCTTGCTTGTCTTTGAGACCGGCGAGGAAAGCAGGCTCTGCTTCTTTTGCTTTCATCTCAGAGAGAATGCGCATGCTACTTTCACGCACCGCTGGATCGAGATCTTCGGTGGCCATTTTTACAAGCATTGGAATGAATTCTTTTTGTTCCGACTCATCGAGCGAACGTACTCGCCTGATTTCATTCCTGCGATCGCTTGAACTAGAAAACATGATTCGCTGCTTTAGCGATTCGAGCTGTGCTTTGCGTTTCTCAGGGTCTTTGACGGGCGCCGGGGTTTCTGGCTTTTTTTCAGGTTTCTTTGCCGGGGTCTTTTCTTCTGACTGTTTCTTATCCGGCGTGGTTTTATCCGTTTTCTTGTCGGTTGGATTTACAGGCTTTCTAGTTTGCTCCGCATTAATTGGCGTCGCAAAGGCGCCTGCGGTGAAGGCGATTGTGAAAAGTACGTTGATGCTATGCTGTGCGAAGTTCCTGATTTTCATTCTCAAGCTGTGCAATGCGTTGTTCAAGGAGTGCGAGCATGCGCTGATTTTCAACATTCTCGCGAAACTTCTGAATAAGTCCGGAAATATCGTCCTTGAGGTTCTGCATATTCCATGGTTTCTCAATGTAGCGGTTGAGTCCGCCCTTGTTAACAGCATGGATTGCACTGGCAAGACCTGCATGGCCTGTAAGTAAGATCTTGATTGTATCTGGCAGGTTTCTGTGAACTTCCTCAAGAAACTGATCTCCTTTGATTCCGGGCATCACCTGATCGGTGATGATAACTTCAACATAACCGCCCGTTTCGCGAATCTGGGTAATAAGGGAGAGCCCTTCTTCTGCGCTGGTTGCAACTTCGATCTCATGGGTTTGACCAAAATGCTCTCTAAGTTGTTCACGTAACGTCTCAAGGACGCTGATCTCATCGTCTACGCACAGAATGTAGCCTTTCTCCACCGTCTCCCCCTTGAAGATCGACCTGCTAGAGGTTTTCTTGAGTAAAGCGTACGGGTTTAAGCGGGCAAGAAAAATATTTGATTCCCCGCAAAACGGGTGTTTGCGAGGAGTAGGTATAATGCCGTATAAATATCTGAAGACCGAACAGTTCATTCCTAATAAAGGAATGAGCTTTACCATGTATGAAATCGAAGGTGAGAACACGATCACACGAATGCTGACGTGGATTCCCGATGTAGATCAGATTTCAATTTATCCCAAGCCACCCGTGAAACAACTCTTCGCTCCGGAGCGTTGCGAAGGTGTTCTCGAGAACGAGTTCATGGGATTGTGGGTAGAAGGGGAAAACAGAAAAAAATAACAATGGTGCCCAGGGGCGGGATTGAACCGTCGACACGCGGATTTTCAGTCCGCTGCTCTACCAACTGAGCTACCTGGGCGCCCAGAAAGGCAAGAGACGTCGACGGGGGCCTGGTGTCAAAGTGTTTTCATAAATCGGTTCAGAAGGTAATCCACAAATCTACCTTTTGAAACCGGTTTTCCGCGTAAAAGACTCACGCTTGTGAGTTTCAAGTCAGGGTCTCCGCAGGGATCGATTCCCTGGAACGTCGTCAGATCGTTTGTCACGTTGATTGCGATTCCGTGGGATGTGAAGAATGATTTGAATTGAACGCCAATTGATGCAATTTTTTCCCCTGTAGGAACATAGAGCCCCGGTGCGTCCTTGCGCGTACTTGCTTGAATGTTGAACACAGCCTCAAGAGCGTCTGACGTGCTCTCCAGTAGTTGTTCAAAAAAATGAGCGATGCTAATTCCCCGTTGTTTCAGATCGATGTGCGGGTAGAAAATTACCTGACCGGGCTCATGCGCCGTAACATCGCCCCCGCGTCCAATCTCAAAGAACTCAATTCCGCGCGTCTCAAGCGACTGTCGATCCAGGCGTAAGCTGCTTGTCTTGAATTTGACGCCTGCAGTAATTGTAGGAGGATGCTCGCATATCAGGAGTAACTCGCGTCGCTCAGAGCGGAGAGTTGCCTGTAACGTCAAATAGTCGCGATAGGAAATGGGTTCATGAAGGCGAACAATCGTCTGAATCATTTGGAGCTTTGAAGTCTACTGCGTATCTATCTGACAATTCCGTATAACGTAGACGCCTGAATCGGTTCCAGCAGTATGCTCACCCGATTCATTCCGGGTCGCCATAAACTCTTCTGTATACTCCAGCTTGCCCGTTACCGTTACCTTTTTCTGGTGAAGACGCGCCGGCCAGGATGGAATGTTCAAGCAGTACACCATGAACTCATTTGAATTTATCACACCAGAGATTCTGGCGTTTTCAGCCATACCTTCCACATGAACTATCTGACCCACCAGTGGATTCGAACCTTGTTTTGCTACGCGCGATGACCGACTATCGCATGCCAGGAGAATGACGAGCATTAGTACAAAAATCATAGCTTTCATAACTGAGCTCTAAATCTATCCAGGCGTCAGTCAAACAATAATCCGGTTCCGATTCTGCTTGCGACCTGATTCAGTTTAGCTCAGTCTGCCAGGGATGCCTTCTTATTCGGGACATGCCGATTCGTTTATGCCCGTGCGGATTTTGCCTGATTCTGTATCAGCATTATTTCCAGATAGCAGTACTGCCCGGTCAATGCGGAGCTTGCTTCGCGTAGCCAGAGGTTGGGGGGGACTGGAACGCCCATTTCTGAATCGGCTTCCTTTGACTGAATCTGATTCCACAGTCTATCTCTGGGCTCGCAAGACAGCACTTGATGAGTTTGCAATGCTGCATTTTTTACTGAATCGCTCACCGCATCGCGGGCCCTGGAGTACCATTGGCGCCTCACTTGCGGACGCGCCAGAGCCGTTTCGCGATGCACGAGGGCTTGCAGTACGCGTTTGCAAGGAAGGCACTCTGCGCAATCGCATAACAACTGCGCTGATGCAAGAGCCAGCCAAATCAGCATCAGGAGAATCAGGGGTGAGCGACGGACCGGTCTCGGGCGAGCGTTTGATAAATCTTGAGCTGAGTTATGAGCGGGGTAGAATTGAAGAGTTTGAATTACCAGAGGCGATTAGTTCTGACATGAAACTTAGAGTGATTCCTGTGAGTATTGCAGGGGATTATTTTTGTCGCGATATACTGGAGCGAACAGACATGTTTGTGTGGGCTGGTAAGCCGATTCATCCGCCTGCCACGCTTGCAGATGTGGCGCATTTCAATCAGCAATGCAGGATAGCACTACAGAAACAAACTCCAATCCTGGCTTCGCACCTAATCGCACTGGCTCTATTTGAATATCGCCTGGAACACAAGACGTTCAGGTTTGAGAAGATAGAGTCTCGGTTGCACGACCTTGCACGCCAGATCAGTCGGTCAGATTTTCCGCACGATGAACGACTTCGCATTGCTGCTTTCCGCACATCTAGAATGGAACGCTTTCGCAGGTGCTCGCAGCGATGGTTCTACCCTGTAGATGGAAAATGGTTCTTTCACACAGAGGAATATCCAGACAGCGAGGGCCATCATCTCCTGGGATATCTGTGGTTTGCAGACCAGGCCGTGCATGTAATGTATGAACTGGGCATGAACCGCCATGACCTGGACAATTTCATAGCCGGACATTAGACTAAATGGCGTAACCGATTCCGGTGACTTTCGCACACAAATACCCGTCAGGCGCTATTGCGGGTCCCTATGCGCGCCTCAAAGGTTTGTGGCTCAGATTTTTCTTGGAGATCGTGTTTTTTTGATAAATCCCACCGCCTCGGGCGTAGACCAACCAGGGAAGGAATTTATGAATCGCACACTGCTCAGTTTGATGTTCGTCGGGCTCGTTGCCAGTTCTGGCATCTATGCCAATGTTAACCCGGATGGGAGTTTCTCGCAAAGTATCCCAATTAAGCTTCCGCCTGCGAAACTCACGCCTGAAATCTCGCTTGAATACAATTCACATGCCGGGAACGGAATGCTCGGAGTTGGATGGCAGTTAAGCGGAATTCCTTTTATCAAACGCGTGAACTATACGTCTGCAATTTCTTATACTACCAACGCTGACACGTTTGCCGCTTCCGACGATGGAATCCTGGTTTTGCAAGGTACGGGCGATTATTTCTCCAAAGCTGAATCATTTACAAAATACACACCAGTTGGATCGTGCAATGGGCCTTGCAGCTGGGTTGCGAAAACTAAATCCGGTCTGACTCTGTATTTTGGAAATACAACTGATTCTTACATTGACGCCGTCGGGAAAAATGCCGCTCGCGTTTGGGCCCTTTCGAAAGTTGAAGATCGGAACGGAAATGGTTATGAGGTTTCCTACGAGAAGGACACTCAAAATGGCGACTATTATCCCGCCTTGATTCGTTCCTACGGTCCAGGCGTATCCACCTATGATACCGTTGAGTTTTCTACCGCCACACGGAGCGACGATTCCAGCAGCTATGCAGACGGAGCGCTTGAGCGCATGGATAGAGTTCTAACAAGGATCAAGGTCAAAAGAGGTGGAACTCTTATCCGCCAATATGATCTAAGCTACGCGAACGGAACAGCCACAGGTAGAAGCCGTCTAACGTCTGTCCAGGAATTTGGGAGCAACGGATCCAGCACGCTACTTAAGCAAGAGTTTTCATGGCAAGAGGGGACTACCCATTTACAGCCCCCGCTCACGGCCTGGGGAACTGGGTTTGCGCAGGATGGCAATCAGCAGCTTGGCGATTTCAACGGAGATGGAAAGACGGACATATTACGCTTCAGAAGTGATGGTTCAGTAGATGTCTGGGTGAGCAGTGGATCAGGATTTCCAACCATGGTATCGTGGGGAACTGGGTTTGCGCAGGACGCAAATCAGCGATTGGCAGATTTCAATGGAGATGGAAAAACGGATGTATTACGGTTTCGGAGCAATGGGGCTGCCTGTGTTATGCTCAGCACGGGTCTTCGCTTCTCGGAAGAGACCACTTGGGAGACGGGTTTCGCCCAGGACGAGCATCAGCAGCTTGCGGATTACAATGGTGATGGCCGAGTCGATATCCTCAGATTCAGAAGCACTGGGTCCGTGGACGTTTGGGCTAGTACGGGCCCGGGTGACCTTCTCACTTCAGCATCCAATGGCCTCGGCAGCACCACCACAGTTACATACTTGCCGGCCACTCAAGTTCCTGGTGCAGTGCAGCCACAGACCTCTGGTCACTTCCGTTTCGACGACGGATGGACGCGCCTTGCCCGGTCTACCCCAGGGGAACATATTTACATCGAATTATAGCTACTACAACGGACGCTTCATGCCTGGAACAGCTGATGTGGCGGCCGACCTGGGATTTGCGACATTTACAGCGACCAATGCGAACACGGGAACGTATCAGATAACGGCGTTTCACCAAACACAGCCGCACCAGGGCATGCCATACACCTCAGAGAGCCGTTCCTCCGGAGGTGCTCTCATTTCAAAGGTTGATTCTGTGTATGATTCGGTTGGTCCAAACACTGGGACGACGCTTGTGCGCTTAACGTCAGAAACAAATACGGCTTACAATCTAGGAACACCGAGCTTCTCAAGAACAAAATCGATCACATATGATAGCTATGGAAATCAAACTCAGATTTCCGAATCTGGAGGTGGATCACCCACGCTTACGACTACGACGAGCTACAAGACAGATACCGTAAACTGGGATCTGGATAAGCCATTGCAGGTTACGGTGGCATCCGGTGGAACAACGCTGAAGCAGAAGACTCTAACATATTCTGGAGCGAACGTTACTCAGTCGTGCGACTGGATTGGAGTTTCAGGATCCGCCTGCACGAGCTTTGGACATGATTCAAGCGGAAACATTACTTCGATTACAGATCCGCTTGGAAACACAACCACCATGACCTATGATTCAACCTACAATAGTCAGGTAGCGAGCATTACAAACGAATTGGGTCATGCGGTAAGTAAGTCGTATAACGTTGATGGAACGGTTGCTGCGGAAACCGACGCGAACGGAAATGTTTCCTCTTATTCGTACGATACATTTGGTCGTTTGCTGCAGACCAACTTTGCAAATGGTGGTCATGTCACAGAGAACACTGTATCATTGGGCGATCCAGATGCTCAGTACAAGCAAATTACGACTCTCACGGACGGAAGTCGGTCGACTGTAAAGACACAGTACTTTGATGGCCTCGGGTATGTTTACAAAGAGACCACGACAGGGGATAGTGGGATCATCCAGGTTCTCAAGACAAAGGACAGCGCAGGGCGCACGTACAGCACATCTCAACCTCATTATTCTGCGGGAAGTCCGGACTGGGCCACCAACACGTTTGATGCGGCAGGTCGGGTGACTTCAACAACGCTGGCCGGAATAACAACGACGATCAGTTATGGAACAGATTCTACCACAACAACCGTAAATGGAAAATCAGAAACAAAAACATACAATGCTCTTGGTAAGATTGCGTCTATCACAGATGCGATGAGCAATACGACCAGCTACTCCTACGACGCGCTTGGTCGTGTGACTTCTGTTACACTCCCGGACTCATCTGTGACCACAATTGCGTATAACGGACTTGGTCTCAAAACGAGCATCACAGAACCAAACACTGGCACCACAACGTTTGCATACGATGCTGCTGGCCGGTTAACATCGCAGACAAATGCCCGCGGGCAGGTAGTCACCCTGACGCGTGACGTTCTGGGTCGTGTTACTGAAAAGTCATTCTCCGGCGGGTCCGGCACAACCGTGACATACAACTATGACGAAAGCGGATTCAGCAACGGGATTGGTCGGTTAACGTCTAAGACGGATGCGGGTGGTGAAACACAATATTCGTACGATTCGATGGGCCAGATTCAAACCAAGCATATGGTTGTGGATAGCAAGTCGTATTCATACACAACCGTGTATGATTTCGCGAAGCGTCCCACGGCGATTACATATCCGGATGGATCGGTGGTCGAGTATTCATACACAGATGGCGGAAATCTAAGTAATCTGGATTTGAACGGAACGGAATACGCACAATGGAGTAACTACAACGCGCAGGGAAATCCTGGCAAAGTCGAATACGGAAACGACACACAAACGGATTTCACATATGGAACTCTGGGTAAACTCTCCACTCTGGTTACGGAAGGACCAAACGGACAACTCCAGAATCTTTCTTACACATTCGAAAACGCGCTTGGAACAAATGTAACTGCAATCGCGGATAATCGCTCCAATAAGATTAATCCAAACACGTCCGAGGACACAGATGAAACCGTAACTTATACGTACGACAATCTGGATCGCTTGACCCAGGCAAACGGTGTCTGGGGCACTCTTTCCTACGCCTACAACAGCGTGGGGAACATGACGAGCATGGAAGGTCGATCACTCACGTATACAGGACAGCGTGCAACTTCTGGAACAGATTTTACAGCTACCTATGATGCGTCCGGAAATAACACAGCTCAGACAATCGACACTGTGTCCTGGAGTTACGACTACGATGCAGAGAATCGCATGACGCGCGTTCAGAAAGGCGGAAATGTTGTGGCCAACATGGTCTACGACGATGCGGGCCAGCGTGTGAAAAAGACGTTTAATAGACCGGATTCAGGTCAGGTTACCACAATCTACATTGGCCAGGGATATGAAGTTAGAAAGCGTGACGGTATAGAATTCCATACAATCAATCTGCATGGAAACGGCCATCTGGTAGCATCCATCACGCAGCAGGGAACGATTCTCACGAGCATGGGTGAGTTCAACAAACAACTGGCGCTTGCAAATCTGTTCTCAAGCAAATCGATTCTGGGATTGATTTCCAAAGGAGCACAGTATTTTGCTGCGGCCATGTCGCATCCAATGGCAACGACGGTGATTGGATACGCGTTCATGATTCTGTTAATCGGTGGAATGCTGTTCTCTTTCCTTTTCTCATTTGCGAAAGAGCGCGGATGGATTGGACAACCATCGGAAGAACGTCCCGTCTTTGGAATGCGCCTGCGTCTTGCAACGCTCGGGATTGCCATGATCTTCTCGCTCACTTCCTGCGGCTCAAATGGCCCGGGCGGTGGCGGACTCAGATTCTGGCCATTTGGAAGTGGAATCTATCACGTTCCACTTGCGAATGCACTGACAGGAGATACTTTGAATGGTCTTCCACTCGGAACGTATTTCTATCACAAAAATCAGATCAATTCATCTTCTGTGATTACAAACGGTGTGGGAGAAGAGGCTTCACGCATCATCTACAAACCATTTGGCACAATTGATCATGATCATTCGCCGGGAATCAACTCTGTGACGCACAAATTCACAGGACAGGAACTGGATGAAGAGTCCGGACTCTATTACTACAATGCGCGGTATTACAATTCGGCTATCGGACGTTTCGTCAGCGCTGATTCTGTAGTTCCAGGTGATGGCGAAGATCCACAGGGATTCAATCGCTACGCTTATGTCAGAAACAATCCTGTGAAGTACACGGATCCGACCGGACACTTCTGGAACATCCTCGCTGCGATGATGGGTGGAGTTGCATGGGCGGCGGCTGGGATTGCAGGTGGAGCTGCGTGGGCCGCTGCCGGAGCTGCAGGTGGAGTTGCATGGGCAGCTGCTGGGGTTGCTGGCGGCGCTGCATGGGCTGCCAGGGGCGCCGCTGGTGCAGCACATGCGACTGCCCGAGCTGCTCGCGACACCGTCCAGGCCGCGAGCCGATCCGCTCGCGATACTTTGAGAAATGCCGATCATTCCGCCCGTGGAATCCTGGAGAATATTGATCATGGAGCACGCCGGATTGGTGAAACGTGGGAGATGGCGCGGGGGAACCGACATAAGAACTATGAATTCAACGCCGGAAACATCCTTTCTGACGTGGCTAGTGTTCTGGGTGATATTGCCTTGGGGATGCCCCCAATACTCTCTGGTTTGACATTATTCGCCGACGTTGGCTACCAGAGCTGGCTCAGCCTAAGCGGAAACACGCCGTTTGACATTAACATAGTTGCCATGAATGCTCTTGGTTTCCTGCTGAGCGATGCATTCGACTTGGATATTCCCTTGACTTTGGTTGTCTTTGGTTGGATAGGAGGTGGGTTGGCCAACTACACTAGATACCCCGAAAGACTTCCTACTGCCGCGGAAATTGCGAAGGCTCAATACGACGGAATAATGAAGAGAATAGCGAAAACAGAATGGCCATGGCCGTGAACCTATTGAAGCCCAGCTTGGTCGTTCCAACCCTCTCCCTCTTCCGCGCCATTGGCGCGGAAGCCCTTCTCTTTTTCCGTACTCCCGCTCGCATCGTAGAGCAACAGGAAGCGCCCCTCCGCGCTTACTTGCTGTCCTACGGTGCCTTCTATCTGGTTGCTCTAATTGGAATGACCACCTACGGATTGTTAGGTGGATTCAAGTACTTCAATCCGCGCTATCTCCTTTTGATTCCAACAATGGGATTCCTGGGTGGCCTGCTAGTCTTTGGCGCCGCGTATCTAACTGTCTATTATCTGAAAGACGAACGCGGACTTACGCGCAACAAAATTGGATATTTGAAGTACCTTGTGCTCTGTTTCTTACTCTGCCCGGCTGCGTACTTGATCTATCCGTTGAAGCTTGCATTTCCTGCCTGGAATCTGCACTGTTTTTTTCCTCAGCTTGTAGTGTCGCTCTTGATTGCGGCCCGCGTCTACCAGCGCGGGTCGCAGTATTTTAAGAAGCAGGCTTTTGTGAATGGATTTATCCTGGCGGCGATTCCGTATTTTGCAGTACAGTTTTTCTCTGCGGATATGGCGGCGTTCGTGGTGGCAAAGCTCGGGTTGTAGGCGCTGCTGGGCACCTAAAAGCAAGACAGGATATTTCCGTTTGCGGAACTTGTTATTGTGATTGAGACATTCGCATACTTTGGAGCTGGCTGCGCCTGTCTCATTGCTATGGGCCAGCTATTTCGTGGTCTTACCATTCGAAATGTTACGCTCAGTCTTTTCTTTTTCTGTGTCGGAGCAGTTCAGCTAACGTCGATCCTACTTTTCAGTGGAGAGATTCTAAAGTACCCCGATCTACTCATTCTGCACATATTCCTGGCTTTCGCAGCAGGCCCCCTTCTGTTTCTGTACTTTGCATCGCTCCTTGACGATGCGTTCCGATTTCGATCAAGCACGCTCTTGCATTTCGTCTTGCCTGGCGTGAGTTCGGCTAGTTTTCTTTCACTACGACTCCTGGATTCAAACGCGCTCCGCACAATAGTTCAGAACTTCCTTAACGGTGGAGCAATTCTCAAGGTCGTCTCCATCGGTGCTGGTCTGGTAACAATCGCATACCTGGCTTTTTTAAGCGCCGGGATTTTGCTCATCTGGAAACCGGAGCGGTCTAAGCGATCGCGTCGACTGATCGTGGCCGGTCTTGCTCTCCTTGCCCTGCTATCAGCGGGCTTGATTACTTCTTCGATTCTCTTTGGCCATTATTCAGTGATGAACCTTGCGCTTTCAATTCTGGTGATAGGTTTTTACTGCATGGGGCAGAAGTGGACGTTTCTAATGAACCAGATCTCTGCCCAGGATAGGGAACGCTTGAGCCGATCCCTTCTGGCTGGCATCGATCTTGAAAATCTCAGCATGCACCTGCACCAATTGATGGTCGTCGAGAAGATCTATTGCGATGAAGATTTGAATCTTCCCAGGCTTGCGGGACTTCTGGAAGTATCTTCACATCAACTCTCCCAGTATTTGAACGATTGTCTCAAAAAGAATTTCGCAACCTATGTTAACGAGTTTCGTATCGCAGAAGCTTGTCGCATGCTCCTCAATGAGCCGCAACAAACCACACTTTCGATCGGTCTTGCAGTCGGTTTCAATTCAAACTCTGTGTTCCATTCCGCCTTCACAAAGATAGTTGGTATGCCCCCGGGACGCTTTCGCAAATCAACGGCGTGAAACGCGAGCAAACACTTCCGAGTCTATAATTCCGGAAGACGGAAGCGCGTCGGCATGACATACTCCAGGTATGGGATTCAAAGATGAGGCGCATTTCTGTCTGGCCTTGGTGCTGGTAATCGGCTGTTTCTTTTCCTGTTCTGTCGGGGGGAAGGATGTGGTTTCCGATGAGAGCTTTGATGACCGCGTGGAGTTGGCCCGTTTGTCAAAACTCTTGCAATGCGCCCCATACGCAGATACACATCCAGAGACCACGGACGCTGCGCTCCCGAATTTGGGGGCTGCGTTCCTGACGGCCTTCGATTGGCTGTCCCCTGTCCGGCATTACACCAGAAAGGACCTTGACTACTGTCTGACTGCAATATACGCAACTCCCTGCTATGCAACCGAGGCGGAGCAATCTGTTGCAATTTTCTCTGCCCGATTATTGTTCTGTTCGCCGCAAAGTGCTTCCTTTTGGGACCATCAACATTTGGGTCAGGGCGATCCCTGGACCGTTAGAATCCAATAAAACTCCTAAACTCCGGACAGTTCAGGATATAGTCTTTGTAAAATTCTGTATCGCTGTATCCGCCAAGTCTTGCATATAGAGGTCGTTTCTCTTTGGAGTTTGCTGGAAGGGGACTGTAGTCGGACTGGGCTCCGGAAAAATAAAGTTCCCCATCACCAATCAGAGCAAGCAGATATGCAGCACGAGCACTGGTTTCACGATCCTTTGTAATTGTCAGGATTTTCTCGGCATTCTGTTTTGAATTCTTCAGCAGCCTGCTGTCAAAGTCATAGTGATTGCCTGCAGATTTAAACCGACGTGTCAGAATCCACCATCGACCAAAATGAGTCATGTTGAATTGTGCATTGGCCAGCTGTTGAAGTAGCTCAGGTGTTGGATTCTTTGCGGTCGCGTCGCTTAGCCGCACCATTGCTTCTGCAAACAACTTTTTATCCCAGTCTGGTTCCTTGTCGCTGCGAGCATCAACGGTTTCGAGGCCCAGTGGCCCGGCCTGCAAAACATAGCTTTTGTTCAGATTCTTTACGTATTTGGCCGGGAGTTTTTGAAATTCTGCAAGGGCCTCTTTGTATTTCTCTTCGCGCAGATAGAGTGATCCCAGATGGTCACGAATATCATCTACCTGGACCAGTGATTTCTTGATTCCAAATTTCTCGAAAGCAGATTGATCTTTCTTTTCTAGCATGGCAAGAAAGACGGGAACGCTCTCTGCATTCCCCAACTGATCGATGTATTCTCCGTCTGAAAGCGGCTGCTGCATTGCATCCATCAGAACTGAATGTGCCAGATCGTTTTGTGCGCGGTACTTGCGCGAAAGTAGCTGGAATGTAAAGTCCCGCAATGGATGAAGATTGCTCTCCTCATCTGATTTTACTGGATACAGGATGTCTTTGAGTGCCAGAAATTCTGCTTCATGCCTGGGTTCTATTTTGTCTGCAAGCGTTACAGTGCTCAGGAAACTCAAAGCGCGGGCCTTATCGCCCCAGTATTTTCTGTTGCTTAGCGTTTTAGTAATCGCAAGCGTCTGGTCCAGGTCACCGGAGAGAAAATGCAGATATGCCGAATTGAATCGCCATAAATCCAGATCAGTGCGTTTCCCATCCTGAATCACTTTGTCTGCCCATGTTGCAAGTTGAACTGCGTGATCTTTCTCTGTCCCCTGGATTAAACTCTTTGCAAGAGCTGGTCGACCGAAAAGACTCGCTGCTGCGTTTCTTACGCGATACACAAAGTTCTCAATCGCCTGCTCAATACGATCCTGCAGTGAAGTTGTCTGTGGTTTTTCATGTCCCAGCAAAATTTCAACGTTGTTCTCTTCTAGCATTGCAACTTCGCGAAGCAACAGCCGGCCAATCAATGGTTGTGAAGGCTCGATTTCATATGCTTTCTTTAAGAATGGCAATGAGTAGGAAGGATTGTGCGTGGCTTTTAGGAGATAGATACCAGCGCGAATAGCTGAACTTTGTGTTTGTCCAATTAGTTTTTCTTCATTCACTTCACCCAGACGACGAAAATCATCCGCAGCACCCGCGGATAAGTCGGGAGAAGAAACAAACAATTCTGCCAGGTGAATTGCCGCTAATTCCTTCTGTCCTGTGCGAATCAATGCTCCTGCCAGGTAGCGCTTGGCCATCATCTTAACCGGAGTCGTTTGAGCTTTTTCCATGCCAAAGCGTTCATAATCTTTAATCAGAACCTGAAAATCTCCAGTATAAAAACGAATCCGAATGAGCTGTAGCGCATAACGTTCTTTGATGGAACTATCCTTTGCAGTTGCGAAGGATTTTTCACCAAGATCGGTGAGACGTTTTGCTAGAGGAGTATTGATTCCGGCAGGTTTCCAATCCCATGGCCGATCAACTGCCGCAGAAGAGACGGACGCCGTGAAGACTTCAACTTCCTTTGCGAACGCCAGTAGATCACGAGCTTGCGCCCCACCGGAGCTGGATAGAAACTGCGCGAAAGCATTCTTCGATGCTTTCAGACTGCCCGGTTTCATTTTTGCCGAAGTAAATTCGTTTAGAACCTGCGCAATGTCGGCCTGTTTGCTTTGCTTCGCATAGGCGGCCCAGCTTAGAACGTTTGCATCCCCATCGGAACACAAGGAAGGAGTCTGGCTAGAAACTACTTGAGAGGAATATAGGTAATCGCTGTCCCAGCCGGATGCGGAGCAGAATTCTTTTGTTGGATTTTGCTGGCTAAACAGGTAACTGCCAGTTGTGGACATGGGCCCGCAGGCAAACAGCTCACCGGCCCAGAAGAGCACGACCCCCGTCGGTAATAGATAGAATTTCTTTTGCGCCATATTTCGTTAGCCCTTCGTGGTAGTGGAACAGGATCACTCTGCTGTCGGCTCTGAGGCCGGGCAAGACCATTTTCAACGCCTCGCCAGAGACATCGGGACCCACAGATTCCAACCGAATCCAATCGCCAGGCGAGAGGGAAATACCTCGCAGGCGCACCGTCTGCTTTGCTCTGTAGACGTTTCCACTTCGGGATAGGTTCGCGTTCAGAAGCTCTGGCGAGATATCGCGCAGTATTCCTCGGAATCGCTGTCCATGAAATAGGACGCCCCAGGAGTAAACCGGTAATGCAGCGTCGAGAGGCAACGGATACTCTTCGAGGTTTCCCAGATACTCGCGTGCCACTTTCAAATCCAGGATACTGTTGTTCTCCCGTGGATCTGAGGGGGAGCCGGTTCCGTAAAACATCAAAGCGCCGCGATCCACCGGGGGCACACCGGTCTTGATTCTGTATTTAATCTGATGTAGCCGGATGGTCGCGGATATGGTAACGTTAGACGGCAATTCCTTGCGCAGCCTGGAGATGAACTCAAAGTAGGTTTCACGTGTTCCCTGCGTCCAATCACAATCCAGTTGAAACTCGGTAAAATCGCGGCCAAGGATGGATTTTGATTGTTTTGCGATATTCGTCGCAAGTTCCTGGGACCTGAGCCCGTCCAGGTTGCGGAATACTTCTTCTTTGATGTAAACTACGGGCACAATTTCCACATTCTGTGGCAACAATGAAACGCGCAAAATGCCAACCGGAACGGGTTCAGTTCCTTTTAGTTCCACGTCGAATAGCCGCAAGTAAATCCTGGATGCTTTTGTATCGCTTAAAAATTGGCTATCGGATGTCTTCCAGTCAACGCTTGTCTGCCAGTAATAATAAGCCAGGCGAAGGGGAGAGGCTGGTTGTTTTGCGCATCCCGCCAGTGTGCATATAGACAAAAAAAGGGTCGGCAGTGCTAATGGGATTGGCAAACGCAAAAAGCAGCGCCGGATCAGAGGAGCAAAACCTCTCCGCACGATCAGGTCCAGTACACCGCTTCCGCTGTCAGTTCAGTTTCTGAAAGGTGCAGCCGCACGTGATGCCGCATGATCTTACCTTCGTCTTTGAAAATTCTGGGAACGCGAGCCGTATTGACATATAGAACATTGTCACGCTCAACCTGGGTTACTCTTTCACCACCCCCGCGAATCTTATGGTGCATGTGACCTGCAACAACACCCAGAATGCGTTTGCCAGAAATCTTCGCGTGCTTAATGGCCTCTTCCAGATCGTGATCCCCAAAATCTCCCTGATCTGGTCTAAAATCGCAGCCAAATATATCTTCACGGCTGGATCCAAGACCAGTTGGCCCGTTATGCGCCAATACCAGAATGGGGCTTTCAGCGCGATCGATCAATTCGTTGAGCCTCTGAGTAGATTGGTCCATGGTTGAGATTCCGAACTTTGCCTCAAGAAATGGTTTGTATGCAAGTGGAGCGCCACCCATGCTGTGAGGCCTCGCTGCAAGCAGAGTGAAGTTTATACCGCCAATTGAAATTGGATGAATGGAATAGCCGCAATAGTTCGCAGGCCCAAGGGATTCTTTCAATTGTTCGCAGAGTCTGAATTGCTTTTTGTGGGCGCGTTCAATCAAGGATTGGCTTTGCTTCAACTCAGCGAGTAGCTGAATCATCGTTACGCCATCGTGGTTTCCTGGAATAAAATATACAGGTTTGGTAAGCTGCCCAATTCGCCTCGCGATTTCATACGTTCCAACGTGCGTCCGACCCGGTAGATCGCCTACCACGAGGACCAGGTCGTAATCAGATTTGTTGAACAGGGAAATGTCTGTTTCATCAAATCCACCATGAATATCTCCAATGGCAGCAATTTTAATCATATACGAACCAGTTTTACGGGCATACCGTTATGCGGTCGCAGCGTGACTTGAATTTGCGGAAGGGGTTCTTCTCCTGCAAACTCAAAACGATACGCCCTCAGAATTTTCACCAGAAGGATTTGCGCTTCAAGCATTGCAAAGTGATTTCCAATGCACATACGCGGACCGCCCCCAAATGGAAAATACTGATCCCTTCGCATACTTGCGTTAGCCGTAGCAAATCGTTCCGGCTTAAACGATTCTGCATTGTCCCAGAAACCCGGATGTCTATGTGCCGCGAACGTAACCAAATTAACAATTGAACCTTTTGGAATCTTAACCCCGCCCAACTCCGCGTCACCGAGTGCCAGCCTTTCGAGGCCGGGAACTGGCGGAAACAATCGCATGGATTCTTCGATGACCATTTGCAGGTAGGGAACCCTGGCTAGATCTTCCAGTGAAACATCGCTGCCGATCGTTTGTATTTCCGCGCGCAATCGCGAATCGATTTCCGGATGTTTCATCAAGAGGTAAATAGTCCAGCAAAGTGCGTTGGCCGTGGTTTCATGGCCCGCCATAATCATGGTTATTAGTTCGTCGCGTATCTGCTTGCGCGACATTGCTTCTCCACTCTCTGCATCGCGTGCGGCCAGAAACATTCCAAGTAAATCTTCCGGAGATGATTCGGTTCCGGCTGATGCTTGTTGCGCCTGTTTCATTTCTCGATTTTCAATAATATTATACGCAATGCGATCCATTTCCGAAACAGAGGCGCGATAGGCGCGATTGCGCTTTGTAGGCAAGAACATTGGGGGATTCAGGAGGCTAATTGACCTGCGATTCACTTCGTCAAGGGCAATCGCCAAAGCGCGTCCGATTGCTTCTGATTCATCGTGTAGGTCCGTGCCAAAGAGCGCGCGCGAAACAATGGCAAGAGCTACATGGCTCATTTCTTCAGAAAGGCTGCAGTTTGTTTTGTTCTCCCAGGATTTGATTAATTCATCACCTGCTCGCGAAATGATCGATCCAAAGCCTGCGATTTTTTGCCGATGGAATGCTGGTTGTGCGAGCCTGCGCTGTTTGCGCCAGAGATCACCTTCGCTCGTAAGTAGCCCCTGACCCAGAAAATACGCGAGGAACTTGTAACTTATGCTCCTTCCGAAATTCATGTGATTTTCCTGGAGGCAGTGCCTGATATGCTCCGGATTTCTGGTGAGAAAAATCCTCACTGGCCCGAGTTTGATATCTACCAGGTCTCCGTAGGTTCCAAAATACTCATCGATTACAGACAGAATGGACCTTTTCCCTGATTCCATTCCGCGCATATTCTGGATGACGCGTACGATTCCCGGACCGTTCCTTTGCACGAGCCACGTTGAAACGTGCCACTGCCCTTTGCAATGAACCTACGTGTCTTGCCTGTGCTGAGATTTTGAACATTCGGAGTCTCGAACCACGTTTTGTTAAGGCGCTGTGGGTACGCAACTTGCTAGTTGTTATGTGGGCTAGAAGTCTAGCGCGTACTTAAATGGCAATTCGCGTATCATTACATCATAGAACCAGTTATACTTACGAAAGGCCAATTTCGATCTTTCCGCAGATCGTCCGTTTGCGACCGGCGGTGCACACCCGTACGCCAATTCTTTCGTATTCCCTTAAAGTCACACCAAGTGATCATTTTATAAACTGGC
The DNA here is from genome assembly GCA_021413825.1 of Spirochaetia bacterium. GTDB lineage: Bacteria > Spirochaetota > Leptospiria > Leptospirales > Leptonemataceae > JAEUSB01. The sequence goes on along the minus strand of JAIOPQ010000083.1, from coordinate 19,871 downwards.
AGCAAGATCCGTTTGGAAATCATCTGGCAAGACTTGTTTTTGCAGAAAAGACTGATCGTCTAACGTTCGACGTGGATCTGGTAGCTGAACTGCATTCAGTGAATCCCTTTGATTTCTTCCTGGAACCATCTGCAGAGCAGTATCCGTTTGTGTATGAGCCGCAACTCAAGACGCAGCTGGCTCCATATTTAACGATTCAAGAAAACGGACCATTGTTGCGCTACTATGTTGAGAAGTCCCGCGGTAAGCTCAAGACGATTGATTTTCTCGTAGAACTAAACCAGCGCTTGCAGAACGACGTGGCCTATCTGATTCGTATGGAGCCCGGCGTCCAAACATGCGAAAAGACTTTGACCAACAAGAGTGGATCTTGTCGTGACTCGGCATATTTGCTCGTACAGGTCTTGCGGCATCTAGGGCTTGCAGCCCGATTCGTTTCCGGCTATCTGATTCAACTTGTTCCCGATGAGGTTCCAATTTCTGGTCCTCCCGGTCCCAAGACTGATTTCACAGATCTCCATGCCTGGGCAGAAGTATATTTACCTGGTGCCGGCTGGATAGGACTCGATGCAACATCAGGATTGTTTACGGGCGAAGGACACATTCCGCTGGCTTGCACGCCGGAACCCGTGGATGCAGCGCCGCTGTCTGGTGCAGTAGAACCATGCGAATCTAAATTCGATTTTGAAATGCGCATTGAGCGCATCGAGGAAACGCCGCGCGTTACAAAACCGTACACAGAAGAGCAATGGCGTGAAATTTACATACTGGGCCAGGTTGTAGACTTCTCGTTGGAGAAGCATAGCGTGAGACTTACTATGGGTGCAGAGCCCACCTTTGTGTCCGACAAAAATCGCGACGCAGTGGAATGGAATCTTGCAGCCAATGGCATTGAGAAAAAGGAAAAAGCACGTGAGCTTGCACATGCACTGCGCAATCGATTTGCTACGGGGGCTTCCTTTCATTCCGGACAGGGCAAATGGTATCCAGGAGAAGAAATTCCCAGATGGTCTTACTCAATGTTTTTCAGACTCGATGGTGAGCCAGTATGGCAGGATTCTGCGTTGCTGGCAGATGAAACGCATGACTACGGTTTTGATTCATCGCACGCTTCTAAATTCATTCAAAGTCTTGCATTTAAACTTATAGGTTCAACCGATACAATTCTCGCAGCATATGAAGACGTTTACTACTATCTCTGGAAAGAAGGAAACCTTCCGATCGATTTAGATCCAATGCACAAAGACCTGGGCTCAACGTCAGAACGCAATCGACTGCGAATTTTGTTAGAACGTGGCCTCAGTTCTGTTACAGGTTTTGTTCTGCCACTCATCATGGATGATTCAATCAATGATTGGCTGAGCCGCAAATGGAATCTCAAACGCGAGCGATTGTATCTAATTCCAGGTGATTCTGCAATGGGATACCGCCTGCCCCTGGACAGTCTGGAAGGAAAGGATCCGGGCGATTCAGAGTTTAGCCCAATGGCAAGCCGACCACCCTGGCCAAACATTAGAAGAAAGATTGAACAGCGCATCCAGTCGTTTAGAGACAGCGGTGTTCCAGTGCAGCGCATCGTTGAACAGGAAGGGCGCGACGATTCATATGGAATGCGCACAGCGCTCTGCGTTGAGCCGCGCAATGGCAGGCTCCACGTTTTCCTTCCTCCACAAGCGGAAGCGGTTAGCTATCTTGAGTTGATTGCATGCATTGAAACGACTGCGGCTGAGCTGGAAATGCCCGTAGTGATCGAAGGCTACGAGCCTCCATTCGATGCTCGACTGAATAAAATTGCTGTTACTCCGGATCCAGGTGTAATCGAAGTCAACGTCCATCCTTCCAAAACCTGGAAGGATCTTTGTCTTAAAACCACGGCATTGTACGAAGAGGCCCTGAAGTGCGGGTTGACTGCAGAAAAATTCATGCTCGATGGTAGGCGTTCTGGGACTGGGGGCGGAAACCACGTAACGTTAGGCGGCGAAACACCCATGGATAGCCCGTTCCTGCGGAGACCGGATTTGCTGCGCAGTTTCATAACATATTTTCAACACCACCCGGCTCTTTCGTATTTATTCTCGGGACAATTTGTTGGGCCAACCAGTCAGGCGCCGCGCGTAGACGAGACCAATCCAGAAGCAATCTATGAGCTTGGCATTGCCTTGGATCAGCTACCGTTATACGCTGTACCGGATGATCCGCCTACAGAAAAAGACAGCGCCTGGTTATTGGATCGATTGCTCAGACATTTGCTTGTGGATCTAACTGGAAATACTCATCGTACTGAAATCTGTATTGATAAACTGCACTCACCCGATTCACTTATGGGTAGACTTGGCCTGGTTGAGTTTCGTGCATTTGAAATGCCCTATCATCCACGCATGAATGCACTTCAGGCATTGCTCCTGCGCGCAATGGTTGCACATTTCTGGCAGCGCCCGTATGAGAAACCCTTGATTCAATGGGGCTATATGCTCCGTGACAAGTTCAGGCTTCCGGTATATCTCTGGCAGGATTTGCAGTTGATCCTGCGTGACCTAGAAGGGTCGGGGTTTCACTTTCAGGCTGAATGGTTCTTACCGTTTCTTGATAGCAGGCTTCCTGTGTATGGAACAGTTCAGGTGGGAGAAACCAGCATCGAGTTACGCATGGCCATAGAAGCCTGGAATGTTCTGGGCGAAGAGATGTCTGTGGCCGGGACAGCGCGCGCAGTCGACTCCGCAGTTGAGCGTGTTCAGGTGCTGGTTCGGCATTTTCATCCAGAACGTTATGCGCTATTGTGCAATGGCAGATCAGTTCCGTTGCAGGCCACAGAGACGACTGGAGTGTACGTTGCAGGAGTGCGATTTAAGGCCTGGGATCCGCCGGGAACTCTGCATCCTTCCCTTCCGATTCACTCGCCGCTGTATTTTGATTTGTTTGATAAGCTCACTGGCCACAGCATAGGCGGTTGTACATACCACGTTTTCCATCCGGGCGGACGCAGCTACGATACAGCGCCCGTAAACGAGCGTGAGGCTGAATCGCGCATGCTTTCGCGCTTTTTTGCCGGCGCAAACTATCCGGGCCCTGTAACTCTATTTGATGAAAGGCACGAGTTTCCCTGTACGCTCGACTTACGCACAAGTCCAAAAACCGCCGAGCGCGTTGCTTGACATGGAAGAGGGGCCTTGCAGACCAAATACGTGGCGTCACAGTTGGGCTCAATTCTAGACGGATATACCGGGACCGGTGCGCGTGACGAGTTCATTCAGCCCGATGGCAAAGTTCGTCCGCAATGGGATTTCCTGCTTCGCGCCATGGAGGCAATGGGGCATTCACAGCTCTCATTTCGCCAGGAAGAGATTCGTCGCTTCATTGAAGAGAACGGTGTAACGTATAACGTTTACGACGAGGCCGGTGGAAAAGAACGCCCCTGGCCTCTAGATGTTTTACCTGTACTCATTGACAGTCGCGAATGGGCGTCGGTCGAGCGTGGACTCATCCAGCGCGCTGAATTATTTGAATTGATTCTTCAGGATCTCTACGGTCCGGCCAAACTTCTTTCGGAAGGATTGCTTCCGCCACAGATTATTTTTGATCACGGCGGATTCCTTCGCTCCTGTGTCGGTTTAAACCCATTGGGCAAACGATCCCTTCATTTGTATGCTGCGGATCTTGCGCGTGGATCGGATGGATCCTTTTCAGTGATTGCAGATTTGTTACAAGCACCCTCGGGAGCAGGATATGCTCTGGAAAATCGAATCGTACTTTCGCGCACAATGCCAAGCCTCTACCGCGATTCACACGTTCACAGACTTGCAGTTTTTTTTCGCGCGCTAAGAAATCATCTGGCTACAATTGCAGGCGGCGGAAACCGAATTGTACTTCTGACGCCTGGTCCTGACAACGAAACATATTTCGAACAGGCATTCCTTGCAAACTACCTGGGCTTTAACCTGGTTCAGGGGTCAGACCTTACAGTGCGCGATGGAAAGGTGTACCTTAAAACTCTCAGCGGCCTTAGACCTATCGATGGTATCTTTCGTCGCATTGATGACGCGTATTCTGATCCTTTGGAACTCAAAACCGATTCACTCCTTGGCGTGGCGGGTCTCCTCTATAGTATGCGTCAGAATTCAGTCGCGGTGATGAATCCTCCTGGAGCTGGAGTGCTTGAGAATCCGGGGATATATCCATTCCTTCCTGGAATCTGCAGGCATTTGCTTGGCCAGGATTTGCGCCTGGCCAACACACAAACCTATTGGTGCGGAAATTCGCTTTCACATGTGCTGGATCGATTGCCTGAGCTTGTAATCAAACCGATTTCCCGTGGATGGGAAAGAGGAAGCGTTTTTGGCGGAGACCTTTCATCCAAGGACCTTGCAAGCCTGGCGGAACGCATTCGCGCCAAACCAACCAGTTATGTGGCACAGGAGCGCCACCATCTTTCAACTACGCCTTTGTGGACTGGAAACAAAATGGAACCGCGCTCCATGGTGATTCGCAGTTTTGCCTGCACGCGAGATGATTCCTACATGGTTATGCCAGGCGGACTTGTGCGGGTCGCGCCGGATGCTAACAGCATGGTTGTTTCAAATCAGAAGGGTGGGGTAAGCAAAGATCTCTGGATTCTTGCTTCTGAACCGGAAAAGCAAATCAGCCTCCTATCTGCTACCGCAGGAACAACGCCAATCGTTCGTTCTGGTGGAGAGATTCCATCGCGCGCTGCGGATAATCTGTTCTGGCTTGGACGTTATGCGGAACGCACAGAAAGCCTTGTCCGCATAATGCGTGAAATCCAGCTGAGGTTGGTGGAAATGCAGGGCTTGCTCGCAAAAAACGCGAATTCACCCGAAGTCGAGCAAAAGCTTCGCGGAATCTTCTTTGATGCCGCGATTATTGGCGGTTTGCGGTTTAACGTGCGAGCGCTTACAAATGCCGCGCGATCGCTACGCGAGCGCTTGTCTGAGGATACCTGGCGCACAATCAATCGCCTGGAAACCGAACTAGATTCCACGGGCAAGAGTCCGTTTGAAATCCTTGAAAATCTTTTGATCTATCTGGCCAGCTTCGCAGGCTTCGTGAGCGAAAGCATGACGCGAGGCCAGGGCTTCCGCTTCCTGGAGTTTGGCCGCCGAATTGAACGCGCAACGCAGAGCGCTGACCTAATTGTTTCTGTGAGCAAGCGCAAACCCCCGGAAGCTCTCTGGGAACATGTACTTAAGATTCAGAATTCTTATATGACCTACCGCAGGCGCTACAAGACACGAATGGATCCGTCCGCTGTAATAGACCTGATTATTTTCGACTTATCAAATCCAAGATCGCTTGGACATCAATTGACGCGCCTCGAGGAACTTGCCAAGGGCTTACCCGGGGCAAAAGAATCGAGTCGCACTGTGGAAAGCAAAACAATCCTGCATGCACTGTCAGTGCTCAGGCTGGCAGAGGGTACGGGTCCCAAAGGAGACGATTACTCTGAGCTGCAACAACTGATGTATCGCGAGAAGCAATATTTGCGAACTCTATCAGAAACAATCACTTCTAATTATTTCAATTACATCGAAACACAGCATAGGCTGGAGGGGGGAGAATGGTCCGTTACAGGATAATACATCGTACAACCTACCAGTACGCAGAGGAAGTTTCGTTGTGTCACAACGAAGCTCAAATGACGCCCCGCGCTACAGAGTTTCAAAGCGTACGCGACAGCAGAATCGTAGTGAGTCCACAGCCAAATGTGAGTATGGAACGCAGCGATTACTTTGGTAACAGATCCTATTATTTTGCAGTGCAATCGCCGCATAACGTTCTTGAGATTCTATCCGAAAGCACGGTTGAGTTGAGTCCAAGAACTGGTCCTTCTGGTAATAATCCCATACTTCCGAATTCAGCCACCTGGGAAGAGGTGCGCGATCGTTTGCGTGGGCCAGAGTTCTGGAATATCTACGAGTATATTACAGATTCATCACATGCAAGGAGCAGCCGTGCACTGCGTGAATACGCAGAAGTTTCGTTTACTCCGGGTCGTCCTATTCTTCTGGCTGTATGGGATTTTACTCAGCGAATCCATACGGATTTCAAATATGAGCCTGGGTCCACTTCGGTTGCCACGCGAAGTGAGGAAGTTCTAAAAATGCGTCGTGGCGTTTGTCAGGATTTCACTCATCTGGCAATTTCATGCATGCGCTCGCTTGGACTTGCTGCCAGGTATGTAAGTGGCTATATAGAATCTGCTCCGACAGCTGGGCCAAGGCTTCAGGGCGCGGACGCCTCGCATGCCTGGTTTGCTGCATTTGTCCCAGGATTGGGCTGGTTCGATTTCGATCCAACGAACCGCAACATGCCGGCAGATCAGCATATAACCGTTTCCTATGGTAGAGATTATGCTGATATTACTCCAGTAAAAGGAATTGTGTTTGGCGGTGGTAAGAGCGTGTGTAAGGTAGCGGTGGACGTGCTTCGTTCGGAAGCAAACCCCGGTAGATCATAGGCTCTCGATAGTTCATAAGCAGTACGCTTGTTTTCGAGGCTCAGCCCCGCCTGATGGCCAGGTATTGCTTATTTTTCAGGAATCACAAGCCTCTGGCCCTCCAGGTACGTTCATTGCAACATAAGCAACATGTCACCCTTTGCATACGCTGAACAACCCTCCCAAAACGGCCATGGCCGCATTGATCTGGCGAACTATAACCTTGACGGGTTTTATGATGAGATGTTCGACCCCTCCGGGGAGCTGAGGCCACAGTATCAGGCATTCAGTGAAATTCTCTCCGGCTGGGAGCGTTCTGAGCTATTGCGCCGAAAAGGCATGGCCGAGCGGTCGCTGTTGAATCGAGGGATCACATTCCAGGTCTACGGGGAAGGCACACGCAAAGAGCAGATATTTCCGTTTGATGTAATTCCGCGAATCATTGGGGCCAAGGAATGGAAGGGTCTTGAGCGCGGGCTGAAGCAGCGCATTTACGCGTTAAACGAATTCATAAGCGATATCTATAATGAGAAGAGAATCCTCAAGGACAAAGTCATTCCTGCCTGGTTGCTTGAATCGGCTAAAAGCTATCTGGCGCCTTGTGAAGGAATGAAACCTCCAAAGGGAATCTGGTGCCACATTAACGGAGTCGATCTAGTTCGCGATGGCGACGGACAGTACTATGTCCTGGAAGATAACCTGCGCTGCCCTTCAGGCGTTTCGTACGTGCTGGTAAATCGCGAGAACATGAAACGGACGTTTCCTGAAATTTTTCTCAAGCAGGGTGTACTTCCTGTTTATGATTATCCATATCGTCTGCGCGATATGCTCAGTTTCATAACCGACAAAGAAGAGCCAGTGATTGGAGTTCTAACTCCTGGCCAATTTAACTCTGCATATTTCGAACACAGTTTCCTGGCACAGCAGATGGGAGCGGAACTCGTTGAGGGAAGTGACCTGGTTGTACAAAACGACATTGTGTACATGCGCACTACTCTGGGCCTACGGCGTGTTGACGTCCTGTATCGCAGAATCGATGACACATTCCTTGATCCATTTGCCTTTAGACCTGATTCGCTCCTGGGAGTGCCTGGAATTTTCCGCGCATACAAAAAAGGAAACATCTCACTTGCGAATGCTCCTGGAACTGGCGTAGCCGACGACAAAGCGGTTTATGCATTCGTTCCACGCATCATCAAGTACTACACCGGTGAAGATGCAATTCTGCCTAACGTTCCAACGTATGTATGTGCAGATGAAACCGATCAAAAGTATGTGCTGCAGAACATTGAAAAACTTGTAGTCAAGGCTGCAAACGAAGCGGGCGGATATGGGATGCTAATCGGTCCAGCTTCAAGTCGATCAGAGATCGATGAATTCAAAGCTAAGATTCAGGCTAATCCACGTAACTATATTGCGCAACCAACTCTGGGGCTATCACGCGTTCCAGTTTTAACTGAGGGGGGAATAGAAGGCCGCCACGTAGATCTGAGACCTTACGTAATCTACGGTGAAGAAATTTCAGTACTGCCCGGTGGACTTACGCGGGTGGCTTTAAAGAAAGGTTCGCTTGTTGTAAACTCTTCGCAGGGCGGTGGAAGCAAAGACACCTGGGTTCTTCGCGAAGATCCGGTCGGGCAATGATATGCTAAGCCGCGTAGCTGACTCCATATACTGGATGAACCGGTACCTGGAGCGGGCGGAGAACTACGCGCGCTTCCTGGACGTTAACCTTCATCTTGCCCTGGATCAGCCGCTGGCTGTATCGGAACAATGGTTGCCGCTCGTTGAAACGACTGGTGATCGCGAACTTTTCATAGAACACTACGGCACGGCTACAACTTCAAATGCTCTGCGGTTTCTGATTTCAGACGAAACCAATCCCAATTCAATCTTTTCTTGTGTGCGCAATGCGCGCGAAAATGCAGCCTCTGTTCGCGAAATGCTCTCCGGTGAGATGTGGCTGCACATAAACAAATTCTATCTTACTCTCACGGATGCACTTCGCCCAGGCGACGAACTCAAGGATCACAGTGAATTTCTACAATGGGTAAAGGAAAATTGTGCGCTCCACATGGGAATTATGGATAGTACACTTTCGCATTCTGAGGCATGGCACTTTGGCTGTCTGGGTCGATACCTTGAGCGAGCGGATAAAACATCGCGCCTACTGGATATTAAGTATTTCTACCTGCTTGCAAAGCCGGAGGATGTTGGAAGCACAGTTGATCTTTTGCAGTGGCAAGCTGTTCTTAGATCTGCAAGTGCTCTTGAGATGTTTCGCAGATCGGAAGGATCCATTACTCCGGCTGCAGTTGCAAGTTTTCTAATTCTTCATCCTGATTTTCCGCGTACAATTCGATTTTGTTTAAACAAGGCCGAATCCTCCCTCCGTGAACTAACTCCATCTGGGACCGGAACATTTAGAAATGAAGTGGAAAAAAGAATGGGTGCATTTCGTTCGCAATTGGATTACACGGACATTGGCGATGTTTTCAAATTTGGAATGCATGAATACCTGGATATGATTCAGGTAAAGTTAAACGAAATTGGCGATGCACTTCAAACTGTGCTGTTGGTTCCACCTCAGGTTCCGCAGCCGCCTGTAAAAGAAACGGACATTCCAGAATTGGTGGAAGAAGAGAAGCAAGCCCCCGTTATCTGGACGCAGTGACGAGGGCTGATGCGCGATTGACACTTCCCATTAGTCAGGCTTTCTAATGCGAACAGAGCCCGGCGTAATTACAGAAAAGTTCCCCCGGATTTCATTTTCGTGTTTGAGAACAAAATCGGCAACGATACGCGCTTTCGTTTGAGTTGGAATTCCCGCGAGACGGAGAAGTATTACGCCCTCGGATGCCCGTTTCATTCGATAGATAAGATCGCCAAAATCCTTATCACCTGTTAATAGAATGGATTCGGATGATTGGCAAAGAGACAAAATGCTCTCGTCTGCTGCGCCGGGATCGTCGCTTACGATTGCCTTGACCTCATGTCCCAGCCCTCGTAGTGCGAGCGCCACGGAATTGTCGATGTTTTCATCCGCAACGAATTTCACGGATTACGCCGGGACGCTGTAAATAACCTCATTGCGCAAGGTCTGGCTTGCGAACGTCAGAGCGGCCTGAATCGCTTCGCGAGAAAGGTGCGGGTAGGCTTCAAGAATATCATCCGTGCTTTCACCAGCGCCGAGCCGTTCCAGTATAATCTCAACCGTAATGCGTGTTCCGGCAATCACTGGCTTACCCAGCATCACTTGTGGATCGGATATTATTTTCGGTTCCATGCTTCTAGAGAATCGAGCTTAAAATGGATTGTCAAGCAGGAAGAATCAAATCAATCGGATCGGTCGAGTCGCTCATTTCAAAAACAGCTCACGGTCACATCATCAAGTTCCCCGCCGCTTGGCGAATTTAGTTGGTGTTGCAGTAGTAGGATCATCAGGCCAGGGATGCCGTGGGTATCTTCCACGAAGTTCTTTTCTGACCTCAGCGTACGTCTTCTTCCAGAATCCTTCAAGATCCCGTGTTACCTGGACCGGTTTCATTCCCGGAGAAAGTAGATGCAATGTTACCGCAACCCTGCCATTTGCTATGCGAGGTGTTTCTTTCTGTCCAAACATTTCCTGAAGTTTAACAGCCATGATCACATCATTTTCCGAGTACTCAAGACGAATATTTGAACCACTTGGAACTGGCATTAATTCCGGTGCCTGGGTTTGCAGAGTCTTGAGCTGCTTGTAATCCAGCATCGCCTGGAAAACGTCCTTTAATTTCAGTTTTTGTACGTCGCTTAGCCGCGATATTCCAACCAGATGCGGACTCAACCAATCTGACAAATTCTTCGTCAGCCATTCTCGACTTAATTCAGGTAACTCAAACCCTAGCTTGCGCAGCATTTCTGATCGCATGCAAAATTGAACAACTTCCTCGTTCCAATCGAGTGAATCGATTCCAGCTTTTTCAATCGAGCGGAGCAGCACAGCGTCGCTATTGCTTGAGTCGATTTCGATTTGCTTGCGTGATAGAGTAATTGATCCCAGAACATCGCTACGAAAGGCGAGGATCCGTCCCGTCTTCTCATCTAGCTCCGTAGTCTCGAGGGTCTGAATTTGCTCTGCAAAGAGTTCCCGAATCTCCTCAGCAGAAATGGGCATCGCCATGCGCACTTTTGCATCCGCACCGGCGCCGTCCAGGTCAGCAATTACAAGGAATTCCTGTCCGCAGAGTTGATCGGTTTTGTCCAGCAAGGCGCCGCGTCCATTGCTCAATAGGTATCGCTCCCTGCTTCCAGGACGAATGGCTGCAATTCGATCGGGGTAAGCAAGAGCAAGGAGGCCAGCCTCGGATGTAGCGCGAATTTCCGAGTTCCTGGGCGCCGACCTGGCGGCATCGTCACTATTCCTGGGCTTTTCTCTGGAACCAATTCTGGAAATTTCCTGGGCTATGCGACGTACTCGATCGAGCGCGAATCTGTCTAGAGTTGTACCGAAAGCCAACCCAGGAGCACTGTGCTGATCTGCGTCAGCAAGGAGTCGTAATCTCTCTCGGATGTCGGAAGGTATTCGGTTTCCTGGACTCGCCCTAAATATATCACGCTCGGACAGTAGAGCTCCAAGGTTGCACGCCGCCTTTGAGAGCGACCCGGGAGACTCATAAGTCATCCTGGCCAGCCGTGGATGTAGCGGAATGCCTGCTGCGATTCTACCGTATGACGTTATGCGACGATGTTCATCCAACATTTCGAGCATTGAGAGGAGGGAATAGGCCGATTGAACATGGGCGTACGGCAATGGATCAAGGAAACGAAGTCTATCCGGAGCAGTTCCCCAGGCTGCAAGTTCGAGGAGCAGAGGTGCAAGATCTGCCTGGATTACTTCTGGTTCAGTAAACGGACTGAATCGGCGGAATTCTTCTTCATCGTACAATCGCAAACAATGCCCGGGCGCTGTTCTTCCCGCGCGGCCAGCGCGTTGAACTGCGGAGGCTTTTGAAATTGGTCCAGTTTCCAGCCGGGACATCCCAGTGCGTGGATCATGCTGCATATATTTCGCAAGCCCGGAATCTACAACGATTCGGACACCTTCGATTGTTAAAGACGTCTCTGCAATATTGGTTGCAAGAATGATTCGGCGCCTTCCACGAGGATCGGGTGCAATGGCCGCGTCCTGATCTTTCTGTGTTAAGTCTCCATACAGCGCATGTATTACGACGTCGGACGGGAGTTTTTCTTCCAGGATGCTTCTGGCTTTTCTGATATCACCGCCGCCTGGAAGAAATGCAAGGACATCGCCCTCATGTGTCGGGATCACCTGAGCAATTGCACGCGCACACTCTTGCGCTGGAAACAATTGGCTTCTTCCCGCATACGCGACTGTTACATGATGCGCCCTGCCTTCTGAGCGAATAACGGGCGCATTTCCGAGAAAGCTTGCGATTCGGTCTCCATCAAGGGTCGCTGACATTACCAGGATTCGCAAATCAGGACGAATGGATTCCTGTATATCGAGAGCAAGTGCAAGTCCCAGGTCGGTGTGGATGCTTCTTTCGTGAAATTCATCAAATAGAAGGAGCCCCACTCCAGTTAATTCCGGATCGTCCTGCATCCGGCGTACCAGGATTCCTTCCGTAACTACTTCGATGCGAGTACGCGTGCTTGTCTTGCGGTCGAATCGAATTGCGTACCCAACGGTTTCGCCAACCTTTTCATTCATTTGCGAAGCGATACGCGCCGCCGCACTGCGAGCAGCGATCCGCCTGGGTTCGAGCATGAGCATGGTCTTTCCGTTCAGCCAGGGTTCTTCTAATAAGAAGGGGGGAACACCGGTTGTTTTCCCAGCACCTGGTGCTGCTTCAAGCACGGCAATGTTGCGCGCAGAAAGGATGCTTGAAATTTCCGGCAAAACTGCGTCAATGGGTAGAGATTGTTTCAATTGCTCTGCCTTGCTGATAGAGCGAATTCTAAGGCAAATAAAAAAACTTGCAACCAGACCGCGCCCGGTCCCGCTTTCCAAATGACTCGCTATCCAAATTTGCTCGCCCCGCTTGACCTGGGTTTTACTAAACTTGCCAACCGCGTACTAATGGGTTCAATGCACACTGGCCTTGAGGACGTTGCTGGTGGCTACGAGCGCATGGCGGCATTTTACGCCGAACGTGCGCGTGGTGGAGTTGGCTTGATTGTGACCGGGGGAATTGCCCCGAATATGGCGGGACGAGTCAGTCGCGAAGGTAGCATCATGGTCGACCGCGAAGAGGCGGAGCGACATCTACCGGTTACTAAAGCTGTTCATGATGCTGGCGGAAAAATCGTCATGCAGATCTTGCACACAGGCCGTTACGGATATCATGACAAAGCGGTCGGTGCATCAGAGCTACGGGCTCCAATCAACGTTGTGCGTCCCCATAAACTGACGCATGAAGAAATACTAAGTACTATCGATGATTTTGCGCGATGCGCTGAACTGGCAAAGCATGCAGGATATGATGGCGTTGAAGTGATGGGGTCAGAAGGATATCTCATCAATCAGTTCACTGCAAAGCGAACAAATACCCGCGATGACGAGTGGGGCGGATCGTTTGAAAATCGAATCCGTTTTCCGTTGGAGATTTTGCGCGCAGTGCGCAAGCGAGTTGGAACTGACTTCATAATTGTATATCGTCTGTCCATGCTTGAGCTGGTGGAAGAAGGTTCTGCAATAGAAGATGTAATCCACCTGGCAAAAGAAATTGAAAAAGCCGGAGCCAATATTCTGAATACTGGGATAGGCTGGCACGAAGCGCGAATTCCAACAATTGCAATGATGGTTCCACGGGCTGCATTCAGCTGGGTCACGGCCAAAGTTAGAGGCCACGTGAAAATCCCAGTTTGCACTTCCAATCGTATCAACACTCCTGAAGTTGCGGAAGAAATTCTCGCGCGCGGCGACGCCGACATGGTTTCAATGGCGCGTCCGCTTCTAGCCGATTCCGATTTTGTGAACAAAGCCAGAGAGAATCGTGCGGATGAAATCAATACGTGCATTGCATGTAACCAAGCGTGTCTGGATCACATTTTTGTTGGTCAAACATGTTCCTGCCTGGTGAATCCGCGTGCCTGCAACGAAACGGAGCTTGTGTATCTTCCCACTCAAACAAAAAAGAGAGTCGCCGTGATTGGTGCAGGTCCAGGTGGCTTGTCGGCCGCCACCGTTGCGGCACAACGTGGACATGACGTAACTCTGTTTGATGCCGCAAAAGAGATNNNTGGCGGCCAGATCAACATTGCGCGGCAGATTCCGGGTAAATTGGAGTTCAATGAAACACTCCGTTATTTCAGAAGGCAACTGGAGATTCACAAAGTAAGTCAGAAGCTAGGCAAGCGCATAACGTCTGATGAAATACTGGCTGAAAAATTCGATGAGGTGATTCTTGCTACCGGTATTACACCACGTCGTCTGACAATTGCTGGATCGGATCGGCCGAATGTTCTAAGTTATGTGGATGTGGTTCTACATAAGAAGGAGGTTGGGAATCGCGTTGCAGTAATTGGTGGCGGCGGAATTGGGTTTGATGTTACTATTTTTCTCACAGAGAAAGGCCAGGGGCCTCAACCCCGCGAAGAATTCCTGCATGAGTGGGGGATAGATACTGAGATTAAAGCCTCTGGTGGATTGCAAAAACAGGAACATCCCCGTGCACCGCGGCATGTATTCATGCTAAAACGCAGCAAAGGCAAATTTGGCAATACCCTTGGAAAAACTACGGGTTGGATTCACAGGCAAACCGTGGAGGATCGTGGCGTAGAACAAATCTCCGGTGTAACCTACGAGCGAATCGATGATCAAGGACTTCATATCACCGTTGCCGGAAAGCCAAGAATTCTGGAAGTAGATACAGTTGTAGTTTGCGCAGGGCAGGAGCCCAATCGTGAATTGCTCGAACCGCTAACTAGAGCTGGTGTGGGTGTTCACGTAATTGGCGGTGCGCAAGAAGCAGCAGAACTGGATGCCAAACGCGCAATCGATCAAGGCGCGCGCCTGGCTGCAGTGCTTTAGGATTGGTTACGCGAACGGATTGCTTTCCGCGCTTGGCCCGTAGATAGGTGGCAGAGGAACATCCAGGGTTCGCAGATAGGTAGAAAGCTGGCCGCGATGATGGTAATTGTGATTCAGCAAAATTGATCTCCACAAAGCGATCCGCGGCATTGCAAGTAGCTGCTGATCGCCTTTTGCAAGTTTCCATTCCTGCATGAGGCGTGTGTCGTCTGTAGCGGCCACGATCTTTTTTCCTTTTTTGAAACTCTCCGCAAATGTGCTGAGTATTTCTGCGCGGTTTGCGGGTTCAATTTCAGGTGGCGAAGGCACGTCGGCAATATCCTGATTGGCAAGTTCTGCGACCGAACCCGGTATCATGGCTATGTGCATTGCAAGCTCACCAAGAGACCTGGCTTTCGGGTGCGGGCGCCAGCTCAATTTGTCCTCGGGAATTATTTCAAAAAGCCGTTTTGTGATTTCTGCTTCCTGGTCCATTTCCATCAGGATCGAATCAGCGATTCTAGTTTGTTTTGTATCTGTTAACATTTTCATGACTCCTTTTTTTCTACATCTTCCTTAATTCTAAGCAACGCGCTGGACCAGAGTTCAGCGAAGGGACCCATCCATCGTTCGTAAATACGGCGGATCGGAACGGCGTTAATCGAGTTGATTCGCCGCCGACCTTCCTCGCGCGTATGGACAAGCCCAGCTTCCCGAAGGCCTTCAATGTGTTTCATCACAGCGTGGCGCGTCATTGCTGGAAAAGCTTCGACAATTTCTGTAGTTGCCCTTGGCCCTCGCCGCAAGAGATCCAGGATCGCGCGGCGTGTAGGATCGGACAGAGCCTTCCAGACTATGTCTAGATCGTCTGTCAATTTGCTCAGGCCCGAGCTGCCGACTTTGAAAAATCAGCTTTGACCGCATCCAGCATCAAGCCCCAGCCATGTTTCAAGCCAGTACGATGCTGCGGATCGATCATACCGATTGCGCGATGACGCAATGTAACTTTTGTCACGCCAGCCGTTTCCTCGAGCCTGATTTCCAGATGGTTGATTGCCGGGTACGACATAAACATAGGTCCGCTGATTTCAAGCAGCACGGGCGCCTTCAGTACCTGGACATGCCCCCAGAAATGCTGCGCACCGTTGGCGCGGTCACGAAACCAGCGACCACCTGCGAATTCCTCCAGCTTCATCTCAAGGGATTGTCCGTCCGGGCCCTTGTTCCCTTCGCCAAAACGGTATAAGGTGCTCTTGAAAACTTCAGCGATTGGTCCTTCTACTTCGATGTGTTGTTCAATATCCAATGTCATATCATCTAGTTTCATATTTACCTCTAATAGTGAGTAAAAGGTAACGTAACTTGATAGTTACGTCAACACAAAAATCATCCTTCTCCCCTTCTACTGGGGTGTTAATGTTCCCTGGTCGCCCGGGCATTCCGGGCAAGGAACAGGGCTTCTAACCGGCCGAGTCTTTGCCAGGGCAGGACTGTCCCATTACAGTACGAATTCAATTCTCGCTTTGTAGCTTTTTCCATTGTCATCGTTGATGTTGGAAACGCCTGTATAAGACATCAATCGTCGCGATTGGGAACTATAAACCAGGCGAATCGGATCTACAAGTTTCTTCAAAAGAAAATTGTGTGCTTCTACATTGATAAATATAGCTGGCTTCCCTTTGAAATTTCCGTTCGCTGTTTTGTAAACGTCGAAGCGGAAAAAGTCCTGTTGGAATGCAGAGCCAAATTGAATGATCATTCGTTCACCTGCGGCGATTCGATCAAATTTGTTGCGAATAAAATAATCGAAACCTCCATCTATGACGGCGGGTTCCGGTATTGCGAGGATCCGTTCCATTAAAGGATCTCGAATGCTCTTCCGCGCGAACAATCGATATCCGCTTGCAGATGCTTCAGCACCTTCCAGATATCCCGTTCTCACGTCCTCGAGCCGAAAATCCGGCGCCTCCTTGCTTCTTGCAAAGTTTATTACTTTGCGCGCAAGCAAGCGATCGGGTGTGCGATATTCGACTATTGAATAGATGTGTTGTCCGCTAGAATAGAATTCTCTGTGGTATTCGGAATATATATACTTTCCTGTTTGCACGTCGTATGCATTGGAAACGATTTCCTTCACCGGATTGGATTGCGCCTCAGCGAATGCATTCTGAGCGAGCAACAGTATCAGACTTCCCGCAAGCCATTTTGTTTTCATATTGATCTTCTCCCGGGTGCATGAAGGACCATCTGAATATCATTTATCAGTCGATTTGAAAACCCAGCTTCGCAAAACATGAAGTAGTACTGCCATTTTCTCAGAAAATCGTCAGAGAATCCAAGCGAATGAACTTGCCCGGAATTTTTCAAAAAGTTCTCACACCAGATGGCTAGCGTTCGTGCGTAATGAAGGCCAATGCTTTCCACGTCTTCGAGCATCAGGTTGCCGGTCTTTTTGAGCGAATAGAGCATACCTTGAACAGATAGCAGAAGCGAGCCCGGAAAAATATGGATTCGAGTCCAATCCATTCCTTTTCTGTAGCTCTCGTAGCTTGCGTCGGGAAAAGTGATACACTGCAATGCCATGGTTCCGCCTGGCCTGAGAAGCTGATGACAACGAGAGAAGAACACATCGAGATATTTGTAACCAAGAGCTTCCATCATTTCAATCGAGACAATCTTATCGAATTTCCCTTGAACTTCACGATAGTCCTGGAAGCGGATTTCGATTTGATCCTCCAGATGCTCTTCGCGCACCCGTCGTTTAGCGAACTCAAACTGTTGCTGGGAGATTGTGATCCCCGTTACGCGACATCCTGACTTTTGCGCTGCATGTATTGCAAAACCGCCCCAACCGCAACCGATCTCCAGCAGGTGATCATTCTGATTCAGGTTCAGCTTCTCATAGAGACGATCAAATTTGTTGTGCTGCGCACTGAGTAGCGCTTCTGAGGGTTCTTTGAAAACGGCGCAGGAGTAGGCCATGGTTTCATCCAGGAAGAGTTGGAAAAAGTCGTTTCCAAGATCATAATGGTCCCTGATGTTCTTCTTGCTGGTACGGATGCTGTTTGGTCTGAGCATATATCGAATTCGATCTGCAATACCGAGGGCATTGACCAGGATCGGATTTGCAGCGTTTGAAGCGAACGTTGGTGTGCTGGCCGCGTTGTTTGCAAACCAGTCGATCACGGCCAACGGGTCCGGAGATGACCAGAGGCCATCTGTGAACGCCTCCCCAAATCCAACTTCTCCAAATAAGATGCAGTCTCTGAAGAATCGTTTGTCGTTTACGTTGATGCGGGCTATCGGACGTTCGTTTAGAGAGCCCAGTTGGCGCTCCTTCCCGGCATGCGATACTACAAGGGCGCCGTTCCTGTTTCGGTCAAGCGCCCGATAAAATACTGATTCAAACATTTTGATTCTCCCTGAGTTGCGCGTCGCTTTGCTTTTTTGAGAAATGTGGCACACCCTTAAGATATAACCTCAAGGCATGCCAGTGAATTAGTGCAATGATGCGAAGAGTCAGAAACGGAAACTGAAACAGCAAACCCAGAAGTCTGATCGTGCTTAGTCGTTTCTGTATTCCTGCAATCGTTCCTCGCATAATTGTCTTCTGGTCAGAGGTTTGGCTCGAAATTTCAATGCGAAGATTGCTGCTGGGCTTTCGAATATGAAAATAGAAATTCATATCGTTGCGAATGAAAGGTGAAACATAGAAATTCTTGCGCCGGGATTGTGGTAAGTGATCCAGCAGGAATGGCTTTTGCTCCCCGTAGGTATTATTTACCTCTACGAGGATTGCGGGTCTGTCGCTTTCGAATGTGCAAAAATAGAAACTGACCGGATTAAACACGTAACCAAAAACCCGGAGATTGGTCAGAAGCAGGACGTTAGTCGGAATAGCGCGATTCAATGCTTGAAAGTATTCGTTTATGCGGGTCCGCGTACTTTGGACTGTCCCACTTTCAAAACGAAAATGATCCCGATCTCGAAATGAAAAGACATTTGCCCGGTTGAATCCCAGCAGGGCAGGCGCATTGCCGGCGATTTCATCCAGATCCAGTGCGAGCATGTAAATATTATGCGAAAAACTGTATTCTGGCCTTGTGCGAGTATGTTTGAGTCTGCAGATATAGACGGAGCTTTTCATGAAAGGGCTCGCACTACATTTAGAGCTGACGCCAAAGCATCCTCGTGAAATCCAAAACCAAAATAACTGCCCGCAAAATAAACAGGCCCCTGTTCATTCAGTCTTGAGAGTGTTTTTTGTTTTGCTGCTGTTTCTTTGTTAAAGATGGGATGATCATATTCTATTTGTGCGAAGACCTTCTCCGGATCGAGGGAATCAATTTCATTTATTGAAACGAAATAAGGCGTTTTTGTCTGCAATCTCTGCAACCTGTTCATATAGTATATGGTACAGCTTGAAGCTTCTTCTGCATGATGTTCGATTTTATAATTCCAGGAGGCCCAGATGCGTTTCAAAGGAGGCATTACCCTGGAGTCTGAATGTAGCGTTGCTATATTTTTGGAATATTGGAACTCGCGTAACGTGGCGTGTTCGAGGTCAGAGGCGTCAGAAAGTAGCTTCAATGCCTGATCCGCATGAGTAGCCAGAATAACTTTATCGAATGTAGCTTCACCGTTTCCGGTTTGAACAACAACTCCGTCTCCTTGTCGTTTTACCCGGTGCACAGGCGTTGATGTGCGGACGGGGTTCTTTAAAGCTGCTTGAATTTTGCGCATATACTCGCTGGAACCTCCTGCGATCGTTCGCCACTCTCTACCCCCGGACAAACCCAGGAAACCGTGGTTCATGAAGAAGCGGATGAAGGATTCGGCATGGAATTCGTTTATGCGGGAGCGCGGAGTAGACCATACTGCCGAGGCCATTGGGAAAATGAAATTTTGCATGAAGTGTTCATTATACCCGTTCTCAGATAGGTATTCACCGAGACTGACGTCTGCTTTTCCTGAAATTGCATGACGCGGGGCAAGTTTATTGAAACGATTTGCCTGAAGAAGGAGGCCAAGGTGTCTCGGACTAAAAATATTCCGACGCTGCGCGAAGAGTGAGCCAAGGTTTTCGCCCGCGAACTGCAAATTAATATTTCTATTGTAAACGCTAAAGGACATGTCGCTTGCGATAGTCTCGACGCCCAGGTCCTGTATCAGTTTCACGAACGATGGGTAGTTGTTGGGATTATGTACTATGAAACCAGTATCGATTGAAATGGGGCCCGCCGGATCATCCAGTTGGATCGTATTCGTATGACCGCCCACGCGTGAGTCCTTCTCAAAGACATAAATGTCGTAAGCATCGCGCAGATAGTATGCGGACGCCATGCCGGCAATCCCTGAACCAATTATCGCAAGCTTTTTCATATGGATTTAAGGGCATAGCCTCCA